>JAYTOT010000173.1:0-34245 GCA_043747645.1 Pseudomonadota bacterium | reverse complement strand
GCTGTGCATTGTGACAGTTGCGATTGTAGTAGGAATCTGGAGTCCGCTAAGGTTAAAGTTATTGGACACTATTTAAAATCGGCTTTTATGAAGTATATTCTTAAGAAAACGGCCTGATAAAAGTCAGATTTCGAATAAAAATCGCTTCTTTAACTGAAATTCCTTATTCCCATCATTAACAAATTGGAGCTTCACCAATAACCTGGTTAACGCAACCTTGAAATGGTCCCATAGGCTGAGTGCTGTTTGTCGGAAGTGAAAAATAATAGAACCCTGTACTATCTGTGGGATTCGCTAAATTCATCATTAATTTACCTGTAGAAGTAAATGCAAAACCTCTAATAATGTCCACTGGAAAAGTTGCGTTCGCTGGAGTTGTGGGCACAGGAGTGAGTGTTCGAGCTTTTGGAACTTGCAGTAACTTAAACACATGGTTTCCCAAATTATTGGGTTTAAGAATAAAACTTGCTGAAAAGCTGACTAATGCGCAGTAATTGAAAATAACTCCCACCGCCACATGTCCTGAAGTAGACAAGCCTGGCAATGTATTCACTTTTACAGCGCTTATTATTTGACCGTTTAATTGCTGGGTAACAGGAGGAAGGCTCAAGTTATTACAGGGGTAGTTCATTATTTTGGCGCTAAAGTTCGACGCCGGGTAAAACTTGGTAACACCCATGTAAGTAATTTTTAGATTCTGCATGCCTGCAATTGTTTGAATAGAAACTACTGGAAACGGAGCTGGCACAGCAGCAATTTGTGAATCGACTTTGCTAGATGTGCCGCATGACAAAACACTGAGTGCAATAAAACCCGCACCAACTTTTTTCAAATTCAGAATCATTGCGTTAGTCATATCTTTCCACTCCCTATAATTTTGAAAAACTTTGCGCTGGAAAACCCAGCTACGACTTTTAATAGCAAGTAGCCCGACAAATGTCACACTTGAATGAAGTTTTATCGCCTTCTCATTTGCAAAGCCAAGCAATATGGCTCAGATTTGCTCATGCACACCTCACCCCAGTAGAGTTTGATCGCATTTCGACAAACCACTTCCTGTAGAAAATTAAAAAAGTCAAAAATTTCATTACACTAAACCACAATATATAATATTTTTAAATGTTTTATCAATACCTTCCGATAGTGTCTTTACGGTCCAGTCTCGCACTGGAATTCGAAAAGCCAGTTCTGGAGGAATGAATGGCCATGTTAGCAAGAAATTTTTATATTTTTTTACTGGGTATTGTAGCAGCTACGGCATGCCAGCAAAAGTCTCAGTTTGTTTCCATAGACAAACACTTTCCCCAAAAAACAGAACTGCCGCCTAGTGCGCCCATTCCTGCTGAAGGAGACCAAAGCAAGCGCGGTGCAGACGAAGCAACCGTGGCAAAAGTTAAAGCTCTAAATCCAAAAGCTGCGCCCGAAGACCCCATAGGAGGCATTCATCAAACGAGCGGCATGACGGACATGGCTGCAGGTGTTTCTGGCAATGGAAGCTCAGTAGTAGATACCACAGCTCCTGTGATTTCCGATTTAAGAGTAGCGGTGCCTAACGACAGCCTCAGCACGCAAGCTCTTGTTTCGGTGGCATTGAAAGTTTCCAACCCGGCTGGCGTTGAAAAAATAATAGTGGAAATCAAAGACGCTGATGGAAAATGGGTGAAAGTTGCTGAGGGTAAACCGGGAGACGATAGTATTACGTTTCCAAGGGGCGCAAATACTCAAACCAATAATATTGAAATTAAGGTAACAACAGTAAATAAGCCTGGAGTTCAAAAAACTGTTCCAATTGAAACAATATGGAAACCTTCTGTGTTTCGCAGTGCAATTTTAACAAGAACAGTGCAATGTTTGTTTTGTCATATGCGCATTGAAGGCGATGTGGGCGGAATCGATTTTCCCCTTTCAGGCGTGAGAGACGACACGGGAACGGGCCTTACTATTACTGGAAAATTATTTGCAACCAACCAAATTCCAAACAAATTGTGGGGGCATTCTCTCAAAGGCGAAGAGGAAAATTACCACAATTCCAATAAAGTTATTTTTCCCAAAGACTTTAAATTCCCCGATCTTAAATTAGTGGATGTGGCTGGGGCAGTTAAAGGAAAACTAGTTGGCGATTTAAAACATTACAAATCGGCAAATGCACCTTCGCCATTTGATAGTTTTGAAAATGTGTTTAAAGGAAACGTTGTTCTCGATGGCACAAAGTCTCCGTTTCAAATTTCGGGTGAAGTGTTTATCGATGGCGATTTAGTCATTAAAGGAAAATACTCTGGAAAAGGGACAATTTACGCCAAAAATATTTATATTATAGACGATGTCATTGCTGTTAAATCTCCTTTTCCATACCCGGTTTCCGAAGAAAATGCTATCAAGCACGCCCTCACTCCAGCGTCGCGAGATGCCGATGCGCTGCATTTAGGAGCTATTGGTGATGTTATTGTGGGCGACCCTAATCATGGATTTGATAAAACAGAGGTCATTAATAATATTACAACTTCACGCCCCTATTCATGGATCAGCAGAGAGAATTTACTGGCCTTGGGTTCGCCGCCGCCAAGCACTTTCAAATTAGAAACCGCCGGTGGTAATTTGTGGGCACCAACGCGTAAGCCTCGTTCTATAATCGAGACTTCTCGAATCGATGCATTTGTTTTTGCTGGAAATGCTTTTATTTGGCAAGCTTATGGTAGCTTATTATTGAATGGCGGATACATGGCACCGCATTCGGTCATAATTTCTAGCTTAGTTGTTGAAACGGGGTCAATTTGGAATTGCCCAGCGACGATTCCTTTTGATCCTGTTAACACAATACCGACTGCCTGCGGAACAAAAATGCCCTTGTTGAATCCACGCAATGGAATGCCCTTACATACAAATGTAATTCGTTACGATTACCGCTTGGCAACTGGTTCTCCTGGTTTTGAACTCATTCGAAAAGAATTCCTAGTGGAAAGCAATTAGTCGTTAGAGTTCAAGTTCAGTACCGCGCACGAAAATGCTTTAAATTTTGCTGGTGGTGTTTCGGGTCCTGTGGGAATGACCACTTCTCCGATTATAGGTACTTTTTTAATTACGATTCTTGTGGGTTCTAATTCTATGAGCTGTAATTTAAAGCTTGGCGAAATAGCACCCATATATGCTTTAGCAGTGACTCCAAAGAGTTCTATTTTAGCATTGTTTTGCGGAGTAGAGCTCGAATTATTTAACCCAAAAGAGGGGTCTAATGTGAGATCTACTTTGGGCTGTCCTTCCATTTCAATGGTGCATTTTAATTTTTTTCCCTCTTTTAAAGTTCCAATTGCCATTGGCAGCGCATTTGCCTTTTTAATTTCTAATGAGGCGATATTTGCAAAAATACTTGGAATGGACGTTTTAAATATTGGATTTTCAATAAAAATCGGAATTTTTGAGGCCACTGTACTGAAAAATGCATTGCTCAATTTAAAGGTGCGATTTGGCACCATTAAAAAATCTCGCAACAATCCTAAGTTTCTAAAGAATTGTTCGGCGGTCATTTTTTTAAATTCAGACAAGTCAATTCTTGCTTCATGAGTTAAAAATGAATTGGGAACATCTGTAATTGTATTGCTAGCTAAATTCATGGCCTGTGAGGAGTTATTATAGCGCGAAGTGCTAGAGAGAACTTCTGCTTGTGATTGAGTTGAGCTAGACAACGTCACACCTGCTAAGTCGATATTTCCGTTTTCTTGAGGCGCAATATTTGTTGAATTTGCGAGCTTCCATTGAAGGCGACTGCGGCCTAATATTTGCCCTGTTCCGTTATGATTGATTTTTAGAGTGCCATCGCCCGGAATTAAAAATTGAGAGAATCCAAATTTATCTAAAAAATCAGTCATGTTTTTCACGCTTACCGAAACACCTAGGTCGTTCATTATCATACGAAATTGAGGGTGGTTAAAATCTTGTCTGGCGACAGATAAATTGATGCTTTCAGAGAGAACTGAATGCGCAATGTGACTCGCCGCCTTCCATTGTTCGGCGGTCCAAGGTGTTTTTGGGGCTGGAGCATCACTCTTTTTTTCCGTTTCAGAATTGTGATTTTCTTCTGCATCAAGGGGAATATTGCAATTTAAACCCCACTGGTTGCACCAATCCTGAAACGGAAGTGTGGGCGCCAAAAAAAATCCGTCGTCTTTTTTAGGCTCTTTTTGAGCATTGTCGAGTCTTCCGCAACTCCATGCCAATGCGCCTATACTAACAATTGAGAATAACGAAAAATAAATTTTTTTAGATGCACCAGAAATGCGCATAGCAGCTCCCTTTATTTTTGGAATGCAAAAACTGAATAAAAAAATAGAAAATCAAGAGCAAACTCTTGAAAATAAAGCCAAGTAAAAATGGCCTCAGCGTGATTGTAATTTAATTTTCAGTGTCACAGATGGGCAATAATTAACGCGAGCGCAAAAAATGATTCCACTCGGCAGTGAGTGCCATGCTTTCTAAAGCCAATCCTTGCAGTGCAAATTCTAGCTGCAAAAGTGCAAAATCTGCACTCAATTTTGCTTCATCTGCAGAACGGATATCGTTGATTTTTGCAAGTCCAGCGCGCAAAGCGTCGAGGCTTTGTTCTTGTGCTGTAAGCGCAGCTTGCTGTGCAATTCTCGCTGCCGACTGTGCTTTTATGAGGCCATTTTGACGCACCTGAAGTGTAGCAAACTGACTTTGCAACTGAATTTCGATTTGTTTCTTTTGCGCTAAAGCTTCGAGAACCGATTGTTGCCCTTGTGCTACTTGGCGCACACGAGCTCCGCCATCTAATATCATCCATTGTGCTTTGAGTGCCATGTATTTTTGCGGGTCGTTTGCGCGACCATCATAAAATTTACCCTGATATCCCAATTCAAAATTAAGGCTAGGGTAGAACGATGCATCGGTTAATTCTTTGGTCTGAGATTGAATATTAACCAATCCGTCCAGAGCTAATATGGCATTAGATTGAAATGGTTTTCCGGTAACAAAAGGAAAACTAGGCACACCTAAACCTTCTGCGGGATAAGCTTTGCCAATTTGCATTTCAAAAGTTTTCAACAGTCGCAATGCTTCGGTGTTAGCTTGTTCCCATTGGGCAATTGCACCTTGAACTAATGCAATACTTTGAGTTTCGTCTAATTTTGTGGCTAATCCTGCGGATTTTCGTTCCTTTACTGTTTTTAATCGAGATTGAGCGATGTTTAAATACCTTTCATTCACTCTTGCCGATTGCAAAGCCATTTCTGTTTGCAAAAGGAGCTGTGCCTGATTCAAAGTCGCACTTTCGTACTTCATTTCTTCAACAAGAGGCACCTGTTTGTGCAACGTACTGGCCATTTTGAGGCCTTCAATTGCTTGAATATTAATCAATGGCAATTGCCAACCCAAGGAAACTAAATTTGCAGATTTTGGTACAATAATTGTGGAGCTATGAATTGTATTTAATCGCTGATTAATCGGATTAAAAAAAGGAATATCGAATGAATTTGTTACACCAGGACTATACCATTCGCGCCCCAATTCAACTTTTGCGCCGCCTAAAAATGCTAGTCTTGCAGCCTGCGTTGCACCGTCGGAGCCTGTTTGTGCAGATTCAATTGAAATTTTTTCCGCTGAATTGTCTGGCATGTCTTTTATAAGCGCAACAACTTTTTTCATATCAGCGTGTTCAAAATCAAAGCGCAGCTGACCTATTTTTTCAGCTTCAGTGGCGATCTTTTTAAGGGCAGGATTTTTCGTAGATTCTGATGATTTTGTTGGTTCTGCCGCAATAAAGTTTTGAAATTGAAAAGTGCAAACGAGTATCAATAGAGTAAGTGCTGTTTTCTTGAGATCTGGTTTTCTCCAATTTTTTAAAGCATTCATGGCGCCAAAAATTGCGGGCACCACTAAAAAAGAAAGAAAAGTAGATGAAATAACTCCACCTATAATTGTTATCGCCATTGGCGAGCGGAATTCAGATCCACCGCCACGCATCACTGCAGTGGGAATCATACCAAAAATCATGGCAATAGATGTCATTAAAATTGGTCGACTGCGTTCTTTTACGCTTTCAACCACTGCAAATTCTAACGACTCTTCTTTTTCTTTGGTACCTATGGCATCTACTAGTAAAATTCCATTTTTTGCGGCAAGGCCGATGAGCAAAATCATCCCAATTAATGCGCCCATTGCCAGTTGTTGGCCCGCCAAAAATAATGCCACAAATCCGCCAATAATAGCTAAAGGAAGTGATAGAAGAATAACAAAGGGGCGCCACAGGTTTTCAAATTGAGCTGCTAAAATTACGAAAATAAAAAACAGACTTCCGACGATTGCAATGCCAAAGCTTTCGACCATTTCTTCAAACATTTCTTTATCGCCGCCCACTTCGCCAAAGTTGGGCTTTGGAATTTTGTCGACGAGTTTTTGCACGTCGCCCAACACAGCACCATAGGTTCTGGTTCTGTCTAGGGCGCCCCAAATGACCATTTTACGTGTTCTTTTTTCTCTATCAATCGATGTCGCGCGCTGATTTTGAGACATTTCAGAAAACTGCCGCACGTACATGGGGCCGCGTTGTGTGGGCACCATTAAATTATCCCAAACTTTTTCTAAGCTGCGATCTTCTTTTTTAAAGCGGATAAAAAATGGTAAATTGTCGTCGCCCACGCTTCCGGCTTCGAGGCCTGTGAGGGCGAGGCGGCCAGAAATTTCTATTGCTTGCATTTGTGTCCCTGCAAAGCCAATATCTTGTGGTTTAAAGTCTATGTCTACAGAAGGGCCATAAGCTGAAGTTTCCATGCGCGCACTTGCAACGCCAGGAATTTCTTTCATTTGTTTTCTGATGTCTTCTGCTATGGGGCGTAAGGCTTTCAAATCGTCGCCGTAGACATAAACACTCAATGGCGCTTCGCCTCCTACACCTTCAATAGGGGCAGGGTCTAATACCAACCACTCTCCTGCCAAGCCTTTGAGTCTGTCCCGTGCTTGGCTTTGCAAGGCAAGTAGCCCTAATTTACGCTGAGTTTTTGGAGTGAAAACAAAGCGAAGGAGGCTCAGTGTTTCGTCGCGTTCTTCACCGACAGAAGCATAAATATCTTTGAGTCCTTCTAAATCTCTTAGCCGTGCGATTGCATCTTGCGCAATTATTTCACTGTGCGCTCTTGTAGAACCTATAGGGGCTCGAATATTTACAATAAATTGGCCCCTGTCTTCAAAAGCTAAAAAGTCTGCGCCGCGTGAAAGAACCAAAACAGATGCGCCCACTAAGGAAACAAGTGCCAAAAATATGACAAGTACAGGATGCCTGAACGAAAAATGAGCCCAGCGCGAAATTTTAACTTCGGTGCGGCTTAGAAACGTGCGCCAATTGTCCCAGAATAATCCTTTGAGCGGTTTGGGTTTTCCGGCAAATTTTGCAGATAACATGGGGTCTAGAGTAAAAGCTACCCAGAGAGAAATAGTAACGCTGATGCAAATTGTGAGGCCAAACTGTTTGAAAAATTGCCCGACCATGCCTTGCATGAGTCCTACTGGCAAAAAGACCGCCACTACTGCAAGTGTTGTGGCAAGCACTGCTGAAGCTACTTTATCTGTTCCTTTTATTGCTGCTTCTGCCCCTTGTAAACCTTTTTCCATTTCACCATAAATTGCCTCGCGCACCACAACGGCGTCGTCAATGAGCAAACCAATAGCTAAAGCAAGCGCCAATAAACTCATAGTATTCAGCGAAAAACCGAGCCAACTCATAAACATAAACGAACCGGCGATACTCACAGGCAATGCGGTTGCAGAAATGAGTGCCGACTTTATATCAGTTAAAAAAAGAAAAATAATTAAAATAGCAAAAGCACCACCAACAAATAATGCTATCCAAACTTCATGTGCATTTTCTTCAATAAAGCTTGCTTGGTTAATGATTGGAAAAAGTTTTGTGCCATCTGGAAGCTTGGCTTCAGAAACAATTTTTTCGGCGCGGTGAACTGTATCGACGGTGTTTGCGTCGGCACGTTTAGTAACAACCAAACCAAGGCCGCGCTTTCCATTAATAAGAACGATTGGCACCTCGGCATTTTGGGTCCGTTCTATATTTCCAACTTCAGCAAGGCGCAATCCACGGCCATCTCGCAGAGAAATAACTTGGTCGAGCCAATATTTTGGATCGGCACTGAGTACCTTTCGAGCAACTGCCGTGTACGACCCATTTTTTTCAACATCTCCCCATGGAATTACGGCCATTTTGGCATTGAGACCATCAAAAATATCAACTGGCGCAACTCTAAGTGCGCTCAATTTATCGGCATCTAAAGAGTATTCTAAGCGCTCTTCACCAATACCAATAATACGTGCTTCATTAATTCCTTCGGTTCGCTGCAAATTTCGAATAAGTGCTAATTCCAGTTCTTTTTTAGATTGCGCTGGTGTCGCATTGCTTTCAACTCCGTAAATCAAAATAGGAGTGGAGCCCAAATCGATGCGCCGTACTATGGGTTCTTTTACGCCTTGCGGAAAACTGCCTCTCACAATAGAAACTTTTTCTCGCACTGCGTCTATTGAATCTGACTCGTCGGCAGACATTTTAAAACCTAAAATAAGCTGCGCGTAGCTTGGGCGAACAATGGCAATAACACGAGTCATTTTTTTAATGCCAGACAGCTCTGATTCAAGTGGTTTTATGATTTTTGCTTCAATTTGTTCTGGCGAAGCGCCTGGGTAGGTTAAGGTAACAGCAACAAATGGAAAATTAACTTCAGGATACAATGACACTGGCATGCGTGAGACATAAAAAAGGCCAAGCACAAGTAACGCAATACTGATAATTCCTGCGGTCACGGGTCGATTCACCGAAAAACGTGCAAGATTCATTTTAGAATAACCCTTCATAGATATATATGAGAAGCGAATTAATTAGATTTATTCTTATTTTCTTTGTTTGAACCACATAGCGCTGCATCTGCTTCAATGCGTCCCATTGACTGACCAGGTTGCACGGGCATTCCTATTATTGAAGGGAGTCCTTGAACCAGGCCAGGCAAATCTGCTTTTATTTGGGTGTCCTCAAGTTGAACTTTCACGCGTTCTACTGCTGCTTCTGCTTGCCGACGCACCGCTTTGGCTTGCGCAAGTCGGATGCGAGCTTCGACAATTTGTTGTTCGCTTACAGATTCTGAACCTTTGAGTTTTTCCAGCCTCATTGTAGCATCCTGAGCCAACTCTTCATTGCCTTTTGCGGCATCAATTGCTGCATTACCTTCTTTTAATCCTGCTTTAATCATGCGAGCATCTAGCTCTAAAATAAGTGTTCCCTTTTTAACTTTTGTTCCGTTAGCAACGTGTATTTTTTGAATAATGCCCAAAGAACGAGCACTGAGTTCTTGGCGCGTGATGCATGGTATTTGCGCATGAGCCTGTTGCACAAAAGAATAGGGCACCGGCAAGATCTCTAGGCCAGTAAGGGAACAAAGAATGATTTTGAAAATGGTTTGCGTACTTTGACGGGCTTGCGCCAAATTTTTCGCCGACATACATTCACTCCAAGTTTCGCACTGTGCGATTGGTCAGGTAGAATAGAAGTTCGAGTCTATCTTAGACACTCCTCGTCGAGAAAATCTAGGAAGTGACAGGAGGTCTCGTTTGAGCGGTTTATTCGAGAGTCAAAAAAATATTAAATTGATGCGAAATATATTTATTGTATTACCGCTTTTTTTTATGACTTATTTTAATGATTTTTTATTTGCGCAACAAAATTCGCCTCCTCCAGTATTTGTTCCAGTTCCGCTCAATGATCCTCAAGGGAGAGCAAAGCAAGGCGGTCAGCCAATGCCGCCGCCAGTGCAATTGGCACCTCCTGGCCCTCAAAATAGTGTTAAAAAAGTGCGTGAAAAGGAAGAAGAATACGGTTCAATAAAAGGATTAAAAAGTTATTATGGCGCCTTTGGCTTGGGGTTTTCAAGCGATCAAATTGAACGGTGCGACCCTGCCGGTGCGGATTGTTCAAAGCCCATAAACGACGCCTCGTTTGCCATGTTATATTCTTATCTTTTTGGCTGGGGCCCACTCCGCACCGAAGATTTTTATTTTAATTTGCATTATCGTTACACTCAAAATTGGGCTTCCACGCCAGATCAAGCAAAAGTTTTTTCAAACAATTGGATGCAAACAAAGGCTTCTGGCGATTTTATTTTTCCCACCAAAGACCTTCTACGTGTGCATGAAATTGCAGCAGATATGCGTTACGTTAACAATTTGATGCAAACCGGATTATTTTCGCGCTTGAGTTGGGGACGAGTAGGGAGTAGCGCTTTAGGCGACAAGCAAATTCTAGAAACCTCGCAGACAGTTGTAAAATCGGAATCATTTGTTCCTTATGCGTCGTTTAAACTAAATAAAGTTTATCGGGGAACTTTGTCGTTTCCTATGAAAACAGAAATTAATGTTGAAGACCCGCGACTTTCAAATGCGACATATTCTTTTTCGTCAAAAGGCCGTGGATTTTTATTGTCTGGTAAATATTCGAATGGTCTTTATGTTTCCTATATCGATGGACTGTTAAACCTTGATTTATCGTATATGAGAATTAAATACGCTTCAATTCAAAACGATCGCAACAGAATTGGTATTTCTACGTCGTTTGATTTTCCAATTGTTTGGAATTTAAGAGCTGCGCCCAAGGCAACCTGGTATCAAGAAAAATTTCCTGTGGAAAGAGTTCGAATTGACTCGTTTAAACGTGGAGAAGACGAAAAAAATACCCCCGCAAGTTTAATCGATCGCAAAGATAACTTCATGGCTTTTGGACTATACACTTACTGGGATATGACAAGAAATTCTCGCTTTGATTTTAATTTCGTTCAGGAATCTACAACTTCAAACATTCCTGAATTTAATGTCACTCAAACCACATGGCAGTTGGGCTACACTTGGTCCTGGCCTAGTAGTGCAACAGTAGTAAAACGAGTTCAAAGATTTTCGGAAAGCAATTATGCAGAAGAATTTTGATGCGGCAGAAAAAACAGAACGGTCCCTCACGCGTGAAGAAATTTTCGACGTGGCTCTTGAGTCTTTGCGCAGAGAAGAACCAGTGGTTTTGTCGCCAATGGAACGCGGTGTGAGTTTTTTTTGCATGTTGTCTGAGGTGGATCCAAATTGGATGACCTTGCGCAACCCCGTGCCACCAGAAATAATTCATTCCGTATTGAGCGCAGAATCGTTCGGTCTTTTTTGCAAAGCCTATTGGCTACAAACCGATAAGTTAACACCGCATGGTACTTTTTTGCGCTTTGCATTGCCCGAAACTGCGATGCTGGGCAATGCGCGCAACGCGGAGCGCGTCTATTTCTCGCCTCGCGACAATGCTGTGGTTGAAATTCAACACCCATTTGATCCTGGGACAGTGTTACGTCGCAGAGTTTTCGATTTGTCTGAAGGCGGACTTAGTTTTAGAGCTCGCATTCACACTCCATTTATTCAGCCTGGGCGCTTGTTACCTTCGTGCCAAGTTTTTATTCAGGGGCATGCGAAAGTAAGGCACAAGGGGCGTGTTGTTTACGTTAAAAGAATTATAGATTTGGGCGGGCAAAGTTATTTTCAGGTGGGCGTTCAGTTTTCAACATTAGATGAAGAGGTGTGAAAAATGACATTGGATTCACTCAATATCGACCCGCGCCTGAAAGTTTTTTGCAACAGATCGTTAAATATGAAAGGTATTACTGCAGTTGGTTTTGATATGGATTACACACTGGCCTTGTACAAGCCGGCGTTTGAATTATTGGCATATAAAGTAACTCTTATAAAACTTGTTCAATTTGGCTATCCGGAAGAAATATTGAGTTTTGAGTTCGACTGGACTCATATGATACGTGGATTAGTTATAGATAAAAAACGTGGGAATGTTTTTAAACTAGACCGTCACCGTTACGTTAAAATTGCTTACCATGGGTTTCGAGAACTCACGAGAGAAGAGCGTCTCAAGTATTACGCTGCCGACAAACAGGTCACATTTGAAGAGCCAGATTTTGCTCTTATCGATACGTTATTTACTCTTGCCGATGCCTATATATTTTCACAATTGGTCGATTTAAAAGAAAAAAAACCAGAAATTTTACCCCAGGCTTTTGTAGATTTGTACCGCGACGTCCGCAAAGCAATCGATTTGTGCCACCGCGACGGCAGTATAAAATTTCAAGTCGCAAAAGACCCGTCTCTTTATATTGAAAGAGATGGTGCTTTATTAGATAGTTTAAAACTCATAAAAAATTCAGGCCGAAAAGTTTTTTTGGCAACCAATAGTTTATGGGATTACACCCATGTCGTTATGAATTATTTGTTTGGCAATGAGTCGAAAGATTTGAATACCGATTGGGTAAATGCTTTTGATTACATCATTACTGGAGCTGCAAAGCCATCTTTTTTTATGTCTCACAATCCCTTGTATGAAGTAGATTCTAACACTGGTTTATTGAGAAATTCAGAAATGCTCAACAGTCAAACTCGAATTTTTCAAGGTGGCAATTTTCACTTGCTTCATGCCATGCTTGGGGTTCAAACTGGGTCCGAAGTTTTATACGTAGGCGACCACATTTATGGCGACATTTTGCGCAGTAAAAAAGAACTTGGTTGGCGCACAATGCTGGTGATTGAAGAACTAGAATCGGAAATAGATTCCATTTTGAAGTATCAAAAAATTCATGATGCTTATGAAAAATGTCTTGAAATTAAAGATGGTATAGACGCTCAATTGCAATTGATTGCGTTAGAAATTACCAAAAATCCAGAGAGTGAAAAAAATTTACAAACTAAAATTGCAACATTGCAAAAAGAAAGGACAGAAATTCGAGCCGAGCAGCTGAAGTATTTGCGCGAGTATCACCGGTCGTTTCATCCGACATGGGGACAGCTCATGAAAACCGGGCATCAGAATTCTCGGTTTGCCGCACAAGTGCAAAATTATGCTTGTTTGTACACGAGTCGATTGACTAATTTGCGATTTTATTCGTCAAGCCACAGTTACCGCAGCACCCGAGATTTAATGCCGCATGACAATCAATAGTACAATTAGCTTTTAATTGAGCTCAAAATGTTAGCCAAATAAAGAAAATTTTGAATGAGTCGTGCTCCGTCGCCAGAATGATGGTCTGTTTCAGGGTGAGTTTGCAGAGTAAATGTGGGCTGATTGTTGTGCACAAAAGCCTCTACGACACATTTTCCGCTGGATCCCGCATGAATTAAGTTCGAAGAAGCGCTGGTAGATTGTCTCACTTCCTGTTCGTGTTTTCCCTGGCTCCAAAAGTGTGCCGAAGTTTCGCGAGTCAAAAAATTCCACAGTTCTTCATCTTCTTCCTTTCTCGAATTTTCATCGTTCCAAAATAATTCCCAATTTGAATTCTTCCAGTCAACAGATTTCGTGACGAGAGTTTTAAAATAATGATCTCGTTTAGAGTTGTCTCCCGGCTGTGATTCATGCCACCTGGTGAGTAATAACCGCATAAAAGGGTGGGAAACTTGAACAGAGCGAAAATCGCAATGTTTCTTTTCGGGCAATGACTCTCTATTTGGTATGAATCCCACATCAAAACCGTAAGCATGGGCCACAAGTTGATGAGCAAAACAAATGCCTAAAAATGGAATTCCTTTTTCGATAATGTCATTTTTTAAATAATTTTCAAATTGGATCATCCAAGGTGCCGGGTCTGTTACGTTAGACGCGCTACCAAAGACAATCACAGCACCGATATTTTTTTCAGCCTTCATTTCGCATATAGAATCAGGCGACAAGCAGGGCATATAAAGGCGCAATCCAGATATTGAGCAAATTCCATTCTCAGCTAATTTTTCTTTAATGGCTGAAATTTTATTTATGGAACCACATTCTGGTGTGTTTTGGGCCGGATCTATAATAAGAAGATTTTTCAATGATTCATTTCCCTATTCGATAAATTGAATGACTCTTGGTTTTTCGTCCCCAGAAATTCCAGAATTTTCGACGCACTTAACATAGAGCCGCTCTAACGCTTTGTCGAGATATACGCTCGCTCTTTGATGTGGAATAAAAGTGACGGTGTTGTTTTCTTTACTCCAAGTTGAGCCATAGCTGCGAGGAAATAAATTTTGACCAGTAAATTTAGCTGGAATAGTCATCTTTTCACATGATGAAATTACCTGAGTATCTGCATTATCGCTTTGCACTTGAGTAGGAGTCGGCTCACTTTGTGCAAACAATTTCTCGCTCAGATTTTCTGAAGTTTTTTCCGTGAATTGATTTTTTTCATCGTTTTGAATGAATTCAGAGAGGTCTGTGCGGGTTTTTACTACATTATGAGCGCTCTCTTGTTTTAGTGTGTTTTTATTCAATTGCTGCTTATTAAATATCTCTTTATTTAAATTTTCTCTATTCGGCGAATCTAATTTTTTTAAGCTTTCAATCGATTTATTTGGCGTTACCTTATCGGCGATTTTAATTCGAACTGTGTCCATTTTAATTTCTTGTTTTGATTTAGCACGCAGGAGCGCTATGGCTAAAATTATTCCAGCATGGATTAAAATGGCGATAATTATACATTGAATTTCTCTTTTCATATTGAAAAGAAATACCATGTTTCCAAATTACATTCCAGCTCATCAGACGGGTTCTAGTTTGCTGCCGAGTATGGAACGAAAATCCGAAATAAATTCTTCGCAAGGATTTGTTTCTTGAAATTTAGCCAACATTTGTTTTCGAGAGGCGAGACCTGCGCCATCTTCGCTCTCCATAACCGCTTTAAAACATGCACTTGCTTCGATTTTATTACCTTGTTTCACATACGCTAGGCCCATATTAAACATGATGTAAGGTTTGAATTTGTTCAAAAAAATGAGCGCATGGTTGTACAATTGGAGAGCTTCGTCGGTCCGCCCGGAACGGGCAAGTGTAACCCCTCTATTGTTAAAGAAGCTAGCAAGAGAATAGCTTTCAAAATTCGCACCAATTTGGTCGAAAAATCCTTGTGCAGTCTCCGGATCACCTTTTGCAACAGACACTTTGCCCATTCCCATAAGTGCGTCTCGAAAAGATCCATCAGTAGTGAGTGCTTCTGTGTAGTAAGATTCGGCTTCATCATGCCTTTCTAAGCCCAATAATGCATCGCCACATGAGATTTTGTGTTTCAAATTTTTTGGACTTTTTGCGGCCAATCTTTCAAAAATCATTACGGCATCTTCGTATCTTCCAGCCAAACACAAAGCTTTGCCAAGAGTTGAAAGCACCTTCAGCGTTTCGGGTTTTCCGCCTGTTTCTGCACGACGAATCATATTTTGCATTTCTTGAATTGATTCATCAAGCTGCCCCCGAAGTATATGATATTCACCTAAGAAATGCATAAACCGAGGGTTGGAACGCAATGATTCAATTAATTTCGGATCTGATTCGACCATTTGATGCGCTTTATCGCTCGAAGAGCTACTAATTTGCTGAGCAAATGCGCGCAATTTGATGGAGTCTGTGCACTGAGTTCTGTAGTCGCTGACAATTGCCTTTATTTTGTCTTGAATTTTGTCGCCAGATTCACCTTTTGTTATAGTGTGCCAAATATCTAATTCCGTGAGTAAAAAACTATCCTCTTGGGTGAGGGTGTGGGACATTACTACTGCTTCTAAGTTTTCTCTGCGTATTTCTGATTTTAGTTTGTGAGCAAATACTGCCCCAGTCATATCTGTAAGTGCCCAATCAAAAATGACAATATGAAATGGGTCTTCGGGCTGTTGCAGCAAATCTAAAGCCTCTTGCCCAGAAGCAGCATTTTTCACTTCGATTTTTCCAGCGCGCCCTACGAGTCCCGAAAGGAACATTCTCGTGTCTGGACGCGGGTCAACAACCAACACATGTGTGTGATCTTTTTTCATATCGCCTCCGAGAACGCTTGTTTTTCTATCATTATGTCCATGAATGACCCCATCGGACAGACTGTCCAAAACCTGACTCTTTTATGAATTATACGATACATCGTAATATTTTTAAAGAGTTACGCTTTGATTTTGAGGTCTCAAAGACATTTCTCATTTCGTTCCTTTGCAGCTGCTGAGGGGCGAGATAGAGTGGAATTAAGTCTATTTCCATATTTAAACCGCTCGGCATGGTGGCCTTTACTCCCTCGTGAGTGATTTTTGGCCGTCTTTTTTCCGAAGGAGTGCAAAATAAAGCATGCGTTCAATTATAAATGTTACAAAAGTTAAAAACACCTCTGTTTACTTAGCTGTTACTTTATTTTCTTCTTGTGGACTCATAAAATCTATTTCTCGAAAATCTGAAACTCTTGGTGCCGGACTTGCCGCAGTGAGTGAAGGATTCAAAATAAATAAGAACCCCTTAAGATTGGATTCTAGTTTCGACGCCAGCGCGCCTCGTTACGTTGTAGCAATCAATGATGTGCCTGTTGGCACAGCCGTTGCAACCCTTGGCAAGGGGTCGGACGCTTCACTATTTGAAATGAAAATATTGCACCGCATTGGCGCCACGCCACTCATTACAGAATGGAATGGAAAGGCTAATCTCATTGCTCAGGGGCCTCGGAAAATTGAACAAACCATAAAGATGCGTTCTCCTATTGAAGTTGTCGAAGAACAATCGCAATCATGGGAAGAGTCAGGCAAAAAATTTGTGGCAAATTTAGGTAAAAGGCAGTCATTGCCATCAATGCTTTCTCTGCCAGTAGAAAAAAATAATGCCGATATTTCCCTAGAAATGAATCTAAATGCAGAACAAACATTGCAATTGCCATTTTTTAAACCCCAGGGAGAGGCTGAGAATTATAAAATATTTTCTCCTTTTTCCGGAAAATTTGTCAATTTTGACAAAGAAAACCCCTCAAAATTTGATGGCGATGGCATTTTGATTTCTGGAAAAATTCTTTGGTACGGCGAACTGGGCTTAAGTTTTCAGAGAGTCAGTGATGAAGAACTTGTAAAAATATCGGATGATTTATTACGAAATCCCATCGATTTGGCATGGCTTTCTCCCGATACTAAAACTTCAATTGATTTAAAAACATTAGCAGCAGATTCAGAAAATTGTTTGTCTTTTTCAGAAGACGCCGAAACTCTAGTAAAGAAAAAATTTCCTCAGGTCCCCTATTTAATGCACAGAAAAATATTTAATTTTCAAAAAATATGCAGAGGAATCGATGCTCAATTGCGCAGCAATACAAGGCCGGGTGCTGTGATTGACAATATTGGGCAAATTGTGGCCCAGTCTTTAACAGAAGATGTGCGCGAATTGCCTAGAGCATTTGTAACTTCTCCAGACATTGCGGTGTTTAATGAGCCGAAGCGAAAAGTGCTTTGGGTGAGGTCACTTTCTAATATTTTACGAGAAACTCACAACGAAATGGCGGAGCTTTTAGCTATAGAGCAAGTGCAAAAAGTAAGTGTTAATTTTAAAGTGGTGCTCGATAAACTGACTCGCGGGGCAGTCGTAAAAGGAAGTTTGCATTCTATGAATTTGGATCTCAAAGAAACTGTCGAGGTTTCGTCAGATCCTCAAATGAAGCCTACAAGTCTAAAAGTATTGCCTGAGTCGTTGCAGAAAAAATTAAAAGAACTTCCTTCCAAAACAAGCCAAAATATTTTCAGAAAAGTAGGTATGCAAGTAGCCTCAACAGGGCCTTTTGAGTATTTAAATGCACAATCATATGCTGCCGAAGAACTGGCTTCCCCTGGCCTTATTTGTGAAGCACAAGGCGGGCAAATTGGCCTCGATTTAGGCGATGCTCCTAATAAAATATTTACATCAGCTATTTCTCGCGGATTGTGGGATCATCCCACAAGATTGTCTCTCATTCGTGATTTCGCAAGGCATGCAGCAACTAACGCCAAGTGCAAGTCCATATTAATCCGTGTGCCCATGAAAATGCATCCCACCACGGTAAGTGAAATGGAGTCTTTTAAACGCGATGTTTTGCAGTCAGAATCAGAGTTTCAGATCTCTAATGGATCAGCTAAAAAAATGCGACTCGTGCCTGGTCGCTACGAACTTGTATTGAGTTCTTTGGTTAGTGGTGCAGTTTTATCTCGAAGAGAAATTATAATTCCAGACGGAATTGAACGAGCACTTATGGTGACAGTAAAATAACTAATAGTTTAATTATTGGTTTAATTATTAATACTCCGAGTCTATTTTTTCAACAATGAGTCCGTTCACAAAGTCAGGGGCAATGTCGATTGCAAAATTTTCTGAGTCTTGCAATCCATTTGTGACTTCTACCATTCCGTTGTCTAGAATACCGGTTTTTAATTCAACTAACTTAAGTCGCCCTTCGGAATCCACAGTGTAAATTGTGGCCAATCCATTTTGTTGCCAAGAATTTAAAGCTGTCTCTGGAATGGCGATGGCGTTTTCAATTCTATTGAGCTCTATTTCGCCCGAGGCCATTATTCCGCTTGTAAATAGCTCCTGGCCAAATTTTTCAGTGGGATGTAAGGTAACAGGAAACGTTTGGCTTTCAGGAGTAATTGCCGCAGCTTTTGATGAAATTAGTAATGTAACAGGATTTTGCAACCGCTGCGAAGAGACCATGGTTAATTTTGCATTTAATCCAGACTTTATTCTTGTAAAAAATGCTGCGTGCAAATCAGATTTTATCTGGAAGCCATTTTCGTCACTGAAAATAGCTGCGGGCATTTCTGGTGAAATAGGTTGACCTGCTTTGGCGAGAACACGAGTTAATGTACCTTCCCAAGGAGCTTTTAAAAAGTGTTCTTTTTGTTTCTTTAAGGCCATTTCATGCAAACTTGATGCATCGGAATATTGTGCTTTTGCCGTTTCCGATTGCACCCTCACCTGTTCGAATTCTGCTTGGCCAATAATGCCAGCTTCAAAAAGAGCTTTCTGTTTTTCTGGTAAATTGGTTTCCAAAACGCGGTGTGCCGCATTTGCAGCATTTTGTGCGCGAGCTACCTCTAAATTCACTGCCGTTGTATCGAGACGGCATATTTCTTGACCTTCTTTAAGGCGGGCACCTTCTTTCACGGAGCAGCGAGCGACTCTTCCTGGAATTAAAAAATGCACACTAGCGAGGCGTCGAGGCTCTACAAATCCTACAAATGGTACCCTGTTTGTTACTGTCATGCGGCGCGGATGTGCGACTTTTACCAGTCGAATATTTTGAGGATTTGCCGACTCTTTGGCTTTGAGTTCAACTGTGCATGAATTCAAAAATAAAAGCGTTGAAAAATAAAATAGAGATGAAAATGAACAATTGAATTCGAATATTGAAAGTTTCATAAATTCAATTCTTTTTGGGACTCTATTTTTCATTTTTAGAGCTCCTTTTGGCCTGTGATAAGTAATAATCTGGCATGCCATTTGTACAGCTCTGCATCCGCAGAAATTGCAAAAATTTTAGCTTCAATTTCACTGGTAAGAGATTCACCCAATCTGTATTGAGGCAACTGTCCTTCGCGCACTGCATTTTCGGCCTCTTTGTGTCTTGCTTTTGCGATTTCTACCGATTTTTTCGCGAGTTGACGTTGCAATCTCGCTTGTTGAATGTGAGATACAACTTCGCTAATTTCTATGCGCAATTTTCTTTCACTTTCCTCATAAGCAATACGTGCTTGACGAGAAAGTGATGTGGCTTTTTCAAATTCGGCACTAGATTTATGGCCGTCATACAAAGGTATCACGATGCCAAATCCCAATGACCAAGATAAATCTTTTGAAATATTTCCCAGGCCCTGTGTGTATTCAGCGGAGCCAAATACTAATGCTTGCGGGGAAAGCATACTTTGAGCATCTATAATTCTCAAATATGCGGCAGCCGAATCCATAGTGGACATTGATCTTTTTAACTCGGGATAACGGTGCAGTGCAATTTCAAAATAATGGTCTGCATTTTGTAAGTCATAGTCCGCCGGCAAGGCCGCGGCTTCTGGTATGAGTTCTTCTTCTGTAGGTCGCCCAAGACCAATATTTAACAATCCGCGAATGCTTGTTTCTTCTCTATTTGCTGCAAGCAACTCTTGTTCTGCTTTGAGGGATTGAACTTCCATTTCTGCAACTTGAATGGCATTCACGGTGCGTGCTTCCCTCGCTTTTTGCACCGCAGTCATTCTCTGAAGTGAAGCTAAACTCCTAGCTTTTAATAGCGATAATTTCTCTTTTTGAAGCATCAAGCCAATAAATAAATTACGTACCTGCTCTTCAATATTAATAGACTCAATGGCAATTTGAGATTCCGCTTCGTTACGTTGCGCTTCTTTGAGTTGAATTTGATTTTTGAAAACACCGCCCGAATAGACCACTTGAGAGAATCCTAGGCCTATCAATACTGCGTCTTTATCCATTTGAACTTTTGTTCGGGTACGTGGCTGTTCAGGATTGAGTTCTTCTGTTTCGTTACGAATGTTATTAATTTCTTTGTTAAACGCTTCTGAAATAATGGTTGGGTTACTTTGATACAAATAGCCGCCTGTGCCCATGATTTTTGGCAAACCGAAGCTTTTTGCAATGCGCACTTCAGCATCTTTTTCAATCATTCTCAGCCTTGCAAGTTTTACTTGCGGACTTGCTTCTCGAGCTAAGGCCAGAACTTCTTCAAGTGTGTAAACATTTTTTTGATATGAACCTAGAGATGCAATATTTTCTGCTCTTAAATCGGAATAATATGAGAAAAGTATTAAAGTAACAAAATTGAAGAATCGCTTTATGAATTTGGATAAAAACCAATTTGATTCCATTTTAATGGAGCTCAAATTTTTTTCATCCAAAAATTTCTTTTGTTTGAGACTCTGTAATTTCGTGTGATCTAACGCTTCGTTTACGCTGTAAAAACGCTGCACAACGTTGTCAAAATTAACATAGTGAATTGTTTCTAGCACCTGCCCCGAAGCACCTAAAATAACAATGTCTCCCGACTGGCTTCTCGCTTTTTTGGCACATTTCCAAATGGCGGCGAGACAATGTGCGGAAAGAAATTCAGTCTTGGTCAAGTCAATGGCGATGAATTTTTTGCCGGTATTCAAAATGGTCACAAGTTCTTCTGCCAATACGGCAGTATTAAACTCGTCTACGCGGTCGCGCAGTTCAAGTATGACCATATGATCTCGTTTGTATTCACGTGCGTCCAATGAATGTACTCCTTCAGAACTGAACTATCGGATTTTTGAAAGGGAATTCGAGAGGAAAGCATTGCCGCATCACTTTCTGGCAACAAAGGTATGATGGAACAGTATTGATATTGACGGAGGTGTTTTTTGTTAAAAAATATTTATGCACCGCTTTCTGGTGGCGTGGGCCAAGAACGGGTCATGGAAATAATTGCGAATAACCTTGCGAATACAAATACTATTGGGTATAAAGAAGAACAAATTACGTTTCAAAGTATGGATTCCAATCCCTGGAATTCTTATTCATCAGTATTGCCGCCTGCACCTTTTAAAATGGACATGAAAGAGCTTTATCCTTTGCGCGGCAACGAAATGTCTTACGTTGCGGTATCGGACGTGCGTACCTCTTTAGTGCAAGGAGGTTTGCAAAAAACCGGAAACCCCTTAGATTTGGCCATTCAAGGAAATGGGATGTTCGTTGTCAATACGCCATTTGGAGAGCGATACACACGAGATGGAAGCTTTTCTCTTACGCCAGACGGTGTTTTAGTAACTAAAAACGGTGCTTTGGTTCAGGGAGAAAATGGCGCTATTGCGGGCTTAAAAGAAGGCGATGTACAAATATTACCTTCTGGTGAAGTCTTTTTAGGAGATCGTTTTGTCGACAAAATTAAAACTGTCGCCTTTAATGACACAAAATCGGTGCAAAAATTAGGAGATAACTTATTTGTGCACGACGGACCTCCCGATAATATTATTGCGCCCACCGGTGAAGTGACTCAAGGATATTTAGAATCGAGCAATGTAAACCCCATGCGCAATTTGACCAATATGATTGTAGCGCACCGCAGTTACGAAGCGCTACAAAAAGCAGTTAAAACTCATGACGAAACTTTACAACTCTCGTCTAGTAAAGTGGGTAGCGTAGAGTGATTATTTATTTTACGGCGCTGAGATCCATAAACTGACCCAAATCTAAATTCATGAGATGTTGAATTTCTGTTTCGTTTTCTGTTCTAAAAAATGCAACGGCAAAAGTAGAAGTCTCACCTTCATCTAAAATTCGATACTCCAGTAATTCAGAAAATTCTCGTGCTAGTTTGCGGTCCTGAATTTTTAAATTTGGAGTGCGGTAAATATCCGTCGGAACATCGGCGCAGAAAAATGCAAAAATGGAATCGTCTTCGTTAGACAAAATGCTTTGCCAGTCTGGTGTTGTTTCCATAAAGAAATGTCGGTATACATTTATTCCGTAAGAATATTCAGCTAATTCTGTAGTTCCCAAGCCAGCAAACCTGAGAGGATTAAGTTCGATGGGAACAATGCGTCCTTCGGGAGTGCATCTGACTTCTAGGTGAAATGGGAATCGTTTGAGATCAAAAACTAGTGCAAATCTTTCTAAAAATTGTTGCACGCGCGGTAAAAATCTTCTCACCATCGATCGGCGCGTAAAGTAAATACGGTCTGAAGTGTCGTGATCGTGAGAAAAATAATGTTGCAAAATATTTAAAATAATCGGTTCAGATTGACTGTTAAAATAACCATCAATGGCAAGTTCAACTCCTTCAACGTAATCTTCAATAATAACTTTATTTGTTTCCACAACTGAATTTGTGTAATTGGCGGAATATTTTTGGAGGTCTTCTTTAATGAATTGAACCGCTGCACTCCATTGTGAAGCATCGTCTACGCGTACAACTCCAATAGAGCATATTCCAGTGGCTGGCTTGAGAATGAGTGGATAACGTAACGCATTTGGATTCACTTCCGAAAGTGCATCAAGAGATTTTTCGTGAAATTGAAAATCTGGAAATTCTTGGGCAATGGCAGAGCGAAATAGCGATTTATCTTTAAAGATTCGCGATTTTAAAACGCGTTCGTCGTTGGGAATTGTATTGTAAAGAACATTGAGCGCGTTTTCAGACGACGTTAAAATAGGGCTTCTGTATGCTAATCTCGGGTTTTTACGAATGTCAGCCAATGGCATCATTTTAAGAGATGGCCGCAATGGCAAACTCATTTCTTCGGTTAAAACGGTTGGTATTTGTAGTTCAAATAAAGTTTTAGTGAGATAAGGTGACACTGAAGGCCGGGCAATAAAAATCATTTTTAGAGTTCCTTTCGCATTACAATTTATCGATTAAAACACAGCTCGTGTGTTCAATCAGTGTGCCACTTGCGCTTGCGCAATGCTTGGGCAGAGTTGGTGCTAGTCTGTCATTAATTTTCAAAAACACACTAGACTGAAGTTCAGAAACCACATAGTTTCTTAACGTTTCAATGGCTTTGATTCTTTGAGTGTTTTTCATTTCCAAATTTTAGAAAATAGAATTTGGAAAAAAAAATCGCACTGACCCAATGAATGAGTTCAGTGCGATTAAGGTAACACCTTAAGGCTCAAGCCCGCGGCCCGTGCCTCACTCTGTGCTTAAACACAGTCAACAATAGGTACATAAAGAATCTCCTTTTTGTGCTCTTTTTTCGGTTTGTTTTAAGGGCCCTTTTTTAAGAAAGGCTCTCTGGCAACCCTCTTAAGATTCTGAAATTTCAGAGTTTTAAGAGGTACACTATTTTTTGTGTACCGCTTTTAAACAATACACCATTTTTTAGGGATGGCAAGAATCGGATGCAACTTTTTTTGAGTCTCTAAAATTTGACCTGATTCTCGGAGTGAATGAATGAAGATTAACTGTAGTCTATTAAGTATCATTTTACCTTCTGTAATATTGAGTCAATTTAATGTATATGGCCGTGATTTGAGTCTCCAAGAAGCCATGGATTTGGCTGCCCAGTATTCTTTTTCCGGCAAAATTGCTAAGGCATCCCTTGATGAATCTATGGCCCGAGAAGATCAAACCTTGCGAACCATGGGGCCTCGGTTTGATTTTGAAGCCCAGCGCATTTGGTTTTCTAAGAGTGTGAATTCTGCAACCGGAAAAACTATTGGTACCACAAAGGTACCAAGTCGTGTGACAACTGCTGCGTTTACTGTGGCGCAACCTATTATTGGTCTTGGTACCATATTTTTAAAGTTACAGGCCGATGCCTTGGCCACTGCGGTGGTTAAAGATGAAGAGCAAATGTCGGAGCGTGACGCGCGGTTTTTAGGCGCAGAAAGTTTTTTGAGAGCCCAAAAAGCGGATAATTTGACCACTATTGCACAGGCGAGTCTTACAGTTGTTGAAAAGCAAAAGGCCGATGCTGAAGCTTTGATGCGATCGGGGCGTTTGAGTCAAGTGGATTTGTTACGTTTAGAATTGGCTGCGGTAGATGCTAAAAATCAATTGGCGCAGGCGCAAACGACGCGAGAAATAGCACTTTTTGCATTGGCAGAAGTTTTAGGGCTTAAAATTTCAGATGGGATTTCATTAAAATCCCCCGAAGTTTCGGCGTGGGAAAAAAGTAAAAATAAATTGCCCCAATTCGATGAAGTCTCTTCTGTTGGATTTAAAAATAGACCTGAATTAAAAAGCATCCGCTCAAAATACGAAATCGCTCAATTTTACAGCCGCGCTGCAGAACTCGACTATATGCCATCGCTCAATGCATTTGCTAAATATGAGCGAGATTTTGAAGCCACAGACATCGATTTACCCGGAATAAATCCCGCAAGTCCAAAAACACTTGTTCACTTGTACGATAAAAAAGAAGTTCAAGACAGACTTTCTTACGGGCTCATGTTGAAGTGGAATATTTGGGATTGGGGTGTGAGGCAAGGGAGAATCAACGAATTTTCTGCAACGCTTGTGAAGGCAGATACGGGTAGACAAGCGCTTGAATCTAAAATCAGAATCGAAATCATGCAGTCTATCCTTGAACTACGATCGACCAGTGAGTCTCTTGAGACCGCAAAGACTTCAATAAAATTGGCCGAAGAAGTTTACCGATTGAGCGTTCTTCGATTTAAAAATGGTACGGCCTCAGCGAGCGATTTGGTTTCTGCTGAGCGCGATCAGACGCGCGCCAGAGCTGGACTCACTGTAGGCCGTGCAGATCTCGATTTAGCATGGCTCAAGGTTCAAAAGTCTCTCGGACAACAATTGAGCATAAAGTAACAAAATCTAATTTTTCAATCAGAGGTGCGTTTCAATGAAATTTAAAGTGAGTGTTAAAAGCGCAATTTTTCCTTTTTCAATAATGGCATTGATGCTATTGCCCGGATGTCCGCAAAAGTCTGACAAAATTTCGTTGCCAGAGGAATCGAAGCAAAGTGAAATGGCGCCAGTAGCAACTGTTGTTGCAGCGAATGAGAATTTAAATTCCGATAAAGTTGATGTTAATAAATCGGCTGCTGCAGCTACTTCTGCCAGTAATTTAGCAACTAAAAAAACTGCTCCTGCAGCTCCTGCCGCTGCGGCTGCAAATGCAGACGAAGTCTCTAGAGTCTCTGGTACGGTTGTGGCAAGCCGCCAGGGTACAGCAAGCTTTAAAGTTGCTGGGCATATTATAAAGTCGTATTTAGAAATGGGTGAACCGGTAAAACGCGGTCAAATTATGGCACAATTAGACGATAAAGATTTTGATTTGCGCCGGAAAATGGCTCAAAATTTGTTTGAACAATCTCGTATTGCTCTCGACCAAGCGCGTAAAGATTTAACCCGTGAAGAGCAGCTCAAGCGCGAAAACGTAACAACAGTTGCTGCATTGGAATCTCGCTCTAATGCACTTGCAAATGCCGAAATTGCGCAAACTCAAGCGGCATTGAATTTGCAACAAATTCAAAATTCAATTGCAGACACAAAATTGGTAGCACCTTATGACGGTGTTATTTCGCGAAGATTAAAAGTAGAAGGTGACTATGTGGCAGTGGGAGCAGCAGTGTACGAAGTGCTATCCACTGCAAATACAGAAATTTCGTTGCGCGTACCTGAAAACTTTTTTAATAAAATTAAATTTGGGCAAATGTTAAAATTGAGTTTGCCATCTTCTAATCAAACAGGCCGCATGCGGGTTACGCGGGTTGTGCCTTTTATTCAAGAAAATTCCCGTACGTTTGAAGTTTTGGGCCAGCCTGAAGGTCTTGGTGAAACTTTAGTTCCAGGTCAATTTGTGGAGGCACAGCTATGATGCTTTCTGATGTTTCTATCAAGCGCCCCGTATTTGCTACAATGTTAAACGTTGTTCTTATAGTGTTTGGCCTGTTTTCTTACGGAAAATTAGGAATTGATCAATTTCCAAACGTCGACTTTCCTGTTGTTACGGTGCGAGTTGTTTATCCGGGTGCGGACCCTAAAACAGTTGAAGATAAAATTTTAATTCCCCTTGAAAAGGGCTTAAATGGTCTGGAAGGTCTGGAGAAATTAAGTGCAACGGCCTATGCAAATGTTGGACTTGTGGTCTTGCAATTTAAATTAGACCGCAACACTGAACAAGCAGCACAAAGTGTGCGCGACAAAGTTAACTTGGTGCAAAGTCAATTTCCAGCAGACGCTAAGGCACCTATTGTAGCTAAATTCGATATTGGTGGCGCACCTATATTTAACCTTGCGTTATCTACTAAGAGTGTGCCCTACGGTGAATTGTCACGCATTGCCGACGAAGTTGTACGCCCTGCGCTTGAACAAGTGCAGGGTGTTGGAAATGTCGAATTGGTGGGTAAACGGCCCCGCGAGATTCACATCGATGTGAGTCGCTCGAAGTTGCAAAGTTTTGGTTTGAGTCCTCAACAAGTGATTCAAGCTATTCAAGTTCAAAACATCGATATTCCCAGCGGAAATATTGAGAATCCATCTGAATTAGTGCGCATTCGTACGCAAGGAACATTGAGTTCTGCAAGTGAAATTGCAAAAATTGCCATACCATTGCGCAGTGGTCAAAAAATAAGAGTTGAAGATGTTGCCTCCGTAAAAGACACTTTGGCTGTAGAAGAAGGCTATGCAACGCAAAATGGTTCTGTTGCAATTGTGCTTGTGGCATACAAACAATCGGGTGGTAATACTGTTGCCATTGCAGAGGGAGCACGTGCAAAAATAGCTGCCTTGCAAAAATCTTTGCCCACGGGAATCGAACTTAAAATTGTACAAGACAATTCTATTTACATTAAAGGATCTATCGATTCTGTTAAATTCGACTTGTTTTTGGGTGCACTTTTAGCAGTGGTTATTGTTCTGGTGTTTTTGCACGACTGGCGAGCGACTATTATCGCAGCTTGTGCAATTCCAACTTCGGTTATTGGTACATTTTTCTTTGTGCAGTACATGGGTTTTACGCTTAATATGATGACCACTTTGGGCCTCACGTTATCTATCGGAATTCTGGTAGACGATGCCATTGTTGTGATTGAAAATATTTACCGCCGATTGCAAATGGGTGAATCTCCCTTAGTCGCATCGCAAAAAGGTGCTTCTGAAATCGGACTTGCCGCCTTGGCCATTACACTTTCAATTGTAGCAGTGTTTGTGCCAGTGGCATTTATGGATGGTATTTTGGGGCGGTTCTTTTATTCTTTTGGAATGACTGTTGCCTGTGCCGTTTTATTATCGTTGTTTGTGGCATTTACATTGACTCCTATGATGAGCAGTCGGTTGTTAAAGGCTGGAGCTCACGAACACATTCCTGCAATTTTTGTCCCTGTTGAACGGGCTCTTAAATCTCTCGAAAACGGATATCGAAATTTATTGCGCTTTTCTCTGAAACACAATTTACTCACAATTGCTGCTGGAATTGCAATTCTTTTTCTTTCAGCTTTTATGTTACGTTATGTGCCCAAAAACTTTTTTCCAAAAGAAGACCGCAGTCAGTTTTCTGTAAGTTATGTTTTAAAAGAGGGCACCCCTCGGTCTGTCACAAAAGTTAAAGCTGCCGAGATAGACGAGCGTTTGCGCGCTTATCCTGGTGTCGAATCGGTATTAATGTCTATTGGAGCGAATACCGAAAAAAGCCCCAATATTGCACGTTTCGACGTCAATCTTATTTCCACAAATGCACGATCGTTTACACAAGACGACATGATGATGCGCATTCGAAAAGATTTTGCGGCATTTATTGGCCAAGATGGTGATTCTTTCGAAGTCAATGCGCAACAAGGTGCAGGGGGAGGGCGGAGCCAACCCATTCAGGTTATAGTCTCTGGAGCCGAGTTCGATAAAATTTCGTTGTTTGCCAATCATATGAAAGATTTCTTAGCTAAAAATGTTCCTGGGGCAGTTGATGTTAGCACTTCAGAACCACCAAAAGTTTTAGAGTATAAAGTCGAGACCGACCCTTTGCGTGCTGCCGATTTAGGAGTGTCCACAGCACAAGTGGGGCAGGTTTTGCGCTCGTTATTTGAAGGTGGAAAAGTCGGAGAAATAGACGACAAAGGGAGTCGGTTCGATGTGGCACTTAAAGTTGATGCTGGTGACGCGCAGCGCACTTCAGACCTTTTAGGAGTGTCCATTCCCAATCAACAAGGCTTGCCTGTGGCATTATCGAGTGTGGCAAGAATCACACGGCAACAAAGTTTGTCTAAGGTCGAGCGCTTAGGAGGCCAACGGCAAATTGTGGTTTTGGCAAACTTTACGGGCAAAGATTTATCTGCAGCAATTGCACTCATTGAAGCCGAAGCAAAAGCAAAAATTCCACCTGGTGTGAATTATGCATTTGAAGGCCAAGCAAAGTTATTTCAAGATGCAGTGAAGTCCATGATAGCAGCGCTTTTACTTGCGGTATTACTTGTGTTTATTGTGCTCTGTGCGCAGTTTGAAAGTTACCTTACGCCTTTGGTGATTATGATGTCTGTTCCCTTAGCGTTTTCGGGAGCATTTGCGGGTTTGCTCATCACTCAAAAGGCAATGTCTATTTATGCCATGATTGGCCTTATTATGCTTATGGGACTTGTGACTAAAAATGCCATATTGCTCATCGATTTCACTCAAACAAAAATGACTGAAGGATTGTCTGCAGCCGAAGCACTATTGGTTGCGGGTCCAGTTCGACTGCGCCCTATTTTAATGACCACTGCAGCCATGATTTTTGGTATGTTGCCCATTGCTATTGGTCATGGCGTGGGCGGCGAAGCGCGTTCTCCCATGGCAGTTTGCGTGATTGGCGGACTCATAAGTTCTACAGTGCTTACTTTAGTTGTAGTTCCATGTGTCTTTACGCTAGTGAAAGTGGATTTTCCCAAGTGGTTTAAAAAAGATATTCCCAATTTAGTGCGCAAAATTTTTGGTCAAAAAATACCAGGAGTTCAGTCATGAAAGCTAAAGTAACACACAAATCTGGTTTTGCTTTTGAAGGTTCAGCCCGGGGGCATACTTTTAAATACGATATATCCGCTCCTCAAGGCGGCACAGACACGGGGCCAACCCCAAAAGAAGCTTTATTGGGATGTATTATGAGCTGCAGTGCTATGGATGTGGTTTCTATTCTAAAGAAACATGCCATGGTTCCAGATTTATTTGAAATTTCTTCCGATGCTGAAACCGGAACAGAACACCCTCGTGTTTTTAAGCAAATTAACATTGTTTACGAATTAACAGGTGCCAAACTTACTTCAGAAAAAGTCATTGAAGCTGTAGAAGCCTCCATGACAAAATATTGTGGAGTTTCGGCAATGGTGTGTGCCGTGAGCCCGATGATTTATAAAATTATTTTAAATTCTGAAGTCATTTTTAGCGGAAAAGCAGATTTTTCAAAAAACTAATATTTTGTTGAAAATCACTCGCAGCAATAGCCTATTGAAAGTCGCTCACGTCAAAAATTTCCAGATTTTTTTTGCGTAAATTTTTAATGGAATCGGGCAAACTCAATAGAATTGATTTTGCCAATGCTTCAAGTAAATTTTCTTTCAAATAGCGGCGCCGGTAAACCAGACTCACTTCGCGGCATGGTGTGGGTTGATTAAATGCTATGGCACGCCCTTTTTGCGGGGCATTTTTTTCTATTTTTCCCTCAGCATTTGCTAAGCTTAAATAAGGTAACAGGGTGGCTCCTCCGCTCATTTCAACAAGTCGCCTGAGTGTTTCAAGGTTTCCGCTTTCAAAAGTGACATTTTTTATCACACTTTGTTCTTTGGTATTGCTGCAAACGCGCATGGTTTGATTGCGCATGCAGTGACCATCTTTAAGGAGCCAAAGTGGAGTGTTAGCTAGTTCATCTTGCGAAATTTGTTTTTCATTGGCCAGCGCGTGATCCAGCGAACAGTAAAAATAAAACGGTTCGTAAAAAAGAGCGTGTTCAAAAAAATTGGCATGGCCCGTAGGGGTGGCCATAATTCCAACGTCGCATTTTTCATTTTCCAGTTCTTCTAAAATGTGTGCTGTTTTTAGCTCCGTTATTTGCAACGAGACCAACGGATTCGTTTGCGTAAAAACTGGTAAAAATCGAGGTATTAATAATGAAGACAGCGTGGGAATGATTCCGATTTTTAATTGTCCCGATATTTGCCCTGTTACCTTAGTGGTAGTGAGCAAAAGGTTTTGCATGTCTTGCAATATTTTACGGGCTTGAGCAATAATTTCTTTGCCCAAATCTGTGGGGAGAATTGGTTTTATGCTGCGATCGAACAGCGCTGCACCAAGTTCTTCTTCGAGTTTGAGCAACTGCATACTTAGAGTGGGCTGACTCACGTGGCATGCATTTGCAGCTTTTCCAAAATGCCGGTGGGTGTCTACTGCTACGGCATATTCTAACTGAGTGAGTGTTGGCATGGTAAGACTCCGATCTGAAACAAGAAAAAACGCCCATATCATTCCATAGATTATTTCTATTGGCTCATAATAATAATTGATTTTATCTATTGGAACAATGGGGCGATAACTCTTTCATAGCAATGAACCGAAAATTTCTTGGGTTGCAGTGCCTTTATTAAATTCTATTGAAGGGAACACGATATGTTAGGATTGGGCCAAAAATTTCCAGAATTCAACTTAAAAGCAGTTGTGGGTAACGATTTAAAAACTGCTTTTACCGAAGTGAGCACCCCACAATTTAAAGGGCAGTGGCTTGTGATTTTCTTTTACCCCAAAGATTTCACATTTGTTTGTCCCACGGAAATCAAAGCATTCGGCGACTTAAACAGAGAATTCAACGACCGCGAGGCTCGCGTGCTGGGCGTGAGCACCGACAATGAATTTGTACACCTTGCTTGGCGCAATGCCAAAGAAGAATTGCGCGACCTACCGTTTCCATTGGTTTCAGATATTCGCCGCGATTTGTCCGATGCTTTAGGGATTTTGGACGAAGAAAAGGTGGCACGCAGAGCAACTTACATTGTGGACCCAGAAGGCATCATTAGATTTATGATGATGAACGATGGCAGCGTGGGGCGGAATCCTAAAGAAGTTTTACGTGTGTTAGATGCGCTTCAAACCGATGAATTGTGCCCTTGTAACTGGGAAAAAGGTCAGGCCACTATTAAGGTTTAATTTTAAAATTTCAAGGTTTGAATTTAAAATATCAAAGTTAAAATTACCATTGTGAAGGGGAATCTGTTATGAATTTACAAACATTAAAAGACTCGCTTCCTGAATTCGCCAAAGATGCGAAACTCAACTTGAGTAGCATTTTAACACCCGAAGGAGCACCGGGACTCACTGAAAAACAGATATTTCTGGTAGCATTGGCATGTGCTTTCAGCACAAAAAATACTGCACTTGTACTGGCCATAAAACAATCGGCGCAACAATTTTTGACCCCTGAGGAACTCAATGCCGCTGCAGTTGCTTCTACAACCATGGCCATGACAAATATTTATTACCGCTTTTTGCACCTGGCAGGCGACGATACATTTTCAAAAATGCCAGCCCGTTTGCGCATGAATGCCCTTGCAAAACCCGGTGCTCCGAAGATTGATTTTGAATTGGCGACTCTTGCCGTGTCCGTTTTGGAAGGATGCGAAAAATGTGTGCAGTCGCACATTCACGAGTTGCGCACGGCTGGCATGGGCAACGAAGGAATTCAGTCTGCTGTACGCATTGCTTCTACAATTAATTCAGTGGCAATGGCTTTGACAATTAATGAAAATATAAGTAACTAAATTTCTGACTTCTGATTGTAAAATTGGAATTTTTTAGCTGACTTTAAAAAATCTGAGTGACATTAAAATTCAAATACCAAACCAAAATAGACTCGATAAAAATAATAAAATTAAGTTTCAAAATCCGACAAAAATTTTAATGAAAAATATTTTCCAGAAACTATTTTTCTCGCGTTCCTTTGCATTGGCTCAATTGGCCCGCCGGCGTGCTTTAATTGAACCAGATCTCAGCCCAGCACCGGAAAACACAATCATTCGATATGCCTCGGGTTCATTAGACACATCCGCCGCCTCGCGGCCTCTCCTTTCTTTTTTACGCATTCTCATGGTCAATCATTGGGCTAGAGCTGTAAAAACTGTGCTTTATTTTCAAATTGCAGTTTGGGTAGGAAATGGGCGTGCAATAATAGTAAAATTATTTGTCGAGGGTTTGTCGCAATTTTCGTTTTTGCATAATTTTATGTGGGGCTTATTAGCAGCGTTATTAGGTTTTATATATGTGTGGTCTCACGCTCATTATTTGGTGCTGTTTGGCCGCGCTAAATTAGGAATGATGCATGGCTTACGTATCGAAATTCTGCGAAAATCTCACATGCTCAACGGAGTCAGTCGCCAGAATACTACCTTTGGAACAATCGTAAATCACGTTGAAAGTGACGCAGAAAACACAACTGAGCTAGTAGAGCGCATTGCCGATGGTCTTGGTGTCCTGACCCATGTTGTGTTGGGTGCTTTTATTCTCTGGACTTTTTTAGGAGTTGCCGGACCACTGAGCATGTTGGTTTTAATAATTATCGCGCCAATTTTTCATGGCATTGCGGCGCGGTCTCAATTTCTAGAAGAAGAAATATTGCGGTACCGCGACCGCAGGCTTGGTTTTTTAGCACAGGTGCTTTCGGGTATTCGCTTGGTAAAATATTTTGTTTGGGAGCGCCACATTCAGGCTGAAATGGCTCAATTGCGCCAAGCTGAAACCAATCAAATGCGCGCGAAGGCGCGACTCGAAGCATTGGCCTCGGCTGTGTATTTGGGTTCTGCATCCTTTGCTGCCATTGCTGGTTTCGGGTTGCATTTAGCTTTTGGCGGTAAGCTTAGTCCTGCGACTGTATTTGCTGGCTTGGTGATTTATGCAGAGCTTCCTTTTCCATTCGTCATTTTAAAAGACGTTATTGAGTCGTTTGCAAAAGCATTTGTTTCTGCGCGCAGACTCATTTCTTTTTTCGGACTTCCTGAAATCGAAAATCAAAAAACTTCAATTCCTTCCGAAATCAATCATTTCAAAGTTGAAAATCTAACAGTGTCTATGGGGCATCAAAATATTTTAAATGGTGTCAGTTTTCAAATTAAAAAAGGTGAAAGTTTAGCAATTGTAGGACCGGTGGGTTCCGGAAAAACGACTCTTTTGAATGCTTTGTTAGGCGACATTCCTCATTTGGGAAAAATAGAGATTCAAGATGTATGCACACGTTTTGGATATGCGAGTCAGCAACCCTTGGTATTGAGTGGCTCATTGCGGCGCAATGTGATGTTTGGAAATTCATTGGGTGACAGCGCTGTTTTGAACGCCTTGCACCTTGCTGATTTTCGCCACGACTTAGCCTTGTTGCCAAAGGAGCTTGACACAGAAATAGGTGAAGGCGGTGTCACTTTATCGGGAGGCCAGAAGCAGCGCATTTCAATAGCACGCGTTGCGGCACACGATGCAAATTTAATAGTTTTAGACGACCCTTTCAGTGCTCTTGATGTTCAAACAGAATTAAACATTTGCAACAATCTCTTGTTTGGCAAATGGAATAAAGTAACACGCATTTGCGTCACGCACCGATTGGCGAGTCTCGCACGTTTCGATAAAATTCTATTTTTAAAGCATGGCCACGTTGCAGCGTTTGGAGCCTATTCTGACTTGCTCAATGGTAACAATGAATTCTGTGAATTTATGGCCTCAGAAATCAATAAAGTTGAAAGCCAAAAAGTAGAAAATTTAAGTGAGGAAAATTGCCTCAAAAATAGATTTAAAAATTTAAATGATTCAGTTCATGCCCAAGCCAATGTTGCGGAAAAAAGTAAAAGTGGTAAAGTTGGTAGGGAAACATATCATTTTTTTGTCAAGGCATTAGGTTCTTGGAAACTATTACTTCTGACGTCGTTGCTCGCAAATGCATTAATTGTGAGTCAGAATATTTGGTTAAAACACTGGTCGAACGGAGAGTGGAGTTCAATTGTAAGTGTTA
>JAYTOT010000172.1:0-1003 GCA_043747645.1 Pseudomonadota bacterium | reverse complement strand
GGCTTCACTCATTACATGGGAACAAGTCGAGGCGGATTTTATGTGCCAGGTCACAAAACCAGCAAAGAAAATCTTCGTCGTAAGCTCCGTGATATGAAGGATTGGCTCAGAAAAATACGAAGTGCTGCACCCCTTTCTGACTGGCGACCAGTATTCAATTCCAAACTGAGAGGGCATTTTAATTATTTTGGTGTGAGCGGAAATATGCGCAGTATGCGTCAATTTCAATGGCAATGCACATCAATGTTGTTTAAATGGCTCAATCGGAGAAGCCAAAAGAAGAGTTTTACCTGGGCAACATTTGCGGAATATCTTTCCAGATTTCCAATTCCAAAACCCATGATTTGTCATAGATTGTTTGAACTTAAACCCAAGTCGTGAAGGCTTACTCTTGGAGCCGTGTGAGGGAAAACTTCAAGCACGGTTCTACAAGGGGTCTCATGATAACGAAACTTAAAAGGATTAGGAATTATGAGATCTACTTACCATTGTATTTTGACTCGCGAATAATTGGTCAAAAAAGTGTGAGTCAGATAATGCGGGAAACGAAATTTCACTGCCATTTTTATGCGATTTTCGTGCTATTTGAGAAATGCATTGTTCTGAATTGATGTTTCCTGAGAATAGAAAATCCGGCCCAGCAAACAAACCGCCGCAATCTGCCAGAGTGGCAGCTAGGATTCCAGCACTATAAACTTCTTGGGCAGTTGGAAAATGCCGAGCGGGAGAAGGATTTTCGGTGTGGCTTTGCAAGAGGTCACATTTCAAAAAAGTGTGATTCGATGCAAGGCTTAATTTAAGGTCGGTTTTGAGCCTGGGCAAATGGGCCATTTTGTGAATTAAAAACAAAAGACCACTTTGACTTCTATTTTGTATGGCCTGATTGAGAATTGCGTGGTTCGCTTTCGGAATTTTTCTGGATAGATGTCCGGTGAGCTAAGCGCTCGCCTTCCTAGTAGAATCAGTTCTATGTTTATTTAACGTAACTTCTGATTCCCACTTC
>JAYTOT010000171.1:0-53200 GCA_043747645.1 Pseudomonadota bacterium | reverse complement strand
AATAGCTTTTATTCCAACATTTAAATACCCGTAAAGACCTGTATAAACCCTTATTTTCTGTGGAATTCTAACGGAATAAAATCTTATACATTAAATTTTGCAATATATAAAATTTCTCCTTTAAGTTCATTGATTCGATTAGCGTTGGCTTGGTCGCCCCATGCAAGCGAGTTTGAGCACACAATCGCGAAGCCTAAAACGGCAAAATAGATTTTTTTCATCATGACACTCCTTAGAAAATTGAGAAACAATGATTCATTTTGAAATCGCTTTCAAATGAGCCATTCCTTGGCATATTTGAAAAATTAATTTCACAGTTGGTTTATATCGAGAGGAATAGAAGTGGCAATGTAGATATTGGAAACAGGTGTTTCAAAAAATCGAACAAAAATGGTCAAAAATCAAATATCCAGCCACTTTTTGCATCAAAACCGCAACTCACCACGGCAGGTTGATTGTCATTTGCTGAAGCTTGCACAAGAGATTGTGACACAGCATCAAAAACATCGCTGCTGAGTTGTGGTTTGAGCCAATGACTTAATGCTTCGAGAGATGTGCTTACAAGAACAACAGAAGGTGCAAGATTTGCTGATTCCAATTTCGCGTTTAATTGAATGAGAGATTCATTTAAAGTCGACGGAGATTGTGGGCTTTTGAGTGGGGCATCGAGGCCGTTGTCTACCACAACTGGCAAAGCCAATGCGCTGGCAAGGTATTCGGTGGTGTTAATACATCTTTGTGAAGAGCCAGACAGCAGTAATATTTGTGGAAAAAAAGCAAGGCTGTTTTCTGTGGCCGATTGAATCTTGGTTTGGTCGCGGTGCAAGCGCCATCGTAAATCGTTTGCTAAACTGTTGGCTCTAGCATCTGCATCAGAAGCTAAATCGAGTTCTAAAGTTTGAGTTAAAAACGCATAGAGCGTTTCCGCTAAGTTTTCGGCACTTTGTTCGCCCTGTCGCGATAAATATCCTGGTGCACCAGCGGCAGCAGAAGTGTAGAATAAAAAAAGTCGGCGCATTTTTTTGACCTTAGTTTGATTAGAGTTGATGTTGCCTTTTATGAAGACAACAGAGAGTGGCCAACACCTTTTGTCATGTGCTAAGCTCTGTGGTCAAGCGACTGATTCGTTTTGAAGTGATTTTTAAAGGAATAGAAACCATGGAAGCAATAGAGCCGGCCGTTCGCTTTGAAAATCATCTCACATTGCGTGTTATGGAAGTTATTTTTCCAAATGGATTTAAAATTGATAATTCTACTGCGCTGCAAGAACTCAAAACTGCGTGGACCGCTAATTTGCGCATGTGGCATTCGCCCTACACGTGCCTCTTTGATGTGCGAAATTTGCATGTTTCGGCAGAAATGAAACCCGAATTTGATAAAGCCATTAAGTTTTTTTCTGGTTTTTTCATGCGAAAAATTATTGGATTTGCCAATGGTGAATCACCGCAAGAAGGGCTTTGGCCATTTCAAGTTTTTGCCAATTACCAAGACGCCGCTAACGAAACAGGGTTGGGTCGGGAAGGGGGGCTGAAACGCGACTTGTCTGAATTGCGCAGTCGTATTCAAATAGACAATGATTTTAATGCCCATGTGATGGACATTAGTTTATTAGCAGAAACAAATTTTGAAACAAAAGAAGACGTTGTAATTTTGCAATCTAAACTTCGAAATATTTTGAAGCAGTGGCATTCGCCTTACAGTGTGCTTTTCAATTGTGTCAATGTTTCTTTTTCGCCGGAAGCAAAAGATTCCTTCGCTCAGGTTGAAAAGTTTTTAAATAATTTCTTTTGCAAAGAAATTATTGGGTACGCTCCCAAAGGCGATAAAGGAACTTATCCTTTTAAAATGCTGCGTTCTCGGCACCTGGCAGCAGCTGAACTTGAAAACAACGGACTGCAATCGGGGGCAGTGGCAAATTGTTCCACACGCAAGCCCTTGTGAAATGTCTCCATGTTTCCTTATAATGAAAGTATTCACGTTCGAGGTCTCTTTAGGAGGTTGTAATGAATTCGTCTGTGCAAAAAAAAATGTTCCTTGGTGGTTTGAGTCTTGCTTGTTTTTTGGGTTCTTTTTCCGCTTGGGCTTCGCCTTTAAGTTTTGATTTTTCGAGTAATGTGTCCGACTCAGATTACAAAACAATTGTGTTACCTATTGCAAACCCCATGCGCATGAATTTTATGGGTCCGGCTTCGCCAACAGGAATGGTCGGATTTGATGTCGGTTTGGGCGCAACGTTTTTTTCTATGCCTTCCGACGCAAAAGATCTCATTAAAACTTATGTAAAAGATGGAAAAGATCTGCCTTCTGCATTGGCAATTCCGCGTTTAACTGCTCAAAAAGGTTTGCCGGGTGATTTTGATTTGGCATTGAATGTGGCAATGGTTCCGGGCTCAGAAATGAAATTAATTGGTGCGGGCGTTCAATACGCATTTTTAAATCTTATTTCTCCCATTCCAACTCTTTCGGCACGTTTGAGTTATTCATCGCTCATGGGACTTAAAACATTAGAGTCCACAGCAATGGGTGGAGAAATTGTTGCGAGCGTGGGTATTCCTCCTGGAATTACAATATTAGAGCCATATGTTGGCTTGGGAGCTTCAAAAGTTTCTGCTAAATCTAAATTTAGTATTACTACTGTGGCTCCTGCCGCCACTGCAGAAATAAGTAAATCTGCCGAATGGACCGATAAATACGCAATTATTGGTGCTCGTTTGTCGTTGTTTCCGTTTGTTGGTATCTGCGCCGATGCTCAATTAGGTTCGGAACAAACCACATATAATGCGCGTTTTTCTTTTCGATTTTAATCCGGCTGGAGCCTAGAATGGAACTGAAAGTCGAAGTTGAGCCTCGCCGCATTCTTTGTTACTTTGACGGATTCGAGGCTAGCAGACCGCATTCTGGTAAAGTAGGAATTTTCGGCATCCATTCAACTCTAAAGTTATGGGGCGCTGATTATATTCTTTCTGAAAGCATTGAAAAATTTCAACATAAATTAATTGAAATTAAAGAAAAAGGCATTGTTTGCCTTATTGTCCTCGATAAAATTTCACCAGAAATTGTGTCGATTTTGGAAAATGCCAAAAATACCTACGACGTCATGCTAGTGACCGACGAAAAAGTTCCCTTGGCAGAAAGCCAACAAAAACTTTCTCGCGTTGTGAGTCATTATCTCAATATTTCGCAGAGTCATTTGGCAACAACATCGCTAATTTCAGCCGTCAAAAAAACAATTTCGCGAGATGTTTTTGGCCCAGAAAAATATTTGGGGTATGGCACGCCTATTCATTATTTTTCACTTTCGCGGAGCGAAGAGCGCATTTGGTTGGTCGATTTTTTAATTGATTTTGTTTCTGGGCTCGATGGCGTCATTCCCAGTGGCGCACTAGAATTCGCAAGAAAAGCGGGCGATGTACTTGATGAGCTTTTAATGAATGCGATTTGGGATGCAAATCCTGCACGCAATAACAAAGAACGCGATGTGCCGGTTTTTTTGAAACCTCACGAGGCAGTAAAGGTATCTTGGGGTGTAGACGGGAATTTGTTGGCAGTGAGTGTGACAGATCCATTTGGTACCTTACAGCGCGAAGACATGGAGCTGTATCAGGATGAAGTTTTAGGCCAAATTCAAGGGAAAATTGTAAAAGTCAATCGCAAAGGTCCTGGTGCAGGCATCGGATTGCATATGGTGCTCAGGAGGGTCACTGGGCTTATCATCAATTTAAATCCAGGTGTTTCAACGGAGTTTTTAGCGCTTTTCGACCTCACGCATTCGCCCCGTTACCTTAGCAAAGGCCCTAAAACTTTTCATTTCTTTTCGGTTTAATCTCTTTTTTCCCAGTTAAAAAAATCACACCAAATTGCAAGGCATAAATTGCCTTATTAAGCTCTTGCGTATTGCTCCGAAGCCAAAAAGTCACTTACGAAGATTGTGAGTGAGTACTTATGCGCGACACAGGATGTGTTGTGGCAAATGGCCAGGAGGGCTTTTTTCTATGTCCGAATTTCTTTTGCGCCAAAGGCTTAAATCGTTGTGTGCTTGTGCGAGCACGCTTCTTTGGCTCGAAGGTTCAAAATTTGAACGCGTTGTGAGCTTAAAGCTCTCTGGTAAAAAACTTGTATTAGGGTTAGCTAACGAAACAGCGCGAGTTGTCAGTTTTGAAAAATTTGTATTTACTTCTGTAGGGATTCAGTTTTGGAGCCAAGGACGACCTGGAGTTTTGTACAAATGGGATCAGGTTCCAAAGTCATTCCACGAAAAATCGGAATTGCAAATGGCAGAAGATTTTGATGGTGTGGAACATGACGATGGAGATGGCCCGCCGGATTTGGCGGCGTAAATAGCGCATTTTGAAAGCATTTGATGGTGATTCCTGAAGGCTGTGCCCTGTTAGCCCGCCTCCGAATCCTTAAGGTCTAGCCGGAGACTTTTCGAAGCACCTTGGTTTGCTGTTGCAAAAGGTTTAACAACTCTTGTTGCGCCGATTCCGATGCATTGACATGGTTTTGTTTCCACTGGATGTGCGCATTTTTATGCACAATATTTGCGACACCCAGTATTCCACTCCAAGGAATTTTAAACTCTTGGCATGCCAATGCAACACCGAACAATTCAAGGTGTTCGAGGTCTGCGTGGCGCGCGCATTCTGCTGCCAAATTTTCATCTGTCGTGATGGACGGCAGACAAAGTGCAAATGCATGGGGAATTTTGAATGCAAAATCTTCAGTGCATTCTAATGTTTCGGTGAGGTTCTGATGAGGTGGAATATAGCTTTTACCTAAGAGTACCGCCCCATCGCTCCACAGGGTTTTTTGGCACGCAAAAACTTTTGAAAGGTCTGCTGCAGAATTATAAGCCCCTGCCGTGCCGCAGAATAACACTAAGTCGAACTTTTTTTGAGCCAATGCTAAAGTAACACGTTGGGTTGCTCTCAGTGAACCAATACCTGTTAATAAAAAGTGGATATTTTCACAATTCTGAAGAGTTTGTTTTAGTGTGTGTTGTTCAGGTTCCCAAGCGGAAACAAGGAGTATTTTTTTATTCTCAAATTTAGCGTTCAATTTCATGTGTCATTTTCTTTGTTTATTTAAATCCGATTGTCGTTACGACTGAATTTCCATAAGTTGCTCTGAAACTTTGAGCCATTCGTTTTCAGCATCAGAAAGTTGTTGCGTTAAATTTTTTTGCTGGCCCTGCAGATTTAGCAATTCAGCAAAATTTGTGCCGTCAAGCGCAGCGAGAGAGTCTTCTATTTTTGAAATTTCTTTTGCAGTTTGCGCCATTTGTTCGTCGAGTCGGACTTGCAAACGTTCGAGTCGCTGGCGCTCTTTTTTGTCGTTTTGCTGTTGGGCCCGCGAAGCTTCTGACGAGGTTTTAGGATTATTGTCTTTGCCGTTCTTTTGATTTTTGTCCGCGTTTTGAGATTCGGGGGTCGATAACCCTCCATCGGATTGCAGCACATTTGGAAAGTCTGAAATTGCGGCCAGGCGCTCGTAGTCGTCGAGTTTTCCTTCAAACAAAGAAGAACGGCCATCGGGCAACATGGCAAAAATGTGAGTGCAGGTGTTGTCGATAAATGTGCGATCGTGGCTCACAAAAATAACCGTGCCTTCGAAATCAGACACTGCGTCTGCCAAAATATCTGCACTAGACATGTCTAGGTGGTTAGTAGGCTCGTCTAACAATAATAGGTTTGCATTTTGAACGAGCAGGCGCGCCAAACCGACTCTGCTTTTTTCGCCCCCAGAGAGCACTCGTATTTGTTTGAATACGTCGTCGCCTCGGAACAAAAAGCTTCCTAAAAGGCTTCGCGCTTGCCTGTCGGTGAGTGAAGTTGAGGCGTTTTTAACGTTGTCAAGAATACTTGCGTTTTCATCAAGAATTTCAAGCTGATCTTGAGCAAAATAGGCCAGTGTTACGTTATGACCCAGAGTAAATGTTCCTGCAAGCGCATCGACGTGCTCGGCAATTGTTTTTAAAAGAGTCGATTTTCCAATGCCATTGGCGCCGATAATTGCAATTTTTTGTCCGCGGCCTGCTTTTAAATTAATTCCACGCGAGAGAACTTCGGTGTATCCAATGGAACCACCCTCAATTTTTAGGACTTCTTTACCACTCGATGGTGGTGTTGGAAGCGAAAAACTGACTTCGGAGTCGTCTTCGTCTAAATTAAGAGAACCTTCTAAATCTTTAATGCGGGCTAAAACTTTGGCTTTGCTTTGCGCTTGGCGGGCTTTGGTGGCTTGAGCGCCAAACCGAGAAATAAAGAGTTCTAATGATTGTCGACGTTTTTTGAGTGTGTCTGCCTGGGCTTCTTCTTCGGCTATGCGAGCTTCTCGTTGTTCCAAGAAAGAATCGAAATTACCTGTGTAAGGGGTCATCATTCCGCGCTGTAAATGCAAGGTGTAATTTGCTAGTCGGTTGAGTAATGCTCTATCGTGTGAAACAAAAACTAAGGTACCAGGAAAACCTTGCAGGTATTTTTCTACCCAAACTAGCGATGGCAAATCGAGGTGGTTTGTGGGCTCATCGAGCACTAAAAAGTCGGGGTCGTTTATAAATATACGTGCGAGTTCTAGTCGCATGCGCCAGCCACCGGAGAGGCTTTTGGGGCTTTTTTCGAGCCAGGCTGCAGGGAATCCTAGGCCATTTAAAATTCCTTTGCCCCTGGATTCCAATGCCAAACCGCCCGCGTCACGAAATGCAGACTCTGCTTTTTCAAAGGATGCAAAATTTTCGTCGGAATATTCGGCTGTCATACGCTCTAAAGCTGTATCCATTCTCTTTAATAATTCTTGCAAACGTTGAGCGCCTTGAAGGCATTCTTGCAACACATTTGCCGCAGGATTTGGATTGGGTTCTTGAGGAAGGTACCCTAAATTCAATTGTTTGGGGCGAATAACTAAGCCTGAATCGCTGTCATCTAATCCGCATATAATATTTAAAAGCGTCGTTTTGCCAGCACCGTTTGCACCTACCAGAGCGATGCGAGCGCCCAGTGGAAATTGGTAATTAATATTTTGAAACAATACGCGAGGTCCGTAAGTTTTAACTATTCCTTCGAGACGGATCACTTTGCGTATCCTTTATTATCGATCCATTTTAACAATAGATTTAATGCAACAGTGCGAGCAGGTTCTAGCTCATTAAAGATTTCATGACCAGCTCCTTCAACGGGAGTCAAGCTCGAACGTGAAGCTGAAAAGAGCGGGAAAATTTCTCTGGTTTTTTGAGAATCGACGAGTTTATCAATGGCACCATGAGCAACGGTCACAGGTGCTTTTACAAGTGTTGCAGCATTGCGGATTGTGGAGTCGTCTTGAGAATCGAGAAATATTTTTCCGAGGCGCGTTGAAATTGAAAACATATTAAGCTCGTCGTTAATATAAGCCTGATTGTTCTCGGGGTTTTCTGAAATAAATTCGGGAATAATTTCGACTGGAACCTGTAATTTAGGAGCCACACGAGGCAATGCTCTTGCGGCAAACATTTTCCAGGCAGGTACAGTTTGACTCACGCGGTAACATGGGGAAGAAAGAAAAATAGGAGGGCAAGATTCATTCAAAATAGCGGCTGCATAGGTTACTAATAGGCCGCCAAAACTGTGTCCTAAAATACCAAAAAATTCGTTTGTTGTTAGGCTTAAGCCTAAAATGCTTCGTGCGTGGTTGATAACAAAAAGAACATCTAAAACTAATGCATGTAAATTTTCGGCATCGCCCTTACGAGGGCCAGACTTTCCGTGACCGCGCAAATCGAAACAGGCAAATGCTAAATTTCGTGAACAAACCGCCTCGGCAACATGTGCATAGCGACCACTGTGCTCACCAAAACCATGCACTGCAAGAACGAGGCCGTCGATTTTTGCACCGTCTTTTTCGGTCTTTTTAGGAGTGAAACAACGGAAGAATATGTCGGTGCCGTCGAAACTTTTCAAGAATTCTGAACGTTCTGCCGTCATGTCAAATTACCTTTTGTTTTACTGTTTAGTGCACAATTTGCAGCTGTTGGAATTGTCATCTGCAGGGAAATGTTTTCGCTCCCCCCGGCGGAGTGTCAAAAGTAGACTTGTAACGAAGTGCCTGCATTTTGCAACCAGGAGGGCAAGTCATGCTGAGGAGTCTACAAACGGCCGCCACCGGTATGGATGCGCAACAAAGCCTTGTTGATACGCTGTCGAATAATATCGCTAACGTCAATACTGTGGGGTTTAAAAAATCGAGAGCCCATTTTAACGACTTGCTCTATCAAAATTTGAGGGCACCAGGTCTCAATTCTACGGCGGGGACCATTGTTCCTTCTGGTATTCAGGTCGGAAATGGTGTGCGATTGGTTTCGATGGAAAAAATGTTTCAAGAAGGTGCCATTAAAGTAACAGGAAATGACACTGACCTTATTGTTAAGGGGCGTGGATTTTTCAGGGTGCAATTACCCGATGGAAATATTTCTTACACCCGCGACGGTACTTTTCGGCGTGCAGCCGATGGTCGCGTGGTAACTGCAGAGGGCTTGCCGCTCTTGCCTGAAATCATCGTTCCGCCCAGCACCACGAATTTAAAAGTTGGCTTTGACGGCGTAGTCACTGCAACTATTCCGGGCGAAGCAGAAGGTCGAAATTTAGGCCAAATTCAAATCGCCAATTTTGTAAATCCCGCGGGTCTGAATTCCTTAGGGCGAAATTTATACAGTGTGAGTCCAGCTTCGGGCGAGCCCATTGTCGCAAATCCTGGCGAAAATGGCACAGGGCAATTGGGGCAGGGAGAATTGGAAAACAGTAACGTGAATATAGTCGAAGAAATGGTTCAAATGATTGTAGGCCAACGTGCATATGAGTTGAACAGTAAAGTGATTAAAACCGGCGATGAAATGTTAGCTTCAACAAATCAAATGAGATAATATTTATGATGGACATTCCGGTTCTTGATGCTCCCATTGTCCGGATCGTCTTTGAAAATCTTTCAAACCGTTCTGCAATGCAGCAGGAATTTCAAAAAGATGTCCTCCATCAGGCACTTCACGAAGTGTATCCTGGTGTTTCTTCTTTTGTGGAGCAAGAATCGGGTATATTAAATTCTAATTTTTCAAGTGCAAGCAAAGCTCCTATTGTAAACGACAAAAGATTACCAACATTGAATGTAAAATGTGAATATTGTGGGCCTGTCTCAGACCACTCACTCTTTATGCGTGGCTCATTAAGTGTTCAAAAAACAAATAAAGGTTTCAAGCTGCAATTTGATGTGAGTGAAAGTGAAAAAATAAAAAGCAAATGGATAGTGGTATTAGGCGAAGAAAGTCAGAAATTCTTTATTAGTGCCCGCAATCATATTCAAATGGGAAATGTTTTGAAAGAAGATCAACTAGAAGTTCAATCTTGCAGTGCAAAAATGAATTGTGAAGCGGGAAATTCATTTGACACATTAACAGAAGCAAAAGAAAAAATGCGCGGATTTTTGGGTCAGAAAACCAATCGATTCATTTCAACCGAAATCATAATTAACGAGAAATATGTTTCGTCTGTACCAATGGTACTTATGGGGCAAAGTATTAAATTAATTTATAAAATAAAAAACGGATTGCGGGTAGAAACCAAGGCAAAATCTCTTTCTAATGGTGCAAAAGGTGAACTTGTCAGAGTCGAAATTGCTCCTATAAATATGAATAATGAATCGTTCGCAAAAGGTTCACTCACGGTATTGGATGCTGTTGTTTCAGCGCCAGGAATGGTGGAATATGCGCGTTAAAGAAAAATGGAATAAAACAATAGATTTGTATGTGGACGGACTCGAAATATTTTCATTTCAACTCAATTTATTGAGACGACAAATATTTGGAAAAATAGAAAGATTTGGGGTTCATTCTCGGATAGTTTCATCGGAATCGAATTTGCTTTTTAAACTTACATTTATAGCATTAACAATTGTATTTGCGACAGTTTTATTCAGCTGCCAAACCCGTCCTGTTGTGCGTGGGCGCCAGCCAGGTGCTGCAATTCGAAAATCAGATAAAGGATACGATCCACTCTACATCAAAAGAGATTCTCTTAATTTAAGGCAGGTGGACCCGGGTTCGCATACAGGCAGTATGTGGGCAGATGCCGCGCAGCCAAGGCAATTTTTTAATGAACTAAAACCTGGTAAAACAGGAGAAGTTCTTTCTGTTTCAATTCCAAAAGAGTTGCAATTTCAAATTCCAAACTTTGGCGCTGCGCAACGCGAATCGGCCCCTCGTGACAAAGGAAAATCAGACAAAGGTGCTGCTAAAAATGCTGCAAACGTGGTGGCAACTGCAGCTCAAGCACAAAGTAATAGCGATGGCGAAATAAAAAACACCGACCCTTTTGCTGCGGGGCAGGCGGGGGCACTTGCTTACGATCCGTTGAGTTCTTTAAAAATGCAAATCATTGCTATGGATCAGTCGGGAGATGTTTTTTTGCGCGGATTTAAAGATTTCAATACCAACATGGGCGAAAAACGAAGCGTTATGATTCTTGCTAAATTGCCAAAGCGTGCCCTTATGGGATACGAAATAGATGCTAGGGAACTCACCGAAATAGAAGTTTCCGATGAAGTGGGCGGGCAGACCACTTCGTACCGTGCTTCGGGTTGGGATGTAGCTACTTCGCGCAGATTGTCGGGCTTTACTCCCGATATTAATTACGAACTCATGGCTTTAGATGAAGTTCGCGGCGAATTAGCCCAGCAACAAAAATCAATAAGGGATCAACGTAACGCAATTGTAACGGAACAAGAGCGCATTAAAAAAGAACGCGAACGCACTGCCGCTGTTGAACAACGCGATAAAGCCCTTTCTGCGGCGCAAAATGCGGCGGCGCCAGGGTTAGGAACAACTCCACCAGCTCCAAATGCGCAAACGGTGCCACCAAAGTCTGGAGTTTCACGGTGAAAAATTTGAAAAAAAATTTTATCAAATCAATATTAATGCCTGCTGGTCCCTTATCAGTTTTTAGTTTGAGTATTGTTACTTTGACTGTTGTTACTTTAACTGTTGTTACTTTAAGTTTAGTTTTTGCAAATTCAATATTTGCAGCAACTGGGGTTAAAAATGCAAACGATTTGGGGTCAGTGCGACTTAAAGATTTAGTCGAAATTAGAGGAGTGCGGTCGAACCAATTAACAGGTTTTGGGCTTGTCATTGGACTGCCAGGCACTGGCGATAGCAAGCAAAGTTTAGCCACGAATAAAGCTGCGGCAAATATGCTCAATCGCCTAGGCTCGCAAGTTAAATTAAACGAAGTGACCACCCGAAACATTGCTGCTGTGATTGTGACTGCAGAGCTACCTGCCTTTGCACGCAATGGAGATCGTATCGATATGCGATTGTCTTCTGTGGGCGACGCGCAAAGTTTGGAGGGAGGAACTCTTTTACTCACTCCTCTTTCTGGTGCTGATGAGCTTATTTATGCTGTAGCTCAAGGAGCAATAAGTCAAGGAACATCGATGGCGGGGAGCCAGGGTGGTGCGGGAGGAGCTGGAAACAAATCTTCTGCTCCAAAAACAATTGCAGTGGCCAAAGGCGCAACAGTAGAAAGAGAATTTGAATCCACTTATATGCAAAATGGGTTTTTAGAATTAAGTCTCAGAAATGCCGATTTTACAACTGCACATCGTGTGGTAAAGGCTGTGAATGAAGTGTTTGGTGAATTTATTGCTGAAGCAAAAAACAGTGGACTTATAAAAGTTAAGCTGCCTACCATTGCGCAATCAAACCAGAGTTACACTCCTGTTTCTTTTGTTGCAGCACTGGAGCAAATCACAGTCGAGCCCGACTCTCGCGCACTTGTGATTGTGAATGAGCGCACAGGTACAATTGTTTCTGGCGCGCATGTGGTTGTTTCTGCAGTAGCAATTAGTCACGGAAATCTGCAAATTTTGATTGACGATCAGGTGAATATGGTGGGGCAAATTCCTACAAGTACTTCGGTCGGCGATTTAGTCGCAGCGCTGAATGCACTAGGTGCGGGACCCAAAGATTTAGTTGCGATTTTGCAGGCGCTAGAAGCAGCAAAAGCATTAAAAGCTGAACTTCGTATTATGTGATGTAAAAATTCTTAATTTGTAGGCAATGCGAGGGTTTTATGAAAATAACAGACACAAATCTTTTAAGTTCAATATCGTCACCTCAATTGAAAAATGCTGAGCAAATCAGAGGTAACGAACTTCAAAATAAAATAAAAGCCAGTGACCCAAAAACCATTGAGAGCATTAAAAAAGCCGAAGAATCGGCGCGAGTTGCCAAAGAATTTGAAACACTTTTTTTAGATATGATGCTCAAAACTATGCGGCAAACAGCAAAACCTGAAGAAGAAAGCAATGCTACGGGAATCTACCAAGGTATGCTAGATGGGGAATACACAAAATCAATGTCGGAAGGCCAAGAATTTGGAATTCAACAAATGCTTTTGCGGTGGATGAAAGAAAATGATACACAAGTTGCCGATGGCTTAAAAGCAAAACAAGCAATGGATGCTTACAAAAATACAGCAAATATTGATAAATTTAAGTTTTGAATCAATGACTTTTTAAAGTAACAAAGGAATTTTGATTGTTTGAATCTTCACCACTTCAAAATGTGCGACTGGTACTTTCGCACACAATGTATGCCGGAAATTTAGGTTCTGTGGCAAGATTGGTCTCTAATTTTGAAATTTCAGATTTTGTTCTTGCCGCTCCCGAGGCGCAAATAAATGCACCAGAGGCATTGCTTTACGCTAGAGAAAAATCTTATTTACACTTGCAAAATGCCAGAATAACTAACAGTTTGAGTGAATCACTTTTGGGCTGTCAAATAGTGATTGGATTTTCGCGCCGTGACGACGGTGCAGATGCAAAATCGACAATTTCAGTTTCAAAAATTTCGGAGCTTTTGAAGAACAATAAAGTGGCTGTTGTGTTCGGGCGAGAAGATTCTGGTCTGTCTGACAATGAATTAGAGCTATGTCATTTTGTTTGCGGGCTAGAAGCATCGCCAAGTAATCCGTCGCTCAATTTGAGCCATGCCGTTGCGGTTGTTTTGGCGCAACTTTACGAAAAAGCGCTAATAAAACCCGAATTATCGACTGATGAAAGCACTGTTCCTTGGGAAGAATTAGATAATTTAATGCAACAGTGGTCCGTTTCAATGGTTGAGGGCGAGCTCACTCAAAATGGAAATCCTCAACGCATGCTTCAAATTATGAGGCAAGTTTTTAATCGAGCATTGTTAACTCAGCAAGAAATTCAAGTTTTTCATGGTTACATTTCTGCAATGCGAAAGGGAATGGGAACAATAAAAATTAGAGAAAAAACAAAAAATTGAATGTATTTCTTTGCCAAGAGTCGCAAGGGAAGCTATTGTTCCAGTTGATTGTTATTCCTATTCAGAATGCTTTAAAATTTAGCGAGGCTCTAGGTGCATATTGCAGTATTGACAAAGACGTTGCCAGCCTTAATTGTGACACTGATTTATGTTCCTTTTATGTATTTTGTCAGTTTTATTATTCCAAGCTTAGCGCGAAAATCAGTGCGTTATTGGGGCCGCAATTTATTAAAAATATATGGCGTAAAATCCGAAATTTATGGCCTAGAAAATTTGAGCCAAAGTCCTGCTATTTATGCCACAATGCATACTTCTTTTTTGGATACGTTTTTATATCCTGCATTTTTAAATACAGAAACTCGTTATATTGCAAAAGCAGAATTGGCTAAAGTCCCTGTTTTCTCTACAGCTTTTGCCAAAATGGGAAATCTATTTGTCAGCCGTAAAGGAGGAGGTCAGAGTCTTGCAGATTTAAGAGAAGCAGTAATGTCAAAAGACAAAAATGCATCTTTTTTTATACATCCTGAGGGAACGCGAGGGCAAGACGGCTCTCTTTCTCCTTTTAAAAAAGGTTTAGGTTTTATTGCTATAGATCGAAAATTGTCCATTATTCCAATTTTATCTGATGGGGGAAGTGCACTTTGCCCACATAAAAAAAGTATTCCAAAATCGGGCCTTGTTCGGATTTTTGTTTTGCCCGAAGTTTCTACCGAAAATTGGACATACGATAATATGACTGAAAAATTAGAATCTCTGCGCTATGATATGCTCAGTGCTCTAGATAAAATATTGAGCAAAAAGAATTAGTTTTTCAGAGAATTAATTTGGTAAATTTTATTTATTGTGGCGACTTTTTTTTCTAAATATTCTGTTTTAGCGCTGCAGCTAAATCAGACCATTCTTTTGATTCTATATTTTTGGATTTATTGATTTCTATTTTATTTGAAATTGCTTGGTGAAGTTCTTCGTCAATAATTGAATTTCCAATCCGAGCCTGTAAGGATTGAATAAGTGTGCTTTGATTTGTGGCGCTCAGTTGGTTGCTGTTTTCGATGAGAGTGGCCAACAGTTGAACAGTTTTTTCGATTCTCATAAAGCGAAAGCTATGAATTATTGCTCCAATAAAAGCTTTATCATGGCGCTCTCGTGCTTCCGTATATTGGGACATTAATAATTTTTCATCCGTAGGCAATGCGCTATTACCTAATATTGCAATGGCGCGGTACTTGATATTTGAATTGGCACTCTTATCGCTGAGTGTGCGGTGAGTTTTTCCGCAGATTCATCGGAGTTGGACTCGTCGCGGCTGTTACCCTGGGAATTAGTTTTGCGCGCAACGGTGGCTGCCATGAGTTCTAAAGTGTCCTGCGATTGCTGGTTTGAATTCTGAGCGCTTTGCGAAAGTGTATCTGAAAAATATTGAACCAACGCTGAATTTGGTTTTTCCAAAAATCCTAGACCTTGAATTACGGCGTTATAAACAGAGGTGTCGGCGTCATTTTTAGAGTGAATTTGAGCAAGTTCAATGAGAGCTTCTTGGCATGAGTCGTTGCCAACATTTTGCAAGGCAGAAATGAAATCAATGAGGAATTTTTTGCTTTGCAAATTTTTAGATTGAGATTTGGTGAGTTTTGTAGCCCACTGAGGATCCACAAGCAGAACATCACGCAGTTTTAAGTAAATGTGAGCGGAATCTTGGACCGGCGAGTCAGGTTTTAATAAGGAGTAAATTGCGTCAATCTCTTTTTCGAATTCCGGCAGAGCGAGATCTTTGTATTCGTTTTTTAAACTTGCAATTTCTATACTCTGAATTTCACTTGAAATAAAAGAACTTTTTGCCTCCTCCCATTTCACTTTTTCGAGGGCGTTTTCAATTTTTAATTTTGTTTGAGAAATTATTTTTTCATCTGATATTCTTTGTAGTATTTTGAATTGTATTTGAGTTTGTGAATCACCCAGAATGGCTTCACCTGCTTTTAGGGATTGGTGCTCTGTGTAGTGTAAAAAAACTGGCACACTCAATTCATTTAAACTGATTATTGCTTTTGAATCGATGCTTTTTTGCTGGGCAGTAGAGGATACGAGTGTGCGTGTAATTGTGCGTTTTGCAGATTCAACCGCAGTTTGAATTGAAAATTTCTCATTATCTTCAAAAAAGGGTGAGTTCCATTGCGGCAAATTTACGTATGTATTTAAATTTGCAATAAACGGCCGAGACCATGTTCGCAGTGCCATGCGCTGTAAATTCAGCGCGATGTCGTTCCATTGAGATTGAGATTGAGCTGAATTCCATATTTTTAACGGCTCATAACTTGATTTGTCGGCAATTAAAACGATGGACGAATTGAGAATGGAATTTAATTCATCGGTTTTTTGCATCTCTTCATTGGCAATTTTCCCTTGAACGTTAGACATGGATATATCTTCTGGAATCAATACGGCGCTAAAAAATTCAGTTGAATTATTTTGCCGCGCAATATGACAGGGTTGTTGTGCCAATATAAATTTAGCATTCCATTTGAATTGCGCGCTAAAGGAGTCAGTCTTGTTTTTTTGCTCATTTTGAGGAGCCCCAGTTCCGCCTTCAGTGCTTAATAGTAGATAAACTTCGTACAATGAATTTTCGCCAGGCGACACATTTGGAAAAGTTTGTTGAGGAGGCGAAATCAAAGAAGCCTGCATGCCCCTAAAATTTTTTTGAAGTATTTCTCGTTTTATAAATACAATTATTCCTAATATAAAGCAAGGATATAGGGGTATCAAGATGTATTTATTAGAAGTTGAGAAATATTTTGTGCTTTTCTTTTTTTGTTGCATGGCAGGCATTCCTTAAAATGTATTCAGATTTACAGCGAGGTGAATATAGTATTGTTATTCATATCGCTCCACAGATAGCCGTTTGCGCTAACGCCGCCCCAGTTAAAGAGGCGAATGCCATATCGTTTCCAACGGATTCCAATGAATTTAGGAACCATAACTTTTGCGAAGGCATCGACATGTCTCGACAGTGACTTAAAGTGATTTTCGCCAGAAATTTGATAGGAATAAATAAATGTGTCTTGGTTGCTTGTTTCTGGCATGGGTACAACCGCTGCTAAACTGGATGCATGATTTGTAAAATCGTCGTAAACCAGTTGCAAAGTTCCTTCAACTTCACCTTTTACAACAAATAAATTGACGTATGCCTTGGCATAGGCGCTAGCATCTACAAACGGTTTTGTTTGAATTCCAGACCACATTTTTGCGGCCCAACCTGCAGCATAAGCCTAAGCTTTTGCAACAAAACCGACTTCAACTGTGATGGGAATGGGTCCAATTGCAAATGTTGCTTGAGCGCCTTTGCTGTATTGACCAATATCGTAAGTGTTTTCAGGGTTTAATTTTACACCAGACTACGGAGCAAAAATAGCAACAGTTTCGCCTAATTTTATAAAATATGCTTGAGTGCTTGAATTGCCGCTTTGGGGGCCAGCAGAATTACCGCTTGCACCAATGAGCACGAATTGTTTGCCAAATATATAAGCATAGACACTGCTAATGACATCAGTAGAAACCGTTGCGTCGGCCGGCAGAACGTCTTCATACCAAAAGTTAGTTCCTGGTACATTTTTTGTTGGTGCAGAAACACTGATGCGGCGACAAGCTTTTGCGCCCATTCCTACTGCAAATAAAGACTTGTCTCCGGCTTCGAACGGAGTTTTATCGCCACATGTTTCTGCGTTGAAGGGTTTGGGTTTTGTTCCGTCGATACCAAAGCGAATGTATTTGGTGACTGTGAGTTTTTTCTGGGCTTCATCGCTAGAAGCCGCATTTTAGTATGCATCACCCACTGCTTTATTAGGTGCATTAATTCCGGGAATGTGGTTGCCGAGTAGAGCGAGTGACCAGCGGTTTTGGACGCCGTCGCTGGTGCAGGGCACATAAACCTAAATGGTTTCGTCGCCACCTGTGGCAAGGGAATTACCACATTGCGAAGCGCTCCAATTTTCGACGTCTTGATACTGTCCGTATGAAGATCCTGCGGGAATATCTGACTGATTGGAGTCGTTGGGTTCGGGCAAATTTATGGTGCCTCCTGCTCCTAATGCGCCACCTGTAAAAGGATCTTTGCCGTAAACGCTGCCATTGTTTTTAAAATCAAAGGCTGGAACCTGTGAGCCACCTTCGCATGCCGCTCTACATAAGCCTGCTGGTAATCTGTGACCCAGTGCCATAAATGAATTGGAAAATGGAATTACCACTGTCGCAACTCCGAGCAAAAACCTGTCGCAGTTATTCATAAATCCTCCTCAAGGAAATTTTTTTGGAAGGCATTTGCGACTCTACCCATGATGTTTGAACTTGACAAAGAATTGATTAATATTTTTTGAACGAGCGGCCAACTTTCATTTAATGAGTCGTAATTTATAGTAAAATTTTTTCAAAAGGGGCATGACACAGGGTTAAATCGGAGCCCACGCTCAACACAGTTAAAATGTTTTGAGATTGGTGAGGGCAATTTGTGACAACAATTCCAGATTGAATGAGGCCTGAATTTCCGCTTCCAATTTTTTTTACAGGGTACGATTTTTGAAGTGACAAAGCCAGTTCAGAAAAGTTTGAAAATGATGTTTTTCGAAGCTGAGATTGAGAAATGTGGAGCCACAATCCTGTAGCTCCAGGTGCCAATCGGTTTTCTAGAGCCAATGCCACACGCCCCATAGTGTTGCGTGGGTTGAGTTCAACAAATGACTTTAGTTTAAGATTTCCAGTGATATCTTTGTATATAAATGCATCTATTCCCGCCGGACCATTAAAACCCTTGTCAAACAATATTTTTCCAAACTGTTGCGCCGTTAAATTGAGAATTTCAGGAACCGGTGTTTTGGGGTTGTGAAAAAAACGAAGTAAATCTGCTTCAGTGCGTTGAATTTTGCGGCCTAATATTGTTCCTAGGTATTGGCCTCTTGGATCTGTTAAAAAGCGTGTGATTCCGTCAAGGACTGTGCGGCCATCTGGCAAGACTTTAAATTGAACAGATAAATCTACTATTTTTTGAAGCCATGGCTCTAGTAAAAGTTCGCCGTCTTCAGCAAATGCTTTTTTCATCCACAGAAGCTGTTGTGCCGAAAGAAATTCAGAAAATTGTTGCTGATTTCTTCCTGAGCTCGAAAAGCAACGTTTCATTACAAATTTTTGATGACCAAATTTTGAAAATTCATTCAAATGATTTTGGAATGATTCCATTGAAACACATGTTTTTCCGATAACATCTTCGGTGCAAATTGCAGCGGACGCAAACTGTGAAATTTTAGCCCAAATTTTTTGAAATTCTAAAGCCCCCCATGTTTTAGAATAAAAATTCTTCCGATTGTTCTTTTCAAAAGACAGGGGCTGCAATAATTCAATAGTATGTGTGGCTGCCGGAATAATTTGCGATAAAAGAGGCCTGAATATTGCACTCACTTCTGGGCTCCAGCCCCATGGAGTTAAGTTGCTAATTTTTCGATTGCTAATTTCGATTGGTAGTTGCCTACTATTTTTTTGTTCCATGAATTCTGGGATTTTAAATCCTGCTTGAATTAATAGATGCAAATGTTGTGCGGTTGGCTTAATTGGTACCATAACAATGTCTTCGGGATGCGCCAGAAATGCAACAAGGGGTGCTAAATCGGAGCGCAGATTTTCGAGAATTGCCGGCGCATTTTGAGTGAATGGTGGTTTTGAAACTTCAGATTCGCAATTGGGGTTAAAGAAGTAGACCACTGGCGGGCGGCCTTTAGACTGTGAAAATAGCGCTAATTCTGCAATAAAATTTTCGTCAAAGCCTGCTTTTCTGCGAGCGTCTTCGCTGTAGCTTAATCCCTTGGCGCGACTGGGTGAAAGAGGATATATTAGTTGACTACGATACGCTTCCCAATCACTTTGAGATTGTGGTTTCCATTTCTGGAACCATTGCAGGCCGTGATTCACATGCTTGATTTCGTCGCGGTAGACTTCTTCTAGTACTATTGCAGTTTCTGCGTCGCCTGCTTCAGCAAAAAGCTTTGAGTAATGTAGAGCATAGTCTAAATTAGCTTGCTCGAAAGTGAGGCTCATGCGGGAAACAAAATCGAGCGGAGTGTTCATACTAGAAATTGAAGTCCAGAAAAAATCGTTGACTGGAATTTCTCCAAATGTGACTCCCAAATCTTTCATACGCGATAAATAGAATTGCATATGCCGTTGCTCGTCGGCCATTGTGTGAATAATTCCATTTCTAAATTCGGCTGGTGCGTCTGGAAATCGGAGCAATACCAAAGCCATTAATTCGAGTGCAAGGAGTTCGTGGTTTGCAAAAAAATGCAAAATGAGTCCACGATTTCTTTCTACAAACAGAGTGTCCGACTTAGGAAATGAAATTTTGTCGCGCTCGTTCCAAGCTTGCAACTCCAACTCAGCAGGCCTGCCCGGAGTGAAGACTTTGTCAATAGAACGTAGCTTTTCTGACTGAGTGTCAAATAACCCTAAAGGCGACAAAGTCTTGTCATGCAAGGTTTTTCCAAAAAGGACCAACTCTGCCCACTGGTTTATTGTCATATGGCCCATGATTTCCTCCTGTTGCCTTTGACATGTCTAGCTCATTTTTTGCCCATCACTCAAGAGATGTTTGAACTTTGCGTCTTGCGAGCAAAGTTTGCCGACGACAGAATCGACGGCGCTCAAACTTTGCTTCGTAAAATCATGGCAAATTGGAACAAGAGTCAAAACAAGGATGATGAGCCATGTCAAAGAAAGAAGATAAAAAAGAAGCAGCCGCAGAAGCACCTGCTTCCAAAGGTGAAGAAACGCCTGCTGCCGCTAAGAAAAAACGAAGCTTAGTGCTCATTGCGGGCATTGGCGGAGTCAGTTTTCTTGTTTTAGGTGGTGCTGGTTTTTTTGTTTTTAAAACTTTCATGTCTAAACCTGTTGCTATGAGCGCCAAAGCAAATCCTGGTGATGCACCCGATGCACCCGATGCACACGGTGATGTTGCGAAAGATGCACATGGCGCTCCGGCTAAAGACGCACCTGGTGATGCCGCCAAAGATGCTCACGGTGATGCTCCCAAAGACGCACACGGTGACGCTAAAAAAGACGCACACGGTGACGCTAAAAAAGACGCGCACGGAGACGCTAAAAAAGATGCCGCTCCAGATGCACATGGGGCAAAGCCTGCGGAGGCACATGGTGATGCTGCAAAAGGCGGCGCAGGCGGTAAAAAAGAAAAAAGTGACGATGACTCTGAATTTGGTCAAACGTTAGAAATACCGCGAATGGATTTAAATTTAGGAAATCCACTTGAAAATAGGTTTTTAAGACTTGCTATGACATTAGAATACAAAGGTGGAAAAAGCCAAGAAGAAGAATTGCAAAAAAGACTCCCGCAATTGCGCGATTTAATTATATCATCAGTAAGTAGTAAGTCTCGTATCGATCTTCTCTCTGATAAAGGGAAAGAAAGATTGCGTCGCGAGTTGACTCATCGATTCAATGAAGTGTTGGAACGTCCTGTGAGTAGCATTTTCTTTACTGAATTCTTGGTGGAGTAAGAATAAATTATGGATCAAGTTTTAAGTCAAAGTGAAGTTGATGCCCTACTGAACGCAGTTTCTGATGGTCGCATTGATGGCAATGACAAAGGGCAGTCCGGAGATACCACCGGCGTCGTGCATTATGACTTGGCCAACCAAGACAGAATTATTCGTGGTCGTATGCCGACCTTGGACATTATTCACGACCGTTTTATCCGATTGTTTCGCGTTTCGTTGTCTGCTGCGCTGCGGAAGGTTGCAAATATTGGCGTGAACAGTTCTGGTCCAATTAAGTTTGGTGAATTTATGAATTCACTCCCGCTGCCTTCGTGTTTGAATATATTGCGAGTCGAACCCCTTCGTGGTTCTGCAGTAATGGTGATTGAATCAAAATTACTTTATGCTTTAGTAGATAGTTTATTCGGTGGCAGCGACGTTCCTTATACCAAAATTGAAGGAAAAGACTTTACTCCAATCGAAATAAAAATTGCCCGTCGTATTGTTATGGCAGCAATTGAAGATCTTGAAAAAGCTTGGGCGCCAGTGTTCCCGCTCAAAATTCATTATTCTCGAACAGAAATTAACCCGCAATTTGTTGCGGTTGTTCCGCCTTCTGACGTGGTTATTTCTACTGCATTTGATGTTGAACTTGAAAAAATGAGTGGCTCAATCAAATTGGTCATCCCTTATTCAACATTAGAACCTATAAAATCGAAGCTTTCTGTTGGTTTTCAAAATGAGCAACTCGAAGTTGACCATATTTGGATCAATCGTATTAAAGCTCAGCTCATGGGCACTAATATGAACGTGTCTGTTAATTTAGGAAATGCCTGGATTAATATGCAAGATTTTATGGAATTAAAAAAAGATGATGTCTTAATTTTGGACAGAGATGCAGATAAACCTCTTGATGTTTTGGTTGAAAATACGCATAAATTTAGAGGTGTTCCTGGAGTTATTCGGGGAAATAGGGCAATAAAATTGACTGAATTGTTAGGAGACTATTAATGGCTGATAAAAATGAAGGCTTTAATCCGGAAGATTTTGGGTTAGATGACTCAGACAGTGAAGCAGAACCAGGCGAGCTTTCCGTAGCAGAGCAACGGCAAAAAATTGCAAATGATTCGAACCCTTTGAATCAAATCGATTTGTCTCGCATGAAAATGGTTCTCGATGTTCCATTAAAAGTAACCGTCGAGTTGGGACGTACAAAATTATTAGTGAATGACTTACTTCAGCTGGGTCAGGGTTCTGTTATTGAATTAGATAAAATGGCAGGTGAGCCAATGGAAATTTACGTCAACGATAAACTAGTCGCAATGGGCGAAGTTGTTGTTGTCAATGAAAAATTTGGTGTGCGATTGACCGACGTTATGAATGGTATGGGCGCAGATGATGTAGGACCAAGAGACTCTATTTAACTGAATTTTGAGGGTGCAAATGGCAAAAGTAACAGTTGAAAAAAATATTCAAATATATGTTGGCAATCGGACATCCACTTTTTTTGTGATATTTGGGGCTGTCTTTTTTACCAAATTTGTGTGGGCTACAGAAATTTCAAAAGTCGGCAATTTGCAGACTGAAAATTTTTTAGGAACAGAACAAATTGTTTTTGCAAGTCATCCGGATGGAAAAATGCTTGAAAGCGCTGTGCCGCCACTGAGGCCACTTGCGCCAGCAAATGTAACACCTGAAATTATACCTTCGGAGCTACTGGAATCTGAGGCAAGCGGAAGCCTTGCTGAGAATAAAAAATTAGAAATTAAAAAAACGGACGGTAGTAAGGCAGAAAAAAAAACCGGCGAAACAGATGATTCGCAAGACACGGCTGATGCAAATTTAGAAGAATTACTGAAACCAGAAAAACAATCTGCCGAAGAACCAAGTCTTTGGCAGGGTGGAATTTTGGTTGGATGCATGCTTTTTGGCCTTGCAGGACTTGGTTTTGTGCTTGTAAGACTCAAGAATAAAGGTGCACTGCCCTTGCAATCTCGTGAGAAACACATGCAGATATCTTCGACGTTGTCTTTGTCGCCCAAGCGTCAGGTGTTATTGGTTCGAATTCGTGACCAAGAGTTTGCGCTGGCATCAACAGAACATGGGATTCAGTTTCTCTCTGAAGTTGGCGCACAAAATTCAAATCAAAATACCGTTCAAAATAATAGTTATCAAGTTCCTTCGGGTTCAAAAATGGCACAAGTTCAAGAACAAATTCCGCCGCGTCTGATGCGTCGCGCTGAGCCACAAGTAGAGCAAAAAACGGAAGCCCAATCTTCGCCAGAACCGAAAGAAAAAGTGAAATCGGACATGCTTAAAAATGCCCTTTCACGCTTTAAAGATAGCGAAGTCAAACGTGAGAAAAATGAAGCTCCAGAAAAATCACCTTCGAGTTTGGCAGCAAACAAGAGAAATTCTGAAGCTAATGTAACACAATCGACTCTGAAATCGACTCGTGCGAATTTTCCAAAATATTTGGCGAATACATTTGCTCAGGAAAGTGAGCGCGTGACTGCTCCAAAATCAAATCAAAATACAAATCAGAACCCTGAAGAAGACGTTGAAAGTGTTACGAATATGATTCGGGCAAAACTTAAAGAAATGAAACCATTGGCGTGATTGAGGGGTTAAAATGTTCATGAAGGCCGTGCGATGGGGCGAAAAAATGAAAAGTTTTAATGTGATCATCTTTACTTGGATGGCATTGATGTTTCATTCTAATTTTGTTTTTGCGCAGGACGTCAATCGCGGTTCGCGTTCTGGTCAGTCGATTGAATCTCCTACAGGGAGTTCTTCCCGTCAAAAAACTGAAATGGGACGAGGTGCTCAAAGTTTTTTGTCACAACCCGATCGGAAAACATCCCCACTTTTTTCGGTTAATATAGCAGATTCAGAAAACCCTGATGACCTTGTTCCGGCGCTTCGAGTGGTTGCGATTTTGACCATTCTCACTTTTGCACCGGCAATTTTATTGCTCACAAGTGCTTTCACGCGAATACTTATTGTGCTTTCTTTTTTGAGACAGGCACTCGGTAATCCGACAATGCCACCCAATCAGGTTTTGGTTGGACTTACTTTGTTTTTGACATATTTCGTGATGGGACCTACTACTACTAAAGTCTATGACAATGCAATTGTTCCTTATATGGAAAAGACAATTTCTGCAAACGAAGCATTTGATCGTGGCCAAAAACCAGTTCGCGATTTTATGCTTGCGCAAACGCGCAGAGAAGACATGCAGCTTTTTTTCAAAATGTCGAAATTACCACAACCAAAAACTGCAGCAGAATTGCCAATGAGAGTCCTGATTCCTGCATTTGTAATCAGTGAACTCAAATCGGCTTTCCAAATTGGGTTTTTAGTTTACTTACCATTTATTATAATAGATATGATTGTCAGTAGCGTACTCATGGCCATGGGTATGATGATGTTGCCGCCTACGGTGGTGAGTTTGCCACTAAAAGTTGTTTTGTTTGTGCTTGTCGATGGCTGGAATTTATTGGCTGGTTCGTTGATTAAGAGTTTTGTTTGATTTGTGGATTGTTTGGAATTAAGAAATTCGATTTTAGAGAATTGCATTCATAGAGAATTGCATTTTTAGAAGTCAATTTGAGTAAAAAGGGAGATTTGAAATGAATAATCAGCAAGTCATCGATATTTCTATGGGTGTGATTTACGCCACAGCAGAATTATCGCTTCCGCTTTTGCTAACGGCTTTGGCAGTCGGATTGCTTGTCAGTATTTTTCAGGCTGCGACTCAAATCAATGAAGCAACCTTGTCTTTTTTACCAAAAATTGCTGCAATGATTGCAGTACTAGTTGTGATTTCGCCTTGGATGGTGCGCAGATTATCTAATTATACGACAAATTTATACAATAAAATTCCAGAAATTGCGAGACAAAGATAATAATTAAATCTTTGTACTGGCTGTGTTTGAAATTTGAATTCTATTTTCAACTTGAATTTTTGAAGGAAAAATAATCTCCATGACTTTCGAGAATTTTCTAAATTTAGATCCTCGAATATGGCCCTTAGCTGTCATGGCATTTTTGCGCGTGCTTTCTGTATTTATTTGGCTGCCTGTGTTTGGCGATGCTGTTGTTCCGGGGCGGTTGCGCATTGCGCTTGCTCTCATGTTTACATTTTTTTTGTGGCCAAGCATTGAAGGCCATATTCGCAGCACAAATTATAACATGCAATGGAGTCCTGTTACGTTAGCAATTGCAACTCTGCGCGAAGCTCTGTTTGGATTTGCAACAGGATTTACTGCTCGCTTGCTGATTAATGGCGCTTCAATTGCAACTCACCTCATTGGTATTAACATGGGATTTCAAGCTGCAAGTGTGTTTTCGCCAAGCGCGGGAACTCAAGAATCCGCCCTTTCTGCATTTAAAGGGTGGGTTGTATTAGTGCTTCTCCTTGTGTTTAATGCTCACCATTTGTTTTTAGAAGGCATTGCTCGTTCCTTTGAATTGGTTCCCATTGCGCCGCAAACAAATATTGTGGCTATGGTCCGTATGGCGCTCAAATGTGTTGAGTCTACCTTTAGCTTAGGCATTCGTTTAGCAGCACCTGTGCTTGTTGTGCAAATATTAGTTACGGTTGCACTTGGTTTACTTAATAGGGCAATTCCTCAACTCAATGCATTAGCTTTGAGTTTTCCCTTGGGATTCATGGTAAGTATGGTTGTATTGTTCTTTTCTACCGCCGCATATGTAAAAACAATTGGATTTAATGGTTTAAAACTCCAAGATGCTGGCATGAAATCGATGCAAAAAAGTTTTGCCTCTCCTAAATTAGGAGGCAATAAATAAAATGGATGAAAGAGAAAAAGGTTCTGAAGATAAAACCGAAGAAGCGTCTGAAGAACGTCGTAAACAGTACCGGGAAGAAGGTAATATCGCCAACCCTCGTGAAATTGTAAGTTCGCTGTCTTTGTTGGTATTTGTGCTACTTTGTCCTTTTGCAGGAAAAGCATTGTACGAGAATTTAGGGCTTTCGTTCCGAAGAATTTGGGGTCATTTTACTCTGGGTGACTGGACTCACGCTACTGTTTCAAAAATTCTCAACGAAGCTATTTCGCCTTTGTTACCAAGTCTCGCAATGGGTTCCTTGGGAATGCTGACATTGCCGGTAATGGTCGGATTAATTGCCACTCAATTCAATTGGTCTTGGAAAAAATTGGAATTGAATATTGGCGCTATAAATCCGATTCAGGGATTTTCGCGGTTGTTTTCTACGCAAGTACTAATTGAATTGTGTCGGAATATATTGAAATTTCTCGTTTTTGGAACTGTCGTTTTTATTATTATTAGAAAAGATATTTACAATTCGGTGTCTGATATGGGTTTAGCCCTTCCAACTCTAGCAAATATTTTGGGCACTTCTTTCATTCGCCTTTGCACCGCTGTGGCTGTTGCTGGGTTGATTTTTGGAGTTTTTGATTTTGGTGTGAACTGGTGGCGGCTCGACATGCAGATGAAGATGTCGAAACAAGAAGTCAAAGAAGAAATCAAGGGCCAAGAAGGTGATCCTTTAGTTAAAAGCCAACGTCGGCGCATGGCTCGAGATATTGCCACTAGAAGAACACTTAAAGAAGTGCCAAATGCGACATTTATTGTAACTAACCCCGAGCATTTTGCTGTGGCTTTACGTTACGTTAAAGGAATGAATGCTCCTCTTGTCGTTGCAAAAGGTCAAGATTTTTTAGCACTTCGGATTAGAGAAATAGCCAAACAAAACGACATCATGTTGGTTGAAAATAAAGCATTGGCGCGAGTTTTGTATAAAACAGTAAAGGTAGGCCAAGAGGTTCCTCAGTCGCTGTATTCTTCAATAATTGAAATCATGAAATTTATCTATCAAGCAAAAGGTCGTAATTATTTTGACCGCTTTAACCTCACAGGAGTTGGAGCATGAGTGCCGATAGTTATCAAAAATTGCCTGTTGTCGGATTTTTAGCTCGCAGTCCTGAGCTTATTTCAGCATTGGCTGTTGTAGGTATGGTCTTGCTTCTGCTCGTTCCTTTACCAGGATTTGTGCTCGATTTTCTTCTTGCACTGTCTTTAGCTTTATCATTATTAATATTGTTGATTTCTGTGTATATTACGAAGCCTTTAGACTTCGGTGTTTTTCCAACTGTACTCTTGCTTGTTACGTTATTCCGCCTTTCTCTCAATGTAGTAACCATGAAAAGTATTATTTTGCATGGCGCTACCCGCGATGGGGGCATGTCGAAACTTATTGAAGCATTCGGTGACGTTGTTATTGGCGGAAATTACACTGTAGGACTTACTACATTTGTAATTATTATGGTTATTAACTTTGTGGTCATTACCAAGGGTTCTGGCCGTATCGCAGAAGTTGCCGCGCGCTTCACCCTCGATGCAATGCCTGGTAAGCAAATGGCGATTGATGCCGAGCTCAATGCTGGGCATATAAATGCAGAAGACGCCAGAAAACGTCGTAAAAATGTAGAAGAAGAAGCAAATTTTTATGGTGCTATGGACGGTGCGAGTAAATTCGTCCGCGGGGATGCCATTGCAGCCATAATTATTACTGTAGTAAACGTATTAGTTGGTTTCATTGTTGGTGTCGTTCAATTTAATATGAATCCTGCCGATTCGGCAAAAACCTTCATCTTGCTAACTGTTGGTGATGGCATTATTGCTGCTATTCCCGCTCTTATGGTATCGACAGCTGCTGCGATAATTGTGACTCGTGCTACGAGTGAAGGCAATTTGGGCATGGCAATGGTTGATCAGGTGCGTGTGCATCCAAAAGCGTTGTATGTTGCAGCAAGTTTAATATTTGTAATGGCACTCATTCCAGGATTTCCGAAATTATCATTCTTTGCCTTAGCTGGATTAATAGGCTGGATGGGTCGCCTTGCTGAAAATCGCATTAAAAATGACCATGAATCGGAAATGAGTTCAAAAGAAAGTGCCGATAAAGTCAAAACCGACAAAGACTCTGAAAGCATTGAGTCACTTATGAAGGTCGATACTTTGGCTGTAGAAGTTGGCTTAGCCCTAGTAAAACTCATCGATCCTACTCAAGATGGTGAAATTGTAGAGCGCATTCAGAGCATTCGAAAACAATTTGCGCAAGACTTGGGAATCATAGTCCCTCAAATTCAATTGCGCGACAATTTGCATCTAGAGCCAGGGCAATACAATGTTTTATTAAAAGGTAACAAAATAGCGCGCGGCGATTTAATGGTCGATTATTTTTTGGCAATGGATCCTGGAAACGTAGATAATCCTATTCATGGCGAACCCACAACAGATCCTGTGTACGGATTGCCTGCAATTTGGGTGAATAAACGGGATAGAGATGAAGCAGTGTTTAGAGGTTATACTGTTGTAAATGGTTCAACAGTGGTGGCCACTCACATCACAAAAGTTTTGCGCGAACATGCTTCAGAATTGGTCACCCGCCAAGACGTCCAATACATTGTCGATAAAATTAAAGAAACAAATCCTAAAGTTGTTGAAGAAGTCATTCATCCCGAACGGCTCACTCATGGTGATGTTGTGAAAGTGATGCAAAATTTGCTGCGCGAAGATGTGTCGGTAAGAGACATTTTATCCCTCTTCGAATGTCTCGCTGACAATTGTAAAATAATTAAGAACCCAGAAGTTCTTTCTGAGCAATGCAGAAAAGCATTGGGTAGGGCCATCACTCAGAAATATTTAACGGATGAAGGCGAGCTAGTGTTTGTTACTTTTGATCGGATGATTGAAGACGTATTGCTAGGGGGGCTTGTGACTACCGAGAGTGGTTCGACTTATTTGAATGTAGATCCTCGTGGTATGCAAGAAATACTTGAGAAATTAGTACGCGGAATAGCACACTTTGAAAAAGAAGGAACTCAACCGTTACTTCTGATGTCGTGGCGATTGAGGCAGCCATTCCAGCGATTTATTGCTCCGTATTTGCCTCAGGTGATAGTGCTTTCTTACGATGAAATAGCTAGTGGCACAAAGAAAAAGAATTTGGAAATGATTGCGTGAGTGCATGCAAACCTGACAATATTCGGGAAGGAAAACTGACGCGATGGATGTGAGAAAATTTGAAGCTTTTAGCATGCAAGATGCCATTAAGATGGTCAAAAAAGAACTTGGCCGCGATGCAGTGATATTAAATACTCGAGAGGTTAATACTGTAGCTCCGGGCACATTAACTCCTTGTAAATTGTATGAAGTGACTGCAGCACCAGCTATGTCACGTTCGCAGTCGCAAGTCAGTGCGGGGCAAGCGGCTAGCCTGCAGTCTGCTATGAATCGACCTACGTCATCAGCGGTGGTTTTTGGTGCAAGTAATGTGCGTCCAGCGGTGTTTCCAAGAATTTCAAATGGAAATGAAGCGCAAGTGATTAAGAGTTCACTTGCAATGCCTAATTTAAAAAATGAAACAATGCGCACAGTAGCGCAAAATAGAAATAATAATTCCGAAAATTCTGATTCGAAATTTCAAGCACCTCGGGAGCGTTTGCTGAGTGGCGATGCGCATCTCAATCGATTGCCTTCGTTGAGTCCTGAACTGGGTGAACTGCGCAATGAAATCGGACGCATGAAGCGCGATATTGAATCCCTTCCGCACGTCAATGTTTCTGAGCAAATGCAAGAACTCAAGGTGCTATTGCATGATTTAATGCGAAATAGACAAACTACCGGAAGTTCGCATTATCATGAATATTTGACGGATTTGGGTATAAGATTGCGCGCAGGCGGAGTTACAGAATCGGTTATCAGTGAATTATTGCAAATTCTTTCGGGTTTAAAAATTGAAGACTCAGAAGGTAAATCACTTTCTGGCGCCCGGCTTAAAGAATTTTATTTAAATCAGGCAGTGCGACACATCTTTAAAAATCTAAAAACAACTGGCCCCATGCGCGCAAATCAGCAACAAATTATTTGCTGCTTAGTGGGACCTACGGGAGTTGGCAAAACAACTACTCTTGCAAAACTAGCCGCTCAATTTAAATTGGTTGAAAAAAAGAATGTGGCACTGCTGTCAATGGACACATTTAGAGTTGCGGCGGCTGATCAGTTGCGGGTGTATTCGAAAATTTTAGATTGCGAATTTAAAGAAACCCCAGAAATTTCTGATGTCACTAATTTCGTAAATAAAAACCATAATGTAGATGCAATTTTTATTGATACAGCAGGTAGAAGTTCTCGTTATATTGAACAAATGGAGGGGCTTAGAAGACTCAAGGATTCTGCTATTCCCATTCATTTTCATTTAGTGATTGCTGCAACAATGAAACAGCGAGACATAGATGAAAACTTAAGTGCATTCCGATTTTTAGCGCCAGAAAGCCTTATGTTTACAAAGTTAGATGAGTCTTGGAGTTTTGGAGAAATACTAAACACTGCAATGTTGGGGCAGTTGCCATTGAGTTATTTTTCAACAGGTCAAGCCGTACCTGAAGATTTAGAAGTGGCAACTAAAGAACGAGTCATAGAACGTCTTTTCAGGCTTTGAGGAGGTTTTTTTGTGTTTGATCAGGCAGTGACTTTACGGCGTATGATGTCCGACATTAGCGGTGGACAAAAATTGGCATCCCAGTGGGGAGCTGAGCAGGGAGCGGGATTAAATGCGAGTCACTACGGCTCCGTGCCAAGAGTGTTAGCTATTACTGGTGGAAAAGGTGGAGTGGGTAAAACTTTGACCACTGCGAATCTTGGACTCTGCTTTGCTCGACTTGGAATGAAAACATTATTGATAGATGGTGATTTTGGCCTTGCAAATTTAGACGTGGTAATGGGCATTCGGCCTCAATTTACTCTGGATGATGTGTTGGCTGGTGAACGAGAACTGGCCGACGTTATTTTGACAGGCCACGATGGCGTTCGTGTCATTCCTGCATCAAGTGGAGTGATGAAAGTTGTAGACCTTTCGCGGACACACAAACTTGTGTTGCTCGATCAAATTGAAGGGTTAGATGAACAATTTGATATAGTTCTCATTGATACACCAGCAGGTGTGTCTCGTAATGTGCAATATTGGACAGGGGCTGCAGCAGAAGTCATTTTAGTGGCGACTCCCGAGCCAACAAGTTTGGCAGATTCCTATGCAACGATGAAAATTTTGTCACACACGACTCGTGAAACTTCGTTTAAGCTCGTAGTAAATATGGTGCGAAACGAAGAAGAAGGATTGCGGGTGTACGATAAATTATCCACTTTAGCCGATGAATTTCTGAATGTTAAGGTGGAATATGTTGGCAGCATACCCTTTGATGACGCCATGCGGGCTTCGGTTCGTGAGCGCATTCCATGTGTGGTGAGATATCCGTTTTCGCAGTCAGCACGCGGGGTGCGCACTGTCGCAAACCAGTTATTAGCCAGTCAAAAATCAGACTCCGCAAAAGGAACTATGCAGTTTTTTTGGCGCAGAATGGTATCGGCTGGGCAACCTGATCTTTTTGGCTGAATATAAACTTAGAGGTTTTGGATATGGGCAGCGCAGACTCATCGGCAAAAAAGATTGTAAAAGAGGTTGCAAAAGACGTTTCAAAAGACGTTGAAATTAAAAAGCAACCTGAGAAAAAAGTAAAGGGAACGACGTCTGGGAAAAGCGCTGCCCCCCTTACCAATGACCCCATGCGCAATCAGGTCATTATGGATTATGCACCCCTTATAAAATACATTGCCCAAAAAATTGCAGCGCGATTGCCTTCTAATATTGACTTAGACGACCTATTTTCTGCAGGCGTGATTGGTTTAATGGATGCAATTGATAAATATGACCCCAGTCGCGACAATAAATTTAAAACATATGCTGAATTTCGCATTCGCGGTGCCATACTCGATGAGCTTAGAAATCAAGACTGGGTTCCTCGTTCAGTGCGAGAAAGTAACAAAAAAGAAGAGCGAGCTCGCATTGAATTGGAGCATAAATTAGGCAGGCCGGCCAACGATAAAGAAGTGGCGGAGCAACTGCAAATCACTCTTGAAGACTATCACGAACGCACGGGCAGAACCCGCGTGTCTATGTTGAGTTTAGAGGAGTTGGGTGGTGCTCAAAGTGGTGAGAAAAAGTCTCTTTTGGAATGCTTGGAAAATCCAAATTCCAAAAATCCTTTTACGCAGTTGAAAGCAAAAGGAGTGAGAGAGCTCATAATGAAAACTGTGGAGGAACTGCCAGAGAAACAAAAATTAGTTTTGAGTTTGTATTATTATGAAGACTTAAATTTAAAAGAAATTGGGCGAATTCTCGATGTAACTGAGTCGCGTGTTTCACAGCTGCACACTCAAGCAGTTCAAAAAATGCGCTCTAAATTAAAAAATATATTGCAAGATTAATATTGTTTCCAATTAGCAAAGGATGCACACATGGTTATGCCTCAGGCCAACACTCATATTCTTGTTGTAGACGATTTTCCAACTATGAGAAAAATAGTAAAACAAGTTTTAAAACAGCTTGGCTATGCAAATGTTTCTGAAGCTGAAGATGGTGTTCTGGCTTTGCAGATTTTAAAAAATGCAGTGACACCCATTGAATTTATTGTCAGTGACTGGAATATGCCAAATATGACGGGAATTGAGCTTCTGAAAGCTGTACGAGCTGATGCTAAATTGAAGCACTTGCCGTTTTTGATGATCACTGCCGAAGCAGACAAAGAAAATATTGTTGAAGCTGTAAAATCTGGCGTCAATAATTATATTGTTAAGCCTTTTAATGCAGGTACAATGAAAGAGAAAATTGAGAAAATATTCGCAAATAAAAAGTAGAAAATTCCGTTGATATATTGAAGGAAAGAAAATGCAGAATTTATCGGTGCTCGAAGAGACTGAAGAAACTCGCTCCGCGCCAGAAGAATCTGGTAAATCAGTGCCGACGGTTCAGCAATTGAGGTTGGTCACAAAAAAGATTCCTATGAAATTTTGTGAATTTAAAATTTCAAATTGTGCTACCAAAATGCTACCAACAGATACAATAAGTATTTCAAATCAGGGAATATTATTTAATTCCACCCAGCCGTTTGTCACTGGCACGCTCATGAGAGTGTGGATAGAAATGCCAGATTATTGGGCCAGAAAGGCTCGTTTTGTGGGATATCGCCACACTGAAGCGCCTACTTATTTTCAAGTCCTCACGCGTGTCATTGCGTGCGAAGAAGCGGGCAAAAGGCATACAAAATTTCAGTTGACTTGTCATAATGTGAATCTCGACCCCATCGATGAATCAGTTTTAAACGACTATTTAGGCTGCGAGGTGAACGGGTGAATATTGTCGCCTTGGCCGTTTGCGTGGCCTTTGCGCTCATTGCCGTTGAAGCACTTTTTTTTATTTATTGTTTTCGTTGGCTTGCCAGCGGTAAAAGGCAGCGAGAAAAAGACTTTGCGCGCCTAGACGATGAGCGTAGTGAACTTATTTCTTTGCAGTCTAGCTTGGTGCGAGATATGTCTCAGGCAAAATCCATGTCTGAAGACACTTTGCGACGATTGCAGTTATTAGGCGCAGAAGCCCATGCTGAGTGGTCTGATGCTGCCTCGAAAATGGACGCTTTGTTGTCTGACCTTGATGTCAGAACTCAACATCTGTTAGATGAAAAAATAACTCAACTGCACAAGCAAAGAATGTCCATCGAAAAAACATCGCAAAATGCTCATGATATTCATGTTCATCTCGATGAATCTGTATTGCAGGCGCGAAAAATACTCAGATTCTTTGACAAAAATATTTCGTCCGATCAGATTATGAAAGACCTGGCTCAGGAAAAATACAGCGACGCTAGGCGTATGCTCAATGATGGTCATGAACCTTCACTTGTTGCCAAGAAATTAGGTTTGAGTCAGGGCGAAATGGGATTGCTTTCTCACATGCGATAATAATTGGTGAGCAATTAATTGCAAGGTTTTGAAAAATCTGGCGATTGCAAACACGAAATTTCTTCGGTGACTTTAATTTGAATTTTTTCAGTTTCACTTGCCTGCAAAGTTGCCTTGGCGCCAGCCTTAAGCCGTGCAGACATTTGTGGGCTCAAATTTTGGTTTTCAAATTCTTTGTTAGAATTAAATTTGGCATCTGCGAATTCTGACTCAAGTGTTACTTTAAGAATTTGGTCGTACGTCGGGCTTTCGCGAGAACCGATAAGGTGTACCAAATACGCAGCAGATTTATTTCCCATTAAAAGGTATTTAGGATGAGTATAATCGGGAGTAGAATCGGATAATAAATTTCTTTGATATAAAATTTGTATTTTGTCAAATTTTATATCGTCTGTAAGTTCTTTTCCACCGTTTTCAAAATTGCCTTTAAATAACATTCCTGTAAATGAACTAGTGCGTTTAGCCAAAATGTCGTTCAATGAAAATGCAATTGGAGATATTGTGTGTAATCCGGCTATCCCGATTTTTTTAACGGATTCAGGGGCTGGTATATGCGCTTTTATGATCAATTGAAAGTCATGCGGTTCATGGTACATGGGAATATGAGATAAATAAATGGACTCGTCTGCGTTAAGTTGAAATGCTACCATGCCGTGCACTGCTTTTCGTCCGTTTTCGGGTAAAGAATTGGCCAGATTTGAAGCTTCTTGTGTTTTAGCATTGCTGCCATTCAATAAATTTTTGAATTCGCACCCCGTGATAAAAAAGAGGAAAGAAGCTGTTATTACAGGAAAAAATTTAGTTTTCATAAATTGCCTTAAAATAGTGAATGAAAAAAATCGTACTAAATTCGTCGGTTTTCGGCAAATTTAAATTGCAGCAAGGTAACATTTTGCCTAGTTTGAATGTGGAATTGATGATCGGCAGATTCACTTTTTTTTTAAATTTATTTTTTACACGTAGAGAATCATTGCATAAAACAAGATTTTGTTTGGTGAGTTGAAAAAAAGCCTCAACTTTTTTGTACAAAATCCGATCATGACTTTGTAAGCCGCATATTGACCAAAGTGCAGCTAAAGTAATCGCGAATCAGTATTCAGTTTTTTGGGGGATGAAATGACAGACAATATCAATTCACGTCGAAGAATTTTTACTCAAGGACTTCCTGCTGCTGTAGCTTTGGTTGCAGTAGGCTGCGGTAAATATGTCATTTCAAAAAAGCCTGCTAAACCTACGAATGACGCAAGTGCCGGACTCAATGGCATTGGCGATGGCACTGGGGCTCCTAAAGAATCAGTTAAAAAAGGTGCAGATCCAACTTATGATAGTGCTAAAGACGGCGGTGGAAATGGAGCGCCTGTTGCCAATCCTGCTTTGCCAGGTACAAATTTGGCTGCGGGGTGTAATCCACTAGATGTTGGGCAAGTTGATATTTCAAAATTTGAAAATGATCCTAGTTTAGTTGGTAAAAATGAGCTTTATGGAAGTCTAAAAAGCTCAATGGTTGTTGTTACTTTACCGCAAGCCAAAGCTGGCGACTATGTGCATCTCATACTAGAGCGTGAAGTTGGTAAATTTTATATTGCGGCAAGTCGCAAATTGTCTGGCGACGACGTTGGAAAACCCATCGTTTTTGATGGTGTGAATCTAACGGGTATCGTTTCTGCAAAAATATTATTGCAGTCTGGAACCATTAAAAAACAAGTGACTATTAAATCACAAGCGAGCCAATTTACGACAAAATATATGGGTAAAGATGTCATAGATGCGGGAGCTGCTATTTCTGGTGGAATTGCTGGTTTTGGTTCTACTTTACCAATTATGGCTTATGGGCAGGCCACAAATATACTTCAAATTGGTATACAAGGCCGAGTTTCTGAAGAACCTGCTGGACGCCCTTTTAAAGTGGCTCAAGATACTTCAGTTTGGGCAATGCCACCTGATTTAATGGCTGCAGGGACTGTTGTAACAGACCTCCTTGGTGAGTCAGTTAATATTTCTGATGGAAAATTATTTGCCACAAATCCTGTGTTCATTGTTTATCGTCCGAAGGATGCTGGTACGAGCGGGTATTATCGCTACATGTTCTTTATGGGCTAAATTTTGAATTTATTAATTTTAAATGATTTTATTTTTAGTATTTTGGGAGTTGAACATGACAGTGATAAAATCAGTTTTTAGAATGGAACGTCGCGAGCTTTTAAAATGGTCCGCACTCAGTGCAGCAAGCATGATGGTGTGCGATTTTGATGCGCTTTATGCTGCGGGCGTTTGCGATAACATCGAAGGTTTAAATAATTTAGGTGCAGCTCTCAACGGTGCAACGGTACTCGACTTAACCTCCAGCGGTTCGTTTACTCCTGGGGGTGGCGAGTTACTTTATTGGATTGATGGTCCATTTGGAAAATCATGGGGCAAAAACGACGCTGGAGTAGCTGCAGCACAGACAACGCGCGCAAAATTATCGTTGCTAGTCGATTTACCGCACAATAGCGCAGAGTTTTTAGAATCTGTAATTGTAGCCGATTCTTCTTTAAAATTGGTTGCTGTGCAACATTTTACTCCGGCCGATGCATCGAGCCGCGGCCGCGCGCCATATGTGATTTTCGATAGTTTATCCTTTGAAGATAACCTTGGTTACAATGTTTATTTTACGATGCGAAAGGCAAATATAAATACTGTGTATAGGTTTGTATTGTCTCCAGATAAAATTCGTCAAAGTAGAATGGATTATACACATTTAGGTGCAGATGCTAAGGCAAAAATTCCGGCAAAACTCATTAGAGATTTAACCACAGGCCAGGCGAATCACCAATTTGATGCGTCAGATGTCGATCGCGGCCGCGGAATTTTTACAACTGCGTATCAACATTTTGCTCCTCAAGCTCCACACACTGTGCGAGCTCGTAATCTTCAAATCAAACCAAATGGCGATTTTAGTGTTGAAATCGCTCCCATGCATGGCGCTGTAGGTGCTGCAGGTGGAGATAATTTAGGACACTATCAAAGGTATTTTTTAGTTCTTGACCCGGTAGGACAAATATTAGGTGCATTGAAAAGAATGCCCGACGATGTTTTATACGCGGCAACTGCCGAATATATGACGGTTGAGAGGGGATTTAAGGGTGATAAAACGGAATTTTTACAAGAATCTTTGGACAATATGAAATTGCGAAACATAAATGATTGTCCATTTGTTCAATTAATTTGCGAAGATGTTCGAGATGCCTGTGCTCGTGTTACTTTAAGACTACGTTAAATTTTTGAAATCCTATTCCGATGAGTAGCACATGATATAGTGCTTTAAATAGGAAGAGGAATCATGGCATTGCGTTTTCAAAACATACAGTTAAAAAAATCTGCAAGGAGAGTGAAAAACACTTTTATTGCGGTTTTTTTATGTGTTTTGAATGTTACCTCATTTGCACAAACGCTTAAAAAGAATTCTTTACCTGTTGCACAACCCGCACCTGGAATTCAACAAACAGCGCCCGGAGTTCAACAACCCGCGCCGCAGCAAGCGGTACCAGCGCAGGGCACCAAGCAAAGTGCGAGTGAGTCGCCACAAAGTAACGATGGCCTTGCACCAGCGCTCCCTGGTCAAGTGCAGCCAAAAACCTCTCAAGGCGCACCAAAAGAAGAAGAGAAAACTGACTTTGCCAAGGACGAAAGAGGTGAAGTTTACAAAAGAAGCAAAAAAACTGTGCGACCAGATATGACTTCTGTGGTGAACGAAGAAATCATTCGCAAACGTAACGTCAGTACCGGGTTTGCGCTTTTTTTAGGTTTAGATTCTGGTTATATGCAATCGAGTCCTACAGATGCCAAGCAGGAAACTCAGAAATCGGGATATCAAATCGGCGGTAAATTTCTTGGTTCAGTGTATCCTGAAAATTGGGTTTTTGACTTTGGACTAGGATGGTTTTTTAGTAAAATTAAAGGTCAAGAATATGTGAATGACGGCTCGGGAAATATTACTAATGAGCTTGTCGACGTAACCATTCTTACACAAGCAGCATTTGCTGAAATAGCTCCTCGCTACCGACTTTCTGAAAATTGGCAGCTAGGATTGGCTTTAGATGTGGTTTTTGGGACAGATTTAACTTTTAGTGCGCGCCAGCAAAATACCAACCCTGTGGGATTGATTGGTGGAACGTTAATGTATGGTGTACCTGAAAAAACAGCAGATTTGCGTTACGGCGTTCAATTAGTAACAGACATTACCTTGGCAAATAGGCAGATTATGTGGGCAATGTTTAGCATTCAAATGGGCCTGCCTATTTTAAAACCCGACGTCATTACAAAACGCAGAGATCAGGATACAACTCGTTTGAAAATTCAAACTGTAGACGATGTCAAAATTAAAAAAGTGATTCAAACTGTTGAAGTCGTCAAATATGTTTTAGAAAGCTCCGATTTGCCTTTTGCGCAACGTAAGGCAAATTTGCAGGTAGATTCTCAGGCTTTTTTACTTGAATTAGCTCAGGCTCTGCAGAGTGTTTCGCATGTTTGGGGTGGTTTGGTTGTCGATGGGCATGTGGCAAATTCAGGCGACGAAAAATTTAATCAGAGACTTTCTGCAGCTAGGGCATATGCGGTGCGATCTGCATTTACGGCAGGCGGAATTCCCAGTGAAAAAGTCCAGCACCGTGGCAACGGAGCAAGAAGGCCTCGCGACCCTGCTGATACAGCCGCAAGTTCTCCTAAAAATGACCGTACTGAGCTCACTTTTTCAAATGTAACCGATCACCGGAAGCTCAACGATGTCATTAGTAAGTTGTTGGCGCGCAAACGCAAGCCTGAAACTTGCGGTAAGCAGGGGTGCAAATGAAAATTAATTCTATCAAATATTATTTAGTTCTATTTGTATTGATGAGTTTTCGGACTGAATTATTATTTTCGCAAGAACAACCAACAGAAAACGCACAGCCAGGTGATTTTAAAAAGAAAGAAAAAACTGCTTCGGGCGGAAATCGCGAAGTATTTAGGCGAGAAAATACGAAATCGGATTATTCGAAACCGACAGGAACAGGATTCAGTTTATTTGTTGGTGTAGATGGAGGAATTGCCAAAACAACTCCAGAAGATTCAGAAAAAGAATCTTCAAAAAGTGGATACCAATTTGGTGGAAAATTATTGGGGTCTATTTTTACAAATTCAATGGCCATCGATATTGGTGCTGGATATCTGTACAATCATTTGGCTGGTTCAAAAGACACTGCCAAAGATTTACAAACTGGCGAAGCAAGTGAATTGTCGAATGTTGGAATCACAACGCGAATGGCATACGCAGAATTGAGTCCGCGCGTGCGATTGGGAGAAAATTTGCAGTTTGGCCCTGTGGGTCAAGTTATGTTTGGAACAGATGCCACTTTTGGCGCTGAAGATGCAGGTAAAAAAGCCACAATATTAGGTGGCGCGCAGCTCAATTTGCTTCTCGGAACAGGCTTTCAATTTAGAGCTGGATTGCAGTTTCTGACAGATATAAATATTTTTGAACGTCAGTTGTATTTGGCATTGTTGAATATTCAATTTGGTATTCCTATCATTCGCCAAAAAACGATTATGCATAGAATTGACGAAGGTTCTTATGAAGAAAATACTCAAATTAAAAAAGTTCAACGGGAAGTTAAAAAGAATGTCATTCAAGAAGTGGTTAAATTTTTGTTCGACAGTGAGTCAATAAATTTTGAAACTGCGAGCTCTAAACTTTCAACAACGTCTGATTCATTTTTAAGAGAATTAGGTCAATTTTTAGTTGCAAATAGAAATATCTGGTCTGCCATAAAGGTTGAAGGACATACTGATGTCCGAGGGGGCACCGATTATAATATGGGATTGTCTCGCGATAGAGCTGCTTCGGTTCGCGCGGCTTTAATATTGGGTGGAGTGCCTGCAGCAAAAATTTCTTCACTGGGATTTGGGTTCCAAAAGCCTATTGAAACGGGAAGTGACCCTGTTTCTTTGGCAAAAAACAGACGCGTCGAAATGAATTTTGAAGGTGTGCGCGATTCTGAAAAATTAGGTGAAGGCATTAAAATGTTGCGAGAAAAATACAAAAAATAATTAAAACTGCCCGTTCAATTCAATATTTTGTCGCGTCTGTGGCAGTCATCACCAAAAAATTTCACTTTTTAACAAATACTGTCGATAAAGCCCTAACGATTTTTATTGGGGTAGGGCAAATGACTCAGAGTTTAAAATTTATACCAGCGCTGCCGACTTTTTTGGCTATGGCCAGTGGGGCATTGATTTTTTATTCCTGCGGTTCTCAGCATGTCGACGGTCGGCCAGAAAATCAAACTGTTTCAAAAGTTCCAATTTCAACAGATGCTGAGAAAAATAAAAACGGCGCTGCGCAGAGTGCAACGCAAAAAACAAATTCTACAGAATCTTTGCCAAGCGAACTCAAGGTCGCTACGGTCGTTCCAGCGGGCAATATCATGATTATTGCGTCAGCACCTGCACCTTCTGCAACTGCGTTCGAAATAAAACCTTTTGAACCTGCTGATATGTATAAGGCATTTCAGGCACATTGCTCGGGGTGTCATGACCAAGTTTTGTCGCTTGATTTTGTCAAATCGTCTAAACAAAATATTTACAATGCAATGGCAATTGGTACGAAAATTGGAAAAATGCCTCCCAAAAGTAACTCATTTGATAAAGCAACTCCAGGAATTGAAATGCTCAAATGGCTTGTCACCTTAGGAGCAAAACCAATTTCTACGCCTTCGCCAATGCCAACTGCCACACCTAAGGTAACGCCCACGGCCACAGCGACTCCAATACCAACTGTGAATCCAACTCCAACTCCCACTCCAGAAGCGACAGCTACGGCCTCTCCGGTTCCGACCGCATCACCGACCGCATCACCGACTCCTAGGGCTATTCCATCGCCCAGCCCAACGGCATCGCCTTCCGAGAGTCCTACTGCGACACCAACGCCAACGGCTTCACCGACACCAACGCCAACGGCTTCACCGACACCGTTCGCAACAATATTGCCGTTAGGCGCAAATATGGTTCCAGCAAACATAGCGACGCCCGTTCCTACTCTAGAGAGTAGTCCCACGCCTGCACCGTGAGTTCTTTTGTTACTTTATGTTATGAATGTAATTTTGAGCCCTGTGTACTATCCAGAGCGGTTTGCCTTTTCTGTAATTTCTATCGTCTGAAATCACTCTGTTTAATGCCTTTAATTTCTCAGATTCTTTGGTTAAATTCTGATTAATGTAAATGCGAAGTGAGTGGTCTCGCACAACTAATGCATTGTCGAGGAGTGCATAATTTAATACTTTTTTGCAAGAATCAGAGTTCTCGCTGCCACATGCTATGTTAATGAGAGCAATGCGGCCAATCCAATTCTGGCTTCTTAAAAACTCAGCGCTTACTCTTTTTTCTTCGGAAATTCTTGAAATTTCTAACACATTCTTTTGATATTCTTCGATTTCATCCCTGTTTTGCGCAAATGCCGGACAAGAAGTTAAAGCTTGGCTTGTGAAAATAAAGAGCGCTGCAATATAACCAATTTGCGCAACTAAAAGCCTACTTTTAAGCGATTTTATATTCATGATTGTTACCTCATGATTCATTGTCCCTGAAAAAGAACTTCATTGCGACTATTTACAGCCAGAGCTCCGAGAAGCAAAAAATTCAGCTAAAGTAACAGACTAATTTAATTAAAAAAAAGAATACCATATCAACATTTATAAAATTTAACTCAACTCTGACCCAAAGATGTCCGATTCTTTGAGTAGTTTAATAAATTGAGCAATTTTCTGATTGTAATTGCAAACTACGGGGAGGTTGGGGCCATGACAGGGAACGCGAACGATAGAGTCTGGTTTTACTATGCGCGAGAGCAGCAAATTGGCCCACTTAAGGAAGGCGAATTAAAGCAAGCTTTAACGTCCGGAGAACTTGGTGGCGACGATTTTGTATTTCGGGAAGGATATCCTGATTGGAAAAAACTCAAAGACGTTCCAGAACTAAATAGGTCATTATTGGCAAGCACGTCCGTAGTGAAACGGCCTATTCCCACAGCAGACAAGCGCCATAAAAATAGGGCACCTATTCACGAACAAGTCGTTGCGCACAATGACAATCACGTGGCAAGCGGAATTATCAGCGATATTTCCGTCACAGGGCTGTTTTTAGAAACTCGAGATTCAACTTTTGGATTGAACGACGAGGTCAAATTAGTTTTAAAAGAAGGCCGTGGACTTGGGAAACCAATGAATTTAAGAGCGGTTGTAGTGCGGCAAGCACGAGACAATCGATTTCCCATGGGATACGGCCTCGAACTGCGCGGGCTCGATGAATCTGCGCGAGCAAGAATTCAAGACTATTTAAAGAAACAAGGTAATGTATCTTAATTTCACACTTTTATTAACCGGATTGAGACAGACTACAGTTCGTCACAGGAGAGAATAATGACACCCGCAAAAGCCTCCATACCTCACGAATACAGTGTTGAGCAAGCGCTCAAAGAACTGGCAGTTGCGGATATGTCAAAAGGTAACAGTGACGCACGTCGAAGTCTATTTATGAAAACATACAAAGCCTTGAATGTCAGCGATAGGCAAGAACTTTGTAATAAAACATCCGAGTTAATTTATCAGAAATTCACACATTCTCAGCGCATCGATAGCATTGTTCATTTATTTGTGGCTGCGCTGGCAATTGAGCGCGATTGGGATGGCACTCACGTGCTTTTATCTTCACTTGTTTCTCATACAAGTGGCGCGGAATTGTTTCGTGAAATATCTCTCATTTTACTAGAAATAACAGATAATGAACTTACCGATAAACACACCCGAATACCTTTAGCACAAACAGCCCTTGTTTTGCTTACAGAACTAGGCCTTTTGCTTGCGAGTCGTGCTGGTCAGAGTTCGTTAGAGCACAGAGATATTGCCAGGGTAGTTGAATACATTACTACTAATTTGCTTGCTCGAAGCAATGTTAATAATAACGCGATGAGAATTTCACTTGTGCATTATTTGGCAAGATGCCCTTTAAATAGTCAGGGTACATTGCAGCTAAATAGAGTGATAAGTAGATTTGGTCAGAGTTTGTTAGACGATTTATTGCTTGCATTTTTTGAAGACAAACGAAGAGGAAACGCCGCATTTTTCTTCTTAGCAGAGCATCTTAATTCGTTTTTCAGTTCAACTCCTGCGCTTGCAGAAATGAGTCACAATGTTTTGAAACATTATATGTTGCGATTTCCAACTGAATTTCCGTTATTTTTAGCTGCATATGCTGAATATATGAACCGCGAAGAAGTGAGTTTAAAACTTGCGAGCAAACACATTTCACTTTTGTTGCGAGCCGCAATTGAGGTCTCTCAAAAGGGTCTTTCAGAAAGCATTTCTCGAATTTTAATCAAACATCTCTCTTTGTTTAAAGATGTTTCATTGGATTCTTTTAAAGAGCAAGTGGGATTAAGCTTACAATTGCTTTCCGGAAATTCTCGCATCACACGAAATAGTGTGCTTGAAGATTTCACCAAAGAAGCGCGAACAATGTTGGAACTGGTTCAAGGCCAGCAATCTGGAAAAATAGTGTCCATTGGCAAAGCCAAAAAAGTTAAAGAACAACCTATTAAAATTGCAAAAATTGGCGAAAAACCTTCACCATTGGAATCTTTATTGCAATTGGCATCCTGATTTTGGGATTTATATTTGGGATTTATAAAATGCTGCAGACTTCGCCCGAGTTTGACTTTCAATCACATCAGACATTGTCCAGCTAAAATTGCGCTGCAGGGCAACGTATTCAAGGGTTAAAGTGGTTGCAAAAAGCAACGGGTCGTCGCTGTTGACTGAGAAATTGACTCCTTTTTCCATCATTTTTTGAATGGCATGAGTTTTGATTGTTCCCTTATGAGAACCAGTTAACAAATTACTCAAAGGGCAGGCAGCAGTATGACCTTTAAAGAAAAAATCATGGGGTGCGCCTGCTATTCCATGTCCTATGCGGTCTGGGTTTAATGTCTCAATAGCATCTTGCATATATTCGATGGTTGCAACTTCTCCACAATGTATATCCACTTTTAACCCCATAATGCGGCATCTCGTAATAAAGGGTAAAATTAGTGCTGAATTTTTAGATTCATTGGGGCCACCAAGTCCGACTGCAACAATGTATTTTCCTCCCATTGGCGAATTATTCTCTGATTTATTTATTATGATTTCAAGTGAATTGGCTGTAATATCTTTTTCTTGGGCTGTAGAAAACCAAAGTGCATCTACAATCAATCTCACATCAATATTTGGATAAAGAGTTTGTCCTACTTTAATTCCAGACAAAAGTGCTAAAAGACATTTGGAATAATCGAGGGGTTGTCCGTGCTGAGAACTGCGCACGCGTAATATGCTAAAATCTGCAGGCGAACAATGTGCTTCTGTGTATACAATGTTTTGCAAAAAGCGATTCTTAACAAACTCAATGCCCATGGTATGAAAAATGGTTTCAGATTGAATGAGTTTCGTGTTGTCTATCCAGGCAGTAATAAAGTCGCCAAAATTTTCAAAGGGAGTGCGGTCTGATGGTAAAATTTCATTTTCAGAAAAAAGTTTTATAGAATTGTTCAGCTCGTTATAAAACGAATGCGACAAAGCAGCTTCTATGTGTACGTGAAGTTCGGTTTTTGGAAATTTTTCTACTTCAAGTGCAAATTGAATTTCGGAATCTGAATGGCTTTCAGCTGAAATAGAATTTTCGAGGGCTTTAGAAAAGCGAATGACATGATTCCAATGGGGGAAGAGTTTATTCCAATTCATATGAATTTGCACCTTTTTTATAAACAAAAATTAATCTATTAAATATACAGTCAAATAGATCAACTGACTTATCCAAAGGCCACAATTCTGTCAAGATTCATCGTCGTCGTCAAAAAAAGCCTGTCTATTTGTTTTAGCACTAGGCTTTTTGTTTTTAGAAGATTCAATGGGTGCGAACACATCTTGTTTTTTAATTTTGATTTCGGTCTTCGATAATTTTTCGTAATTGATTCCCGATTCTTCCGGCAATGACGTTTCAAATTGAAATGGAGATTGTTCTGCAATAAGAGAATTTTCTTGGGGCAATGGTTTGCCCATATCAGTTAACAATGAGGCTGTGGAATCAATGTATTTTAATGCTTTTTCGTGTTCAGGTTCGAAGCTTAGAGCCTGCTTGAAGCAAATATATGCATTTTCGAGCCGATTCCAGCGCCTGAATGCTAATCCTTGGTTGAATTTTACTTTTGCTTTTAGGTTTTTTTCTGTTAATGCACCGTTTGCGGCATTGTACAGTTGCATTGCTCTATCGTAATTCTGCATACGCACTGCAACAATAGCTGTGTTGTTAAAAAAACCTCCCATTTCATCTTCAGATGCCGAATCACGAAAAAGCTCTAGTGCCTCATTAATTTGTCCTTCAGATAAATTAACTTGACCTAATCCTTTTTTAGCATCTTTAAATTCGGGGTCGATTTGTAGTGCGTCGTCAAAGTGTTCGCGTGCTTTTGAATTATCGCCAGTATTATAAAATGCGTCACCTAATAATACCAACCGGTCTAGGTTCTTAGGACTCAATAATTCTGCTTGTTCAAGCATGGCAATAGATTCGGCAAATTTTCCTTCTTTCAGAAAAATCCGACCCATTAAGTTAACGGCCCGTAAATTATGTGGTTCATTGGCTAATAATTTGTTGCCAATTTCTTTTGCTTTTTCAATATTCCCTTTTTTGAAGCATATATTTGCATATTCTATAATAGCCCTCGGATGGGAGGGGCAAACCTTATAAAAGTCTTCGACGAGTTCTTGCAATTCTCCCATGGCACCAGTTTCGATGGCAGTGTCTAGGCGCATGATAAAGCTTTTGGAGGAGGAAGGTTTTTTACGTTCTTGAATGAGCGCTTCAATTATCATAAGAATTGAAGATTGAATCGCAGATGCGTTCAATATTTTTGATACATTGTATTCCGCACCCATTGCCACCAACTGTGAGTTTAAATTTTGTGTGATTACTATCAGCGCCGTGCCTCTACATCCGGGCGCTTTTCTAAATTTTTGTAAAAATTGCGCATTTTCGGTTGCAGTCAATGCCTCCCATTCCAAAAGCAAGACGTCGGGGTGTCGTTTTTCGCAAAAGCGCAGCAAAGCATCGGGCTTTTTATTTGACGATAAATCAAATGGCCGCGACCCAGATTCCAAAAAACCCGCAATAACCTGTTTTAAATCATGGTTATTTACAAGAAAATAAGCAATTTGTCGTTCCATAGTTGGTTTATACCTCTTGGACTCATTCGACACTTTTAACGAAACAAGTGAATGCTCACAGCCATTTTAGTGGCGCCAGCGGTATTTAAGTTTAGAGCGTCGGAGTCCGAACTTTAGGAGAAGAGCTGAATAAACTTTAAAAAGGACTATGGGAGTATGGCACGCACGCATAAATATCTATATTCCATAGGTTTATTTACGAGTTTAATAATTCATGCAAATTCTTTTGTTTGGGCAGATGAAATTCCAACTGATTGGCAAGGAATTCGGTCCACTGGCATGGGTGATGCATTTACTGCAGTGGGCAACGATGAAACAGCTCCATTTTCAAATCCAGCCGGGCTTTCTAGAACTCGAAATCCCCGCGCTAAAGCATACGTTCATAAAGTAGCGTTTCCTGGTTTGGTGGTAGGAGGAAATGATCTGGCCATATCTGGAGTCAATAAAGGCAAAACTAAACCACTTCAATTGGTTCCTAAATTAGCGGATTCTGTAAAATCAAATAATAAAAAAACGGGATACATTGAAGGCCAAATGTATCCCAGTATAATTTTTGGAAATCGGAGTAGCGCCACTTTTTTACTCGGATTTCCAAGTCGATCGTTTGCTTCTATCCAGCAAAAAGATACTACAAATTTTGACACCGTAAACGTTCGTGCTCAAACGACTGTTGGAGCCGTGCTTGGAATCGCTTCTATGTCCAGAGGTGGCACTATTGGATATGGGCTCTCTGTGCGCCCCAATGTGCGCTATTCTTACGAAGGCAATTTGCCTTCTAAATCTGTTACTTTGCAGGAACTAAAAACTGAGGAACGCACCAATGGAGTACGCTCCGCTGCAGTTGCCGGTGATGTGGGAATGCTCATAACAGCAGGAGACTTCTGGCTACCTACCGTAGGATTATCTGTGCGAAATATTCCAACGGGATGTGTTGAAAAATACGTGAATCCGGTTACTGGAGATCTGCAAACAGTATGCGGTGTTCTGCGTTCGGGTGCGCCAGTAGGAGCAAGTTCCGATGCACTATTAGACCCCACCGAAGTAAGATTAGGAATTGCAATAACTCCTCGATTTAACCTCAGTGGGACTCGTGCAAATATACGTATTTCTGCTGATGCTTGGCCGCTGCCTGTAATCATTAAATCAAAAAGCTACGGCATCACGAACATAAATGTAAATCGACTTTTGCATGCCGGAGCCGAATTGTACTTTGGCAATGCTTTTTTGCAGAACGGAATCGGTTTTCGTGCAGGGTCTAATCAAGGCCAACTTTGCTATGGGGCAAGCTTAAAACTCATTGGCATTGCCTTTGAATATTCTTACTACGGGGTCGACACGGGCTCTTCAAAAGTTGCGAAAATAGAATCGCGTCACTTGATTGGAATCACTGGCGACTGGTAAGCTGAGCGCCTGTGATATCAGGCACAGCTCAACTTTAGGATTACGCAAGTGATAAATGCAATAGTAAAATTTTCGAAAATCGGCGTCTATTCTATGTGTTCTTCTAAAAAATCAAATTTTAAAAGGGAATTTTCTGGGCTTAAAGCAATATTGATTTCAGTCGGAACGGTTTTTTCAATAGTGAGTACCCAAGGATGTCAATCAACCACTACAGAAATTGCTGACAATACGCTTGATATTCAGCCGTCAGGTAAAATAGCTCCTGGGCACATTTTATCTGCAGAAAGCAAATCGGCCTTGCAAGAAACCAGGCTCATTGAAATATTTTTCTCACGACATAACTGCGCTCAGGTGTTAGAACACGGACGTAATTTGGCATTTAAAACAGTTAAAGAACGTAACGCCCATTTGCCATTGTCTACTGCTGTAGCAGTAGCAATATGTGAAGCAGAAGCTGCTCCAAAAGATAAAGAAAGGCAAAAAATTGCCTTGCATTTGTTAGATCAAATGGAAAAAAATCCGCCTGCTTTTTCAGATGAAGCTGAGCTAGAAATTTATAAATCTGAAAAACTTTTTGCTTCGGGAGAAAATGAGAAAGGCGTTAGAGCCAAAAGGCATGCGCGCGATTTACTCAATCAAACCGATGAACGTCGCATTCAACTCGAAGTCTCACTTTATGAGCACTCGGAAGGTGTTGCGTCGCTCAGTGAAACTCAACGGAATAAATACAGAGATACAGTAGTTTTATCGAGAAAAGATGATTCATTATTTGAGGCGTTGCGCAATATTGACGAGCTTATTAATGTCACAAACGGCAAAGAGGCGCGCGAGATTTTGTCTGGAACTCGGGCTCAAATTTTGGGCAGAATAGAGCAACTTTTTTCGCTTGAATATTCCAAACTCGAAAATAAGAAGAATAACGGAACTAAAGAAGGGGAAGCTCGTGAATGGGCAGACGCCATGCGCAAGCGATTTCCGGGACGAACATATGGCATGCGAATAGATGCTATTATGGGAGTAAATGCCCAGATTTCTATGCCCAATGCAGGAATAAAAGGCGAAGTAGGCGCCAATCCTTCTGGAGAGAAGCCTGCTGCAGCCGGGCAAGTGGTTTCAGATTTATCTTTGGTACCACCGGTTGAAAAAATTATTGCCGACGCGCGCGCAGCGCTTGATTCAGGTATGGCAGAAAAAGCAGTGCAATTATTGGACTCTATTGCAGATCCCGATCGCACCGATAAATCTCGAAAACTCAAGAGAGAAGCTTCTGAAGTGCACGTGCGCGAATTAAGGGTAAAAGTAAGAGACCTCTACAATCGAGCCACTACAACAAGCGATAAAAATGCGAAAATTGACGGACTCAAGCAGTGTCGACTAATACTAGAACTCATTTTATCGAAATATCCAGAACACAATGGCCGTTCTGGTGTGGAAAGAAATTTAAAAACAATTATTCAAGATATTGATGAAACTGGAAAAGGTAAATAAAATGAACTTAAGTGCAATTGAAAAACAGTTTGATTTGGTGGAATTTGTAAGCCTTTCGGATTGTAAAAAAAGAATTTTTCAATGGTTAAACGATGCCTCCATTGCCGAAGTGGACAAAGAAGAAATTCTAAATCTGATTTCGAAAAAAGATGTTAAAGAATTAAGAGAGCGATTTTATCGTGAGCTTGAGTTTGGTACGGGTGGTTTGCGTGGTGTAATTGGGTCTGGTAACAACCGCATGAATCGTTACGTTGTGCGGCGTGCCACGCATGGTTTGGCGCAGTACATAAAGAAACAAGGTGCCGAAGCAATGGCTCGCGGTGTGGCCATTGCGCACGACAGTCGCCATTTTTCTAATCTTTTTGCAAAAGAAGCAGCGAGTGTACTTGCGGGAAACGGAATTCGAACATTTTTATTTCCAACACTTCAAACCACTCCTGCGTTGAGTTTTGCAATTAGAAAATTAAATTGTATTTCGGGTATTTGCGTCACTGCCAGTCATAATCCTCCGCAATACAATGGATTTAAAGTTTATTGGGATGACGGGGCACAAATTATTCCTCCTCATGACACTGGTATTTTAGCTGAAGTTTTTAAGGTTCAGGAATGGTCTGAACCTCAATATATGGATTTTGAGGCGGGCATTAAAGCCGAAATTATAAATTGGATTTCAGATGATGTATTGGATTGTTATGCGGATGAACTCAAAAAGCTTCAAATATATCCAGAATTAGCAAGTCAAAGTAATATTAATATCGTTTACACGCCGCTGCACGGTACCGGTGCTGTGCCTGCTCGCAGGGCAATTACGGAATGGGGATATGGCAAAAACTTTTTTATTGTTCCCGAACAGGAAATGCCAGATGGCCACTTCCCGACGGTACAAAAACCTAACCCAGAAGAACCTGCTGCGCTAAAATTGGCCGTTGAATACGCTGCAAAGCGCGGTGCTCAAATGGCTTTGGCTACAGACCCCGATTCTGACCGACTTGCGTTAGTGGTGCTCGACAAAACCGCGGCACAAGGACCTTTTGCATCACAGTCCATGGGCGATTATGTGTTGCTCAATGGGAATCAAACCGGAGCTTTGTTGATTGATTATATTTTGACCGGACTTTCAGCTCAGAAAAAACTTTTACCCCAACACAAAATTGTTAAAACTATTGTGACAAGCGATTTCCATTCTAAAATTTGCGCCAATTTTAATGTAGATATTTTTGAAACATTGACTGGATTTAAATGGATTGCAGGATTGGTCCGTTCCTGGGAGCAAAAAGGCCTTAAAGATTTTAAATATTTGTTTGGCACAGAAGAAAGTTTTGGCTTTATGCCAGGCGATTATGTGCGCGATAAAGACGGCATTGGAGCACTGTGCCAAACTGTTGAAATGGTTGCTTGGTTGAAATCTATAAACGAAACTCCTTGCACCCGTCTCTTGAAATTATTTTCTCAGTTTGGTGCATGGCATGAAGACCTCATAAGTATCGATTTGATTGGCGAAGAAGGTGCTAAACGTATTGGGCGTTTGATGAAACATTTTAGAGACACTCCACCATTAAATTGGGCTGGTTCTCAAGTGAGTCAGGTGTTAGATTATAAAACCCACCAAATTTTTGATATCCAGCAAGGGCAAAAAACTCTGAAAAAAGAAATTTTAACGCTGCCATCATCAGACGTATTACAGTTTGCATTGAGCGATGGCAGCAGAATTTCTATGCGACCCAGTGGCACAGAACCTAAATTAAAAATATACATTTCTGTTTGTACGATTGTTGAGGGTTCTCAAAAACTAAATCATGATGCGGTAGTCACTGCTTACGCGACATCAAAAAATAGAATAGAAAAACTCCGTTCAGAATTTGATGAAGTATTAAAGAAAATTGTGTGACATGGAGTTTTGAATGCGTGATTCAGACGATGCATTTTTGAAAGATGTTTTCGAACCCGATCATCTTAAATCTCTTGCTGGTAAGCGAGCACTTATTACCGGTGCTACTGCGGGAATTGGGTTGGCGACAGCTGCTTTTTTGGCGGCTGAGGGCGTTCATTTGGTTCTCGTAGCACGCCGTGAACAAAGGTTAAAAATATTCGCAGAAACACTTCGAAAAAAATTCCCAGACATAAGTGTTGAAATTCTAAACGCATCTGTTACGGACGGTGATTTTTCGGCAAAATTAGTAAATAGTTCTTTTCATAAAATAGACATTTTGGTAAATAATGCCGGATTAGCCAGTGGTGCGGATACTATATTGAATGCTAAAATTTCTGATTGGGAAAAAATGCTCAGTACAAATGTCACTGCAGCTTTTCAAATCATACACACATGCCTTCCCCACATGGTGGCGCAGGGTGCTGGTCACATTGTAAATTTGTGCAGTATTGCGGGTCATGTTGCCTATGAAGGCGGCAGTGTTTACTGTGCAACAAAGCACGCTTTACGGGCTTTCACTCAGGCATTGCGGCAAGAAACTTGCGATAAAAACATTCAAGTGACACTCATTTCTCCTGGAATGGTAGAAACAGAATTTTCGAAAGTTCGGTTTTCGGGAGATACTGAGCGTTCTCAGAAAGTTTATGAGGGCATGATTCCCTTGAATTCAAAAGACATTGCGCGACAAATAATATTTGCCTTAAAACAGCCGAGTCACTGTAATGTTGATGAAATTTTAGTGATGCCTACAGTGCAGGGCGCTGCAACCAAAGTTTTCAGAACTCATTGAACTTTAGAATTTAATTATTGAATGATCAATCTATTAAAATCCATTCAAACTCAATTCTTTGTGTAAAAGTTTTAATGTTACTTTAAATTCTGCTTTGAGTAGTTCAAAAATTTCTAGCGATTGCTCTTGGTTCTGATTTAAAGCATCAGTTGTGCAGTTTTTAAAAATTGACTCCACTTGTTCTACAAATCCAATAAATGTACTGGCTCCAATTTGGCTGGCGCAACCTCTGAGGGCATGAGTTATTTTGAGTACAGCGGTAGAGTCTCTGCTTTCAATTGCAGTTTTTAAATTTGGCAATAAAGTTGCAGTTCGAGATTCAAAAAGCGCAGTTATTTCTCTAAATATTGGTCTGCCTAGTAGTTTTTCCAGATCCCGAATTTCAGATACTTCTTGCTGCGATAATTCAGAGGTTGAAATCGATTCTAATTCAGATGTTTTTTTATTTAATTCCTGATTCAGAATTTCGTTGAGTAGGTTAATGCGAATAGGTTTTGGAATAAAATCGTTCATCCCGGAAGCGAGACATTTTTCTTTCTCTCCGGAAAGTACATTTGCAGAAATTGCGATAATGGGGACTTGAAAACCACTGGAAAATAGTTTTCGAATAGTTTTTGCGGTCTCAAATCCATCTAAAATAGGCATTTGGCAGTCCATTAAAATAGCATCAAATTTGTCTTGTTCGTAAATTTCTAAAGCTTCTTTCCCGTTTTTTGCAGAAACACTTTCGCAGTCTAGTGCATCGAGCATATGAGTTGCAACTTTACGATTGATTTCGCTATCTTCTACTATTAAAATCCGTGGCTGGCGCTTAAACAGATTCCGGAATAAAGTTTTCTGATAATTTTTGTGGGGTTCAATGTATTTTACATTGAAGGGATCCAATTTCATTTGTAAATTAAAATCGGCCAAAATTGGCCCGATAAATTGCGTTTCAGGGAAATTAATTTTGGCAATTAGTTTATTTTTAAGGTCGCTATTTGAAGTCACTATATATAAATTTGTTTGCATTCTTAAAATGTGAAACTTTGAGCTAAACTCATTGCAATCAATCATTAATGCCAAAGAATTTGAATCAACAATAACCAAATCACTTTTTCTGGCCGAGTTAAAATTCAAGTCTTTTTGAAATTCAATCCATGAATCAAAAAAGGCGACAGAGTGATTTTTAAAGTAAGAAATAAAAAATGTTTTGAGGTATTCATTAGTGGTAAGAATAAATACATTATAAATCTTATGTTCTACATCAATATCTGGCGAATTTTGAATTGGGAGCTGAATGCGTTCAAATTCTAATTCAAATGAAAAACAACTTCCTGTTCCAACTTTGCTCTCAACATTTAATTTGGATTTAAAATGGTGAACAAGTTGCTTCGAAATTGTCAATCCCAGTCCTGTCCCTCCATAATTTCTTGAAGTCGCAGAATCTGCCTGCTTAAAAGGTTCGAAAATTTCTATTAATTTTTGTTGCTCAATGCCAATGCCTGTATCGCTTATTTTAAAAAGCAATATAATTTTGTTTGGGCAAAGTCCTTTTCTCTCTAAAACTTCGAGTGTAATGAATCCTTTATGAGTGAATTTTATAGCATTGCTCAGTAAATTAAGAATTATTTGTTTTAATTTCCCATCGTCACA
>JAYTOT010000170.1:0-1263 GCA_043747645.1 Pseudomonadota bacterium | reverse complement strand
ATTAAAAACCATTCCTGCGCCATAAGCACAAACTGCAACTGCAGTAGAAACGGTTGATTGAATATCGCCATGGCCATGCCAAAAAAGCATGGCACAAAGTGGCACAGACAGAGCACTAAAAACAAGTAAAGTGAAGGCCGATAAAAAAAGTGTGTTGGTGAGGCTCGTATTTAATATGGAAGTAAACGAAACAAATTCTTTTTTGTGCGCCAATGCCGTGAGTGTGGGCAACGATGCAAATCCACTGGCCACACCAAAAAGCCCAACGGGAACCAAAATAATAACCTGCGCATGAGTAATATTGGTCATTGAGCCTACGGCCAAATCTGTGGCAAAATGGGTGTTAATCAGCAATGCCAATACCATTGCACCCTGCCCTAAAATACGTGGGCCCATGAGCAAAAAAACATCGCCCAAAGGTTTAAATTGAATGAGCCGCAAAGGGTTGAGGTCAGGAAAAGGAAACACTTTTTCTTTAATAAGCGGCATAATTTGGTATGAAATTTGAAATATTCCACCCAAAATCATGCCAACTGCCATGCCAAAAATGGGTTGAATATTTATGTAAACACAAATGGGAGCCAAAATTAATGCGCCAAAAACAACTCCAACATTAGCCATGGCTGAGGCCACCGTTGCTCTAAATGTTTTGCCCCGAACCGCAAGCATGGCCATACACACACTCGAAACCATAGTGAGAGGCAAATAAAATACTAACAATGCAAAAAGTTGACCAGCTAAGGTAACAGCGCCAGTTCTGTTAAATTCTGCACCAGAAACTAATATTAAAAATTGTTTCGAATAAATAGAACCACAAATAGCTATAGCCAGAGTTAATAATAAAAAACAACCTGTTACTTTAGCAACCAATTGCTTTTCATGCTCTTCGCCCTTGGCACGAGCTTCGACCAATACTTTTGTAAATGCCGACGACAATGCGCCATCGGCAAATAAATCTCGCAATGCATTTGGAAACCTAAAGGCCGTGTAAAACGAATCGAGAGCCACACCAGCCCCAAAAACTGCATTCACAATGGGGGTGCGCGCGAGGCCCGACAACCGCGATAAGGCCACGCCGGCAGTGGCACGTGCCGACGACCGGGTAACACCCTGGGCGCTTTGTTCTTGGGTCATGTTGCATCCTGTTGAGTCTAAATGTGGAAAGTCTAGCAGAGTTTGGGCATACTGCGAAAATTCTCGATTGCATGCAGGAGTGCCCATGAAAAGTTCAGAAGTCAGGCAAAAGTTTATCTCATTTTTTCA
>JAYTOT010000169.1:0-6171 GCA_043747645.1 Pseudomonadota bacterium | reverse complement strand
CATGTGTTAACGCATTCGTAAATCCGCGCAAAAATGAAATTTCGCGCCAGTTTTATTCATCACTATTATTGAAAATAAATGCGTGGGGCACGGGAAAAGGTAGGTGCATCGAGTTTGCAGTGTACTCGGGGGTTTCAAAGCTCACTTGCACATGGCTTTGCGCCGCAAGGTTGTAAATTTCGTCGGGTTGAACTTCTTGCACAATGCGAATGAGATTTGTGCCGTCTGTGAGGTCGCCATAGTGCAAATGGAACTGCCCGTGAGGCAAGCGCGGGTCTTGGTACATGTGATCGACACGTTGCGTATTAAACATACTCGAACGACGTTTAATGCCATGCACCACAGAACCTTTTGAAAACAACAATTCCGCCAGATACGCGCAATCTTGCCCGGTGATTCCAGTGATGAGTGCTACTTTTGAAGTCGCGCTTGAGCCTTTCAACAGGGGCGGCAGTTTAAAATTTGTGGAAAATTAAAGGAGCTTGCGCAAAAAATCTAGGGAGGGGTGGAGATTTGGGATTTCGCCCTGGCGGAGGTTGGGGAGAGGGGGGATTTACGGCGCAGGGAACCCGCCGCCAAATGCCGGCGGGTGAGGGGTTGAGAGAGGTATTTTGGCGCGAAGTACTAGAGGGTGCATAAATTGATGGGCTAAATTATTGGTAAATATACGAAAGATAGTGTTTAATTTCGTGAGTCTGCAATGTTTTAAAGCTCAATTTCAGACGATTTTTGGACGGGATTTTCAGAATAGATGTCCCGAGATCTCAAGAGATCCATAAAAAACATCCGATTACCCTTGACATCAAAGGCAAACCGTATTGACTGCAAACGAAGGGTCATGCTAATATACCGTCTATTTGTCGGTCACAAAGGAGGATGCATGACATCGAAACGCTCAACTGTCCACGATGTGGCGGCTTATATTCTTAAAAATACGAATCAAATGAGCACCATGAAGCTCCAAAAGCTCGTTTATTACTGCCAAGCCTGGTCGTTGGTGTGGGACGAGCAACCACTTTTTGCTGAACAGATCCAAGCTTGGGCTAATGGCCCAGTGATACCGGATCTTTTTGAAGCGCACAAAGGGCATTTCTCGGTGTCGGACTGGCCTTTAGGGAACATCGAAAATTTATCTGCAAATCAAATTGAATCAATTGATGCTGTCTTAAACCATTACGGAGACAAGTCTGGCCAGTACTTAAGTGACCTAACTCATTTGGAACGGCCTTGGAAGTGCGCACGAGAAGGCTTGGCTTCTACCGAACGAGGTAGCAACGAAATTCCTCTAGACAGCATGCTTGAGTATTATGAAGGCATCCGTAAACCCAATACGGATAACTTTTGAGCTAGGATCAAAATGTCTTCTTCCAAAAAACTCAAGAAACCTATGCAAGAGCATTCCCCTCATCCAGGCAAATTTGTAAGGCAAGCCGAAGATCCTGACAAACAGGGCCCGCCGTGGAAATGGTCTTTTCAGCAAATGGATATGGATGGTCTCTTTGGGTGGCAAAATTGCGTCCAATTCCCTTACGTCCTAAAAAAACTGGGTGAACGAGAAAAACTTACATTTCAGCAACTGAGAGAAAATGGCTCCCACAACGTCGAAGTGTCCAAATTCAGCCGAGACGCTCAAAAGTGACTTTTGGAAATTGGAAAAGAAGAGCAATCCGAAATTTTTTCTTTTGCACTGTCAAACAAAGAGCGGGTTTATTGCATCAAAGACGGAGCCACATTTTGCCTCCTTTGGTGGGACCCCGATCATGTTGTTTATCCAACCCAAAAAAAGCACACGTGACAGAAACCAATAGAATGTGGTAACCAGATTTATAAAAAAAATCAGGAATGAAAATATTATTTTTATTAGTCACCTTTGCAAGAAAAGTGAGTGTTAGCGCATTCGTAAATCCGCGCAAAAATGAAATTTCGCGCCGGTTTTATTCATCACTCTTATTGAAAATAAATGCGTGGGGCACGGGCAAAGGTAGGCGCATCGGAGTTTGCAGTGTACTCGGGGGTTTCGAAGCTCACTTGCACATGGCTTTGCGCCGCAAGGTTGTAAATTTCGTCGGGTTGAACCTCTTGCACAATGCGAATGAGGTTGGTGCTATCGGTGAGGTCGCCATAGTGCAAATGGAACTGCCCGTGTGGCATGTGTGGGTCTTGGTAAAGTTGGGCTACCCGCTGGGCAGTAAAAATACTAGAGCGGCGCTTTATTCCATGAACTACATACCCTTTTGAGAGCAGCCTGCCCAAAAAATTTAGGGTGGAGATTTGGGATTGGGTGCGGGTGAGGTGAGGGGTGAAGCGATGGAAGACGATGAGGAGGCCGCAAGCAAATGTCGGCGGGGATGAGGAGGAGTGGGGTATTGGGAATAAATTGAGAGGCGAAATTATTGGGGAATATACGAAAGACAGTGTTTAATTGTGCGAGTTTGAGATTTTTTGAAGATTTATTTCGATGTGTGCATTTTCACCTTTGTCCGGCGTTGCAAGAACATCTTTTCTGCTACAGGGCAGATATCAGCGGTTTTTTTGCGCGAACTTGAACAATTTCAACCAGAACCGCCGAGATATTTCAACCTTTTTGCACATTGATTCAATCGATCAGTACTATTTTTGGGTCATGTTTGAGCCTTTCAACAGTTCCAAATCTCCCATTTTCGATCTGCTAATTTAGGTCTCTTTTGAGGTTTACTTCGGCACCGCGTTTGCTGAATATTCTTTGCCGCAATTGAACTTTTGCGTTGTAGGCAACGTCAACATTTTATATGGTCGACTTGGTCATTGAGAATACTAAAGTTTTTTGGTAGAATGTCGATGAGAATGTAATCAGGAGGAATTATGGAGACCATTCAAGGATTACAAAAGTTTGGGTTTGCGTTGCCAGTTCTCGGTATTGATGGAATCGTTTCTCGTCGCCGCCCTGTGAATGATTCGGCAATGTTGCGTAAAGATTTGTCACGAATTTCTGAAGACGCTGTTAATGCGACAGTAAATTTTTTGCAAATTGTTATTCGAGATCTTGAATCTTCAAATAAAGAAAAATTAAAATAACGTGACAAACGAAATCGAATCTCAACGTTCAATTGATATAAAATCAGAAAAAAGCGACGTAGTTCAATCGCTTACGTTATCTTTGACTCAAGTCAACCATCATTATCAAAATGATACCGCCTTGATACCTGACCGACTGCTTATTCCTATGGAGCAGGCACGACCTGGTACACTAAAAGACTACGCAGCTGCGCTTTTAGCAGAACCGGAACATCGTCGTAGACTTGATCGTCACGATAATATTCGTGCATATATAACGTTAATATTAAATTATTTTTTGGCTTTTTTTCTTGTTATTTCGGTTTTTGTACTATCATATTTGGATAAACCATTAGCTGCGCTTGCTCCTGCACTTCTAGCTGCAACTCAGTTAATTGTTGCAGTATTTGGTCGTAAACAGACTGAAAAAACAGAACCAATAGAAGAATCTATATCCAAAAAACCGCACCAAAAAGTGTCAAGAAAAAAGAAGTAGTCTTATTTAAAAGTTAGTGGCCTTTGCCAAAGCTCTTGAATAGACCAATATTCTGTTTTTAATGCAAACAGTATTCAAATTTATATGCCAGCTTTGAAATATGCCGTCACTCTGTTAACGCATTTGTACATCTGCACAAAAATGAAATCTCACGCCGATTTTATTCATCACTCTTGTTGAAAATAAATGCGTGGGGCGCGAGATAAGTTTTGGAAAACAAAGCCTATGTAGCGTTTTGTAAGGTGTGACTTTTGCTTGCAGCACTTGCTGAACTATAACATTAAGTTCAATCATTTATGCCTGATACAATTTTATTTTTTGGATTAAGCCCAAATTGCGAATGAGGTGAGAGTCTTGGTAAAGATGGTCTACCCTCTGGGTATTAAACATACTAGAGCGGCGCTTTATACCATGCACCACATAGCCTTTTACTAACAATAATTCCGCCAGATAAGCGCCATCTTGCCCCGTGATTCCAGTGATGAGTGCTACTTTTGAAGTCGCGCTTGAGCCTTTCAACAGGGGCGGCAGTTTAAAATTTGTGGAAATTTAAAGGAGATTGCGCAAAAAATTTAGAGTGGGGGGCAATCGAATTGAAGGAATCAGAACCCGGGAGCTAATAAACCTAAAGTGAAGTTTTTAATTTACTTTCCGATAAGATGAGTGTAGACAGATTAGAGGAGATACTCATGCCCATTCAGTCGCTTGACTTAGACAAATCTAAATTATCAGAATTTTTAGCATTGCGTAAAATTAATCAAAAAAAAGCTGCCGAGTTAACAGGCGTGAGCGCTGCCGCATTTGGCAACTGGTTAAGCGGTGACTCAAAACCAACTTCTAAAAACTTTTTTGCCCTGGCTGACGCTCTGTCGCTCAATGAACTAGAAATTGCTGAATTACTGATGCAGCCAATCACTCGATTGGATTTTCGCAAAACTCGCAACAAAGAACCCTCTAATGAAGTCAGAGAAAGAGCAAAATATCTAGCTGAACTTGTATTTGGTCTTGATGGATACATAACAACCTCATTGCCTCCACTTGTTCAAATTATGGCTTCATCTCCGACTGATGCCATAGCTACAGAAGTTAAAGAGTTTTTAAACCTGCCCAAAAGCAGTCCGCCCACACTTGTAGAAGTCCTTGGGGGGCTACAAAAAGTAGGAATAGAAGTTATTCCTCTGCCTTTCCGAAAATTTGGCCTTACAACGGATGCAAATCTTTCGACTGCTGAGCGCGCCTTTATTGCGGTTCATAAAGTGAATTCCGAATCTATGTTTCGGGCTGCAATTTTTATCGATGCCGATCAAACAAGAGATCAGGCACTTCACACTCTGCTGCACGAGGTTGCGCACCTTTTTATTATTGAAGAATCAACGGATGCCGAAAAAAAATGTAACGACGTAGCGGCCACGCTTTTATATCCATTTGAAACTTTAAAAAGCCTCGTCGAACAATTTCCAGCGCTCACATCTACTCAAGCATCTTTTGGCGAAATTCAATCCTGCTTCTTAAAGACAAGCTCACGATCGGATTGGACATCAAAAGGATTTGCACTAGCTTTAGAAAAGCAAAAACTTATTTCAAAAGAAACACCGTCCTTCAAAATATTGATGTATCTAGATTCAAAAAGAACATATCCTCCCTTTTGCTCACATTTATTTCAAAATTTTGAGCCTTCGCAATTAGATGTTCTCGATACTTTTTTTGACAAAACAGTGATTGAAAACAAGGACGCTTTAAATTTTTTCCAAGTGATTTTTACCCGTGCACTGCTAGGTGAAGTTTCATATAGGCTGTTCGCCGAGACGCTTGGAATGGCGTTTGGTGACGCAGATGAGTTTTTAAGTAACAAACGACTTAATCTAGAGACTGAGACTGGTATGGAAACGCAAAATGAATGTTAGTTCACTAGTCATAACTGATACAAACGTGCTTGTATTAATGGTTATCACTGGGCTTCATAACACAATTTGTGAAGCAAAAACTTTTGGCACAATTGTTGTCCCAGATATCATTGAAACAGAGGTGAGGCACTGGCTGTCACCCCCCTGTGGCTGGATAGATGTCTAATAAGTTAAATTTACAAGGGGCGAGAAAAGTAAAGCAAAATGTATCAGCAGTATTCGGACCAATTTAAGCAAATTGCTGTTCAAAAGTATTTGAGTCGTGGTAATCGTAGTGTAACAGCAATCGCTCAAGAAATGGGTACAACTTCATTTTCCATATACCAGTGGGCAAAGTCATACAAAAAAGGACTCACAGTCGTGAACAATACTCCTCGCAGCCCCGAAGATTTAAGTCAAAATGAAAAGTTTGAATCGATATTGAAATTCACTTCAATACCTCAAATTGACCAAGGCGAATGGCTACGTAAGAATGGACTAACGAGCGAAAAAATTGACCTCTGGAAAGATATTTGCAAGAAAAGTTTAGGTCACAAAATCGACAATCGAGAATCAATAGGCGATAAAAAAGAAATAAAAAGGCTCGAAAAAGAACTTCTTCGTAAAGACAAAGCTCTTGCTGAAACTGCTGCATTGCTGGTGCTTCAAAAAAAAATTGCAGAGATTTACGGTTCAGAGGAAGAGTAGTTAGCATCGAAGAGAGGCAGGAAATAATTGAGCAAGTCCAAGAAGCTAAAT
>JAYTOT010000168.1:0-22885 GCA_043747645.1 Pseudomonadota bacterium | reverse complement strand
AGAAATGAGGAAATTTTTTTAAATTGTCAAATTAAAATACGTAAAATCATGTAACTGATCGATACTTATGTCTTTTTTAATCTAGGGATTTGAAATTTTAAACTAATGGATGTGGGTAGCACATGAACTAAAGGAGTTTTAATGTTTGCAAAGTCACAAAATAGTACCGAAAAAATTGACCGCATTCTGATGGAGCTTGAAGATTCGTCGGAAAGACTCTTTCCAGTGATTAGAAAAAGTTTTTCGTGATTTCTGAAATAGATTTCGTGAATCGATTTAGTTTGAACATTTTACCGAAGGGATTTTGCAAAATCAGGTATTTCGTAAACTTTCTGGTTAATGCGATGCTCCAGCATCTATTTTCGGAAGTTTTGACGTAAAAAACACAAAAGCAGCAAGTAACAGAAAATACAGCCCTGCAGCGTAAGCCAGTGCGATGCGCATGTTTTCCCTTAAATTTTCCATGTCAAAAGAATGCGCCACAACGAGTCCCGCGCCAGACAATACTATTGTTAACGCTGCAAATCCCATGGCATCTTTTAACACTAAAATGTATAAAACCTGAGCACCTTTCTGGCCAACGAGATGAACGAACTTTAATTTTTGCTCTTCCAGTTTATTTTCTGCTTGTGTCTTTAAGTAACTGACGCCAATGGAAACTGCATCTTTAATGAGAGTCAAGTAAGCCGACATAAAATACCTATTTTAAGTTTACTGGGCTGGCACAAGCACTTGGTCGCTGACTTTTGTAGGACGTTGCTCTTCTTTGTTCGGCGCACCAGTAATAAATGTTTTTCCAAATGAAAGTTTGTTATCTGCAAGTTTGTAAACGTCATATTGAACCTGATTGATTGGTTCAGACAAGCATTTGCCGTCTACGGCACCAGCTGTGACATCGCGTTCGGTGTTGAGAGCCCAGTCCGAGATTCCACACAACTTAATCAAGTTCATCGCTTTTACGCCACCTTCAGAATTTGCTTTCAAGATAAGTTTTTTGGGAGTGAGGTCCACCCGTTTCACTCCATCTGCTAAGTCATCTCCACTTCCAACTTTGAATTCACCCTCATAGCGAGCAATAGCGAGAGTTTCATTGCAGCTTGAATCTTTGTATAAATTTAAAGATTTTTCATACTTCAGAGGTTCAAAAATGTAGGTAGATTTACCGGAAGCATCAAAGGCACCTGCTGATCCACAGGCAGTGGACCATTTGCCTTGAAGCCCTGGTTCCTTTGCCACATTTTTTCCAGCCTGTGCGACATCATTGGTGTCCTTAGTGCTACAAGAAGAAAAAGCCAAAAGACCAGCAAAGCCTAAGCATAGTGCAAAGGAATGATTTTTAAAAAAATATTTTTGAGCAGATACCATTTGAACATCTCCCGAAATAGCTTTGACTGCCAAAGCGTAATTTTATTTGCACTGGCTCACTTGAGCGAGTCGTGAGCACTCAAGCAATTTTTAGGCCAAATACAAGATGTGTTAAAAAAAGCATCATTTGACGCAGTTATATCGCTGCAAATAGCGTTTATTCAGACTTATGGAAAATTTCTTAAAGTGGATTGGTTGACATTCATTTCTCGTATTGGCCAGAAAGTGTATGAAAATAGTGTATGAATTTTCATTCACTGTAAAACTAAAATCTTTTTTCCCAGATGAGGTCAAGTGTGCCTTTTTGTTCGTCACCGACCACTCCTTCGACCGACCAATCCGGTGTTAAATTGTAATCAAATCTTATTTCCTTGTCATTTTCGCCTTTCTCGATGCCGGTTTTTTTTTCAACACTTAAAAAAAGACCATCGGTCACGTACTTGCCAACCCCAATATTCGCAGCGCCTGTTTCTGCATTTTTTACGTCCACGCTCAAAACGAGATCAGTCTTTTCCATAAATGACCCAAATAGTTCGTTACTCAGCTTATTGGCAACCGCTGTTGCAGCCATAGATGCAGCCTTGTCTTTCGAAGACTTTTCCTTTTTGTCTGAATTATCTGGTGCGCTGACTTGGTCAGAAATTTGAGACGAGGTGTATCCGGTAAGAAGCAATGAGGCGATGTCTTTTTGAGGCAATTCCGGTTCAGACTGAAGTGTGATTTCAGGTTTTTTAGGAGTGCCTGCCACAATAAATTTTGCCAACGCAACGTCGTTTTTTTGAATGAGCAACAAGCTGATCAATCCTAGTTCGGGCTTTTGCCCCCGCACCGCATACGACGCGGATTTAATGTCAAACCGCCTTCCCAATGCTTTCACAAATCCTGGTCTGCGTAGTTTTGCTTCCCCCGAAATGGTCACGCCTGATTTATCTTGCCAATGGATATCAAAAGCAGCTCTTGAATCGATTTGAACATCTGGCCCTTTTACAATGATTCCTTTTGGAGCTGACAAAATTAATGAAACTTCTTTTACAAGCTGAGTGGGGCTATCTTGAGAGCTTCGTTCAACAATTTTAGTATTTCGTCCTAAAATAACGATGTCTGGCAGTGGCTTTGAATTATTTCCTTGCTGAGGGACTGCACTGGCTAGAGCAGGAATGTAAAGCTCCAGGGTCTTAAGATTGAGTGTTGTTTGTGCTCGTCCCAGAGTATCTAGTTGTCCTTTTGCTTCGATATCGGCCGTTAGAGTGGGAGATAGGCTGTTTAAAGGGCTCACTTTAAGCTTTTCCGTAGACACACTCAACTCAAAATTTGGGTTCCAAACAGAACTGGGAGCTGGCCTAAATCCTGTGATTTTACCTCTTATATGAACTTTACCACCCCGTTCTAATTCAAGCGATTTAAGGTCTATATCATTTTCTGCAGCCTGAATTTCAAAACTTGCGTTTTCTATTGCTGGCCCCGAATCGGGTACCAAGACCAAGCCGCGGCCAATTGCATGTCCCTTTAATTGGGGACTCTTGATTGTTCCTTCCCAATTAAGTTGGGCGCTTAAATTTCCTCTCGCCTTAGCGATGGCTGAAAGATATCTTTCCATAGGCTGTAAGGTCGGAATATCCAGTTTTAAATTTGATTTGAACGGTTGGTTCAGCCAAAAGTCAAATTCTGTTTGCATTACTTCTGGGATTGTAGTTTCAAAATCTAGGTTCGCTTGAGCATTTTTTTTGGGTGTGCGTCCTCGTTCTAAGACTTCTCCCAATGCTAATAATGAAAGTTTTCTATCGGTTAAAACTGCATTAAGTTTTACGGACAAAAATCCTTCACTAGAGTCTTTATTGACGTCATTTTTAGAAAAATTAGTGTCAAATTTTTCTTCACCAACTTTGTCGACGCGATTTTGTATTGGCTGCGACCATTGGCCGTCTAAGCTGATTTTTGATTTAGAAAGCTCCATGTAGTTTGTAGGAAATGGCCATGGATTCTGAGAATCGGGAATGATTCTTAGAGCAAGGTCAGCGACTTGGTTTTTGTTTTTTTGAATCACCATCTGCAACGATGTGAACTCTTGAAGTGCTTCGCCCGACATAAAAATATCATGGACCCCTAATTTTCCCACTTGAAATTTATTAAGGAACAAGTTGAAGTGCATGTTAGGGAGTAGAGACGCATTTTTGGTTTTGTTTAAGTTGTCCATAGTAAGGCTTGCTTCCGCTGACGCTTCGGCCCCTATTTTTTCTGTGTAAACATCCTCTAAATAGCTTTTTAAAAACGTTTTTTGTAAATCAAACCGAAATTCGTCGGGATAACGAAATCTATTTGTTTTAAGCAAATTGCCTTCCCAATCAGCAGCCAAAAAAACAGGTAATTCTGCTGCGCGACCTGCAATTTTCAAACTTGCATGCTGAGCCTCAAGCTTTACAATTGATTCAAGGCAACTTCTTTTATTTAATATCCTTCTCAGGTATGGATTCAAATTCTGAATTTGTATTTCCGGAATCCCGATTCTGAGGTTACATATATCGATTCGAGCTTTTATTTTTGGGTTAGACCGGGTCCCTATTCCAGATCCGCTGGTTTTGAGCTGGCCAGAGACTTGAAGACCTGGTTTAATGAGAGCCCAAGGAAATAATTTTAAGTCTAGTACCGATGTTTTGAGATTTAAGCTCAGCTTTTTTTTGTCACTGAGGCTACCCATTGCAGTGATAGTTCCGCCTAAAGCATTGAGCTTAAAGTGATCAATATTAAATTCTGAATTTGAAAATGTACCATTCCACTCTAAACTTCCCTGCGAGGATAACTGGAATTGTTCGTCGCCATAATTTTGCAACTCTGCAGTAAACTTTTTAGTCTGAGTTACTTTAGGATTGTCATCTAAAAATTTTAATGGAGAAAAGTGCGAAATTTGAAACGCACCCTTAGCGCGTAAAAGACTTTGGAGTTCTGGCGAGAATTTAAACTCTCCACCCATAGAAATCATCCCCTTTTCAAGGCTCTGCCATTGAACAGAGAAAGTCCCTTCTGCATTTTTGTTTATAAACATTGAAGTGCGAAGATCCCAATAGCCCGAAGAAAATTGTCTCTGATTGGAATCGAAGCCTATTAACAAAGTATTTTGTAAAACTAGTTTTTTGACCTCAATATTAAGGTCCCAAATAAATGGTTCACTTGCGGGTGGGCTGGGAATCTTGAGCGCGAAGACATTTTCGGAGAGCTGAAATGCAAAAAATTTGAGGTCTTCAACCTGAATCGAATCTATTTTGATCGATTTTTTGAGTAACGGCAGAAATTCAAGGCTAAAATCTACAAGAGGTGCTGCCAGTCTTAACTTTCCATCTGTATCGTGAACTGTTGTTCCGATAAATTGAGTTCGTAATGGCAGCCCTATTTCAATTTTTTGAATTTTAACTCTACCCACAATTTTACTATTTATGAGATTTGATGCCGATTTGCCCAAAAATTCTTGGCCTGCTTGAGTTTGCAGAAAACAAAAAGCCCCAATTAAAAGCAGAGGTACACTGAAACACAACCACAAAAATGTTATGATGCCTATTTTCAACAATTGTCTTAACAAAAATAGAGGAGAACTTATATATTGTTGTATTGTCACTAGAATGATTCCCCCAAATTTAAGTGAAAGGCGAACTTGCTCAGATGCTGAAACTCACTTCTATCATTTGTCCGATATGCAAAGTCTATCCGCAATGGAATAATAGCTGAATTCAATGCTAAACCCAGTCCAACGGCGTGGTTCAGCGCAGCAAGGGTATTAGATTTTGCTTGACCAGAAACGGCCCCAGAATCAAAAAACGGAGAAAACCAAAGCGATTTCCAGGCCAAAATGCGAAATTCTTGAGAAAAAAGAAACATAGCGTTTCCCCCCGTCGAAAATCTCTTGCCATTGCTAAGTATGGTACCGGGAGACAGCTCTCGATTTGGAAAGCCACGGTGCGACGTTGCACCGCCCAAAAAGTATCTTTTTACTATTGGCGGTTGTTCTCGCCCAAAATTAAAAATGTTTCCCATCTCAATTTTCGAGGCTAAAATGATCCGTGGCGAAACTTTAAAATAGCCCCGTGCTTGCGGGTTTACTTCTAAGTATTGAAAATCACCGATACCAAGGGTTTCGGCGAACCTCACTTTCAAAAGATATCCCTGGTCCGGAAAACTCGGTTTGTTTCGGTGATCAGAAATTATGGACTGATCTAAAAAATACAAACGGCATAAATTGACACACGGATTTAAACTCTCAGGAACTTTTCCTAAATTGAATATTTCATGGTTTATTCCCAGCTCGACATACGACAAAGAACGCGCGGGCCATGAAAGACCGGGCCTCATTGCAAAAGAATCTGACAAATAAGATTTTTGGAGGTCCCTCTCAAGTTTTAAACCTACAACTCCATTTAAATCTCTAGCACCTTTTGTGTACAAAAAATCTGGCTGAATGAGCTGTGAAGTAAAGGTTCCTGCCCACCCACGTTGTTCAGGCTTTGCGAAGTTCGGTAAAAAGACATAGCTGGGTTTCAATTGCGTTTCTAACCTTCTAAAGTCACCAAAAAGGTTTGAATGAGTGTATTTTAAAACGCCTCTCAGTTCCTGCCTGCCAGAAGAAACTCCAATGCCAAAGCCGGTTTTTAGAGATTGTTCGGGGCCAATTACAAGATTAATTTGTACCGTTAGTTCAGCTGAATCCGGCGGAGTGCTGGGGATAACAATTTCTACGCTTAAAAAAAAACCGAGCGATAAAAGTTCAGATTTACTCGCTTGTAGGTTTTCCAACGAATAAAAGTCACCAGGTTTGAGGAATGTATGGGCAAGTATTTGTTCTTTCGACACTCCAATATCTTTTTCATCTGCAATAGTGACCGCTATATTTGAAATCTTATATCTTCTGCCTAAAGTGACATTTAATTCAATAACCGCTAAATAAGTTTTCGGATTGATTGTTACCCGGCTCTCGAGCTGCGCATATGGAAAACCGCGATTGGCTAGGTTCGCCGTCATTTGAGCTTTATTTGAAAGATACCATTCCTCTGTAAATTTTTTGCCTTTTTGATTTAAAAGTGCTTCTGGAACAAGAGTCAACTCTGCCTGTAAATTGTTTGGAATTCCATTTACAGCAACATCTTGAATTAAAATCTGATGGCCTTCATTAATGTTGAAAATCAAAGCACTTTTTTTACCACGCGGTACAATCTGAGATTCAACCCGAGTGCCGTAAATTCCAACGGACTCATATTTGCGCAGCACTCGCTCTCTCTCTTCTCGTGAACTCTCTTCAGTAATGTAAAATTTTTCCCCAATCAGGGGTATCCACGAAGACTCTTTAGATGCCAAAGCATCTAAAAGTAGGCTGTCTGAAACTTGATTGTTCCCAGCAAACTCTATTGAAGAAAGGTCCGACGCTCCAAAAATTTCACCACTTACGCAACCTTGCAAAACAAAAATATTGAGCAAACCCAAAAGCAGTAATTTAAATGTCAAAACACAAAACCTACTCTAAAATTCCGTTCAAAATGATTGTAGCTTATTAAAGATTCACCATTGCCATAAAAACCTTGTATCATTATTTGAGGCAAAATTTTTGCCAACTTTAAGCCGAATTTCAAAGTAACTTGAACATAGCCTTTTTTCAAATTCCACTGACTTGAAGGTGCTCCTTCGATTTCAAAGGATCCGTCGCTACCAAACAGCTGAGGCATTACGCCGTCAAACGAAGTTCCAATGACAAAATTCCCTAAATAGTTCTCAATATCTGGGTTTGTTTCTTTATCTATGTCGTAAAGGCGAAAATAACGGACAGCACTTTTTATTCTGTAATTATCGTTTATGTATGTATGATTAATTTGTGCGAATATGTCGTCATAGCTTCGCGAATTTAATCCATCTTTACCGTTTGAGTGATGATGAATCCCAAAAGGTGTTTCTACTGAATCACTCCACCGATGACTGTAAAGCAATTCAGGTGAGTAATTGACATCTTTAAATGGCTTAGAATCCTTTTGCAGCTGCCAATACAATCGTTGAGTGTATGTGATAAACAAGTTTATACCGCCAAATGGTCTCAGCTTAAAACTGAGCTGAGCCTTACTATCTGGATTTCCGTATAGAAAGTAGATATCTTGGTATCTCGAAATGGCTCCTTTCTCAAAGGTATCTTTTTCCCCCAAAGTTTCTGGAGTTGAGGCCGCACGCATGGGAATCTGCTGCATGGCTGGCTCGTCCTTATAATAAGGGATAATATCTGACTTAGCTTCCGGCTCAGTGATATTGTTCGATGGGAGAGCCACTGTTTGTGCTAGTGTCGCCGATGAATAACTTGTGGATAAAAAAGTGAGTGCCGAAATAACTAATGTCAACTTCATGAGAACTCCAGTGGATATTAAACAAAAAATTATCAGCAATTGACTATTGAACTGACGTGCCTGCGGCTTGAGCATAAAAGAGACCTGCCTCCTCGGCAAGTCTCTTTTAATAACGGATGTATGGATTTTCATTCACCTGGATGTTTCTTAATACACATTGCATGTGCTCACCCTTTCATGGCACCACTTTGATGGGCCTGAGTTAGGTCTGCCTATTTGTTATTTTTTACTAGTGTAGCAGCTAAATAACCTACCCCGAAGGCAGTGAGTAGCGACTGATAGGGATGCGATTTCACATACTCTTCAAATTTGTTCACACCCTTTAAAGTTGCAGATTTTGCTCGGTCTGCTTGTGTTTCCAAAGAAGAATTCAGGTGTGAGAGTTGGAAGTCGTAATTATCTTTGTAAACTTCTTTTGCGTCTGTCACCATTGCACCAACAGCTTGCTTTACTTTGCCAACGGTTTCGCTTGCATCATCGATTGCTTCGTTCACGTTATCTCCTAAATTATCTGCACCTTGTGTGAAAATTTTTTTTACTTTGTCAACGGAATTTGAAAGCACTTTGGGACCCCACTACAAAAATGTTATTTATCCTCAGACGGTCTGTGTCAAGCAAGAGCCGTGCCGATCTATTCGGGCATTTGCCGTGCTGAGTTAAACCTGGGATTTTTTATTGGCATACAATTTGCTGTAACAATTTCGGTTCCAACATGCTGCGAAAGGCAAAAAAATGAACTTTCAGATTGCTTCCGAGTCGACACGTTTCTACAATCGTATCGGTCTGCACAAAGCTGTTCTTGCGGCGCTTCTTTTGGCAGGCACTACCACCGCTTGCCAGTCAGCTTCCAATTACTCTGACAAATCGGCAGAGATTGAAAGTTTAGAGACTCAAAAAAAGGAGCTCGTTGCTAGCCAAGAAGCGATTCTAGCACCGACTGAGTTTTCGGATTTTGAGAAGTCGCTTGCAAAAGCGAAGATCTTAAATTCTGAACAAAAAGACTCGAGCAATGAGGTTGGGCGTGCAAAGATTTTGGCAGAAGTGATTTCAGAAAAGAGCAAACCTTCAAAAGTTGTTTTGAAAAGCACACTCATTGCACGTCAAAAGGCTCTTGAAGCCGGAGCCGCCTCCACAGACACTTTTAAGAAAATTGACGAAGATCTCACCTCTGCAACTCAACAGGCCGCCAGTGGTAATATCTCAAAGGCTCAGAAACAAGAGTCAGAGTATACGAATCGATACCTCAACGTAGAGGGCGATGTCATTGTGGGTAAAGCCATTGGAGCGCAGCAAAGCCGCCTCGCGAAGCTAAAAGAAAGCAAAGTAAATACTATTGCACCCCAGACTTTACTGAGGAGCGAAGCAAAACTCGAAGCGGCCGAGCGATCGATCCGTGCGGACCGCTACAACCCCCAAACTTTAGAAAACGGGCAACAGCTTGCCACATTTGAGGTCAACAGGCTTGTCCGTGTCTCAACTGATGCTCAGAGATTGAAAAGTGAATCTGCAGCTGTAGAACTCTTCGAGAAAGATCAGAAAGCTGCCTCGCTTGAAGGCGAAAAACAGAGACTTCAGACTCAACTTAACGAAACAAAGGACGACCAGTCTTCCACTGCTGCGGAGTTGCAGGTCACTAAAACTGAACTGAACGCAGTCAACGATGACGTCGCCCGAAAGCAAAAAATGGATCAGCGGTATGCTGATGCCAAGAAATTATTTTTGGAGGGAGAAGCTCAAGTGTTTCAGGATGGAGAAAATCTTTTGATCCGTCTGAAAGGAGTGAATTTTGTCTCAGGAAAAGGAACTCTCCCTGCGCAAAGTCAAGCTCTTCTTAAAAAACTCGGCACTGTGATCGCTGACTTTGGAAGTCCGATGGTCCGGATTGAAGGCCACACCGACTCTACTGGCACAGCGAAAGCGAATGCACGTATCTCAACTGAGCGAGCCACCATAGTTAAAGATTATTTGGTATCAAAGAACATCTTAAAAAGCGAAGATATTGCGACACAAGGACTTGGAGATTCAGGTCCTCTCGCATCCAACAAGACACCCAAAGGTAGAGAGCAGAACCGAAGAGTGGATGTGATTGTGCAGCCTAGAATGTAAAATTTGGCTTCTGATAAATTAGCTTTTTTGTGCGTGCCCTTTATGTTATAATGGCTTTTTAAGGAGATGCCCTATGACATGTGCGCGCCGAAAGTTTTTGAGTCGTTACAGTTTCTGGTGGGGGGTGGGAGCTGCGTTTATGCTTCCAGGGTGCCTTTCATTCTCGTTTAAAGATTCAGACGTACAAAGTAAAAACGCAACCCATGCCACATTATCCGCACCCTGGAAGCCTACGGACTCAGGCACTTCCGATGTAGCGTATCGCAATTCAATAAATAATTCCACAATCGCACTTAATTCCGTATGCGATCAGTATCAAAAATTGTCGCTTGAGGAATTGAGTAAAACGCTCATTGCGGGAATGGAAAATGTGTCGGAACTCAGTTCCGAACCGCTCACGGTAGATGGGTTTCCAGCGCTATTAAAAATCGTTACGGCTCAACTCGACGGTCAGCCCTTTAAAATGGCGATTGTGGTTTTGCGATCGCCGCACTGTGTTTACGACATTACTTTTGTTTCAAAGCCTGCTTTTTTTGGGGCAAGTTACCCAGATTTTCAAAAATTTATCAGCAGTTTTCATGAAGGAAAATTATCTTGAAGGCACGATTTTATCCTGCCTATCGCTTTCTAGAAGGCGTGGGCGATTACCTTTTTTCGTTTTTTGAGTCGGTCTTCGATGGTGTATTTTTGGTTTGGGGAACTTTTTGGTCGGCACTTTTTCCGCCATACCCCATTTCATTGATTATCGAGCAATTCATGCTACTTATTGTAAAATCGGCGCCATTGGTTTTTATCACGGCGCTCTCTACTGGCGCAGTTATGGCGTTGCAATTTGGCTATGGAATGGAACGCTTTGGCGGAAAGCTCTATGTGCCCACAGTTGTGTCCATATCTATTGTCCGCGTGCTTGGCCCAGTGTTTACTTGCCTGATGTTGTCGGGGCGTGCTGGAGCGGGCATTGCAGCCGAATTAGGGAGCATGGCTGTAACCCAGCAGGTCGATGCCATTCGTGCCTTGGGCACCGACCCGCTTAAAAAATTGGTGCTTCCGCGTGTCCTGGTTCTCATGATTGGCGCTCCTCTTCTCACTCTTGTTGCCGATGTTTTGGGAATCACAGGTGGCATGTTGGTGTCAGCTTCGGGCTTGCAAATTTCGCCTGCTCTGTACGTTCAAAAATCTTACGAGGCCTTGCGCCTCAGCGACATTTTGGTGGGCACCGGAAAAACAGTTCTTTTTGGTGGCTTCATTGGTTTTATGGGCTGCTTTCAAGGGTTGCGCACGCGTGCTGGAACAGTTGGAATTGGGTTTTCCACAACGCGCTCGGTTGTACTGAGCAGTATTTTTATCATGGTCGGCGATGTTTTTGTCACTAAAATTTCCTGGATTTTAAAATGGTAGTACCCCTAAACGCTCAGCCATTGCTCGAGTTAAAAAATCTTAGAACTCAATTTGGATCTAAGATTGTTCATAGGGACATGTCTTTGTCGGTTGAAGCTGGAGAAATACTTGTGCTTTTGGGAGGCAGTGGGTCGGGCAAAAGTGTGCTGCTCAGAACGCTTATTGGCCTTGAAATCCCCACTCAAGGGTCCTGCCTTTTTCAGGGGGTTGATCTTTTTTCGCTCCGCGAATCGGAATGGACAAAATTGCGGATTCAAATTGCTTACGCTTTTCAGGGCGGCGCATTATTCGACAGTCTTTCGGTCGGAGAAAATCTGGCTTACCCCATGCACGCTCATACCAACTGGAGCGATTCTAAAATTTCAGAAGAAATTGCAAAAATGCTTGAGCTCATTAGTCTTCCAGGAACTGAAAATCTTCTTCCCTCCGCGCTCAGTGGAGGTATGCAAAAACGTGTGGGCTTGGCTCGGGCTATTGCGCTCAATCCCACTCTTATTTTGTACGATGAACCTACTGCGGGTCTGGACCCGGCCAACAGTCGCAAAATTTCCGAGCTCATGTTGGAATTAAAAAAACAGGGAAAAACCTCTATACTTGTGACTCACGATACGGAATGCGCACTGCACGTTGCCGATCGCATCGCGTTTATTCATGGCGGAAAGATTGCTGCGCTGCAGTCCATCGCTCAGTTCAAATCAAATCCAGATCCGCTTATTGCGGCTTATTTTAGCGGGGAAAACATTTCATGAAGCAAGCCTCTCGAAAAACAAAAATTTATGTCGGTGGTTTTGTTGTTGCGACTGCAATACTCATGACGTTAGTTGTTTTGTTTGTTGGAAACGATTTAAATTTCTTAAAAAAACGCAAAATTTATTCAGCAACGTTTTCAAGCACCAATGGGTTAAACGTGGGGGCCGCTTTAAAAATGGGCGGTGTCGACATAGGCAGTGTCCAAGATATTGCAATTACTTTATTAGATTCAGAGCCTCACATTCGTGCAAAAATACTCATTTATGCTCCCTTCGATAACCTGGTACGTTCTGAAAGTAAACTGAGCATGGACACCCAAGGTGTTTTGGGCGATAAATTTTTGATGCTTATTCCGGGCCCGCAATCAGAGCCCCTGTTGGCTGAAGAAGCGGAAATAAAAACTGTTGAACACACAGAACTGGCAGCGGTGGTGTCAAAGTCTACAGGAATTGTCGACGACGTTGGCGCCATCACACACAAGGCCCGAGAGTTTGCAAATCAGCTCCCCGACCCGAAAGCATTATCGGCTATTGCGCGCAATATCAAAGAGTCATCAGATTCTTTGAATGCCGTCATGAAGGAATTGAGTGCAAAAGATTCAGCCGTTCGAATTTTAAGTAGCCCAGAAACAAACGCAAAAGTGACTGCTGCTGTGGCAAACCTTTTGTCAGCATCCGAACATTTAAAATCGGTGGCGCAAAAAGTAGATGAAGGTAAGGGAACCTTAGGCGCGCTCATTAACGACGCCTCGTTATATGACGACCTCAAATCCCTCACAGGCCGCGCTAACCGGAGTAAAGCTGTTAAATTTATGATTCAACAAACACTGTCGAACTCTGAAGAAGAACCCGCAGCAAAGCCTGCAAAAAATGCTGCGCCTAAGGCCACCCCAAAGTAGGAAAAAAGGCTGTGCTTATTCTGGTTCGCCAAGGTGCTGGAAACGCCACAAACAAAAGGGCGCCGGAGTTGGTGATCTGATGATAAATTTGTCTGTGCAATTGGAATTCGGTACGCAATTCTTAAATGCCAATCCTTCCGGAATCCGTGCAAACCTAAATTAATTGAATTTAGAAAGAAACTGCCAGCGTTGAAGCGCTTACGGAAATCCTGCCTAAATCTTCAGGTGCATAAATTCAACTTCTGCAGTATCTGTCAGAAGAGTGAAAATTAATTCAATAAATTTTCATATTATTTTTTGTAACCATGGGAGATACGACTATGCAAGGCCAGCTTAAACTTAGCCAAGAAATCCAATCGTGCGTTGAAAACAGCAATACTTGTCATGCTGTTTGCGCAATTACTGTAAACGATTGTCTTCAAAAAGGAGGAGAACATTCCGATGCGGTCCATATTCGCCTCTTGCTCGACTGCGCTGAAATTTGTCAAACTAACACAAATTTCATGTTGCGAAGCTCAGATTTTAACATGCAAGTGTGCAACACTTGCGAAATGATCTGTGATGCATGTGCTGAAAATTGTGAGAAAATAATAAATGATATACAAATGAAATCTTGCGCGGAAAGCTGCAGAAAGTGCGCTCAGAGTTGCAGAAAAATGTCGGCACAAAGAGCGGCGTAATATTTTTTCATTTTTAATTTAAAATTTTAGGAGCTAAAGATGTTGTTCAAAAAATGTGCGCTCGTTTCATTTCTTATTTTTTCAGTTTATGCCTCGGTAGCATTTTCTCAGGCTGCGCACGAGGGAATGAATATGGAAACTGGAAAAGGCTCTGCTTCTGCAACGATGACACCTTTTATGACCGAAACGATGGCGGGCATGGACGCCATGCACAAAGAAATGATGGACCCCGCAAAAATGAATGGCGTGCCCGATCATGATTTTTTGGTTATGATGATTCCACACCACAAAGGGGCAGTTGCCATGGCAGAAACTCTTCTTAAACATGGCAAAGAAGAAAAAGTTAAAAAGCTTGCGCGAGCAATTATAAAAGATCAAAAGAAAGAAATTGCACAGATGGAGAAATGGATAGCAGATGGCGTTGGAGCTAAAAAATAGGGATTATTTCTTTCGAAACGTAATCCCATTCGGTTATGAAAAATGCGCACAAATATTAGGCTATTTTTGGTTCTAATAAATTGAGCATTTTTCTGTCTTTTGCTCTAGAATCTCAGATTTTTTTTGGATTTTTTTTTGATGTCTAAGCTTAAACACGTAAGCCAAACAATCTTTTGCTTCGATTTTAAATTGCGATTTAAAAAAATCTGTTTCGCCGGCATCTTTGCCACGCGAAACAGAAACAATTGGCGCATCTGCACCGCAATTTCTATGTTACCATTGCCACTGCAAATTGTCGGCAGTAAATGCGAAGGTGTGCCAAATTATTGGTGCAGCCCTTCCGGCGTCAGAGCTCTAGTCAATGCAGAAATTAAAATATCAGTTGATGATTGACACAGGTATTAAAAAAAAAATATCCTTGTGAAAAGTTCACAAAAAAGTAAATAGAACATTTTTTCTGTGAACTTTCCTTTGCCAAAAAATGACTCTCAGCAACGAGGCTGTATAAATGTTTAGCAACAGTAACCGGAGTCGTATTTTGATATTGAGTTTAACTGGAGTTTTTTTATTTTCAGGATTGGCCTGCAAAAAACGAACTATGAATGAAAATACAGCAATAAAATCTGAAATAAATAAGTTTCAAAATCGCATTGCAAACCAGGAATTTCTAAAAAAATGTGGCAGTGAGATGACTCAAGAACAATACATTGAGTTGCTCAATCTAACAGATAATTCAACTTTTAAAGACTACAAAGAGGCGGCTCCCAGAGCGGAGCGCATTGCTGAAATATTTGGCGCTGCAAAAGACCGTCGTGGCATTTTTGCCTCTATGTATGTTGCAATTACCAATGAATCTGTGGGTTCAACTTCGAGAGGAGAATACAAAGATAATGTTAGAGCGGCAAAACTCGTAAAACGTTTTGCCGAGCGTTATTTCGAGCCTCTCCATGGATATTTATGGAATGGTTCTAATGAAAATCAAATTAAAAATGGTGATTCTAAAAAAGAAAAAGTTGAAATAAATTGGGAGTGGAAGGACTATTATGAATTGGCTGAAAAGTGCAATTCATCAGACCTTAATATTTTGGGCACCGGCGTGAACAATCACATGACAATGGACTTACCATATGCCCTTGCAGAAATAGAAGCACCAAAAGAATTTGAAGATGATTTTTTAAAATTCGGCGAAATTTTGATTCAAAAAAAACGTGAAAGCACAAATTTATTAGTGAAACAGCAAAACGTTTATGCTGCAGAATTTTTTGATTTGTTTGTAATGGGAAAAGTTTTGGATAACTTTTTACCAAAAGGAACAGCTGCCACTTTGGGATTTCGGCTCATTCGCGGAGAAGCATGGCAGAATGGTCAGTCGCTGCAAATTGGGGTGAATCGACCATTTGCAGCAGTAGGTATACGCGCAGCATGGACAGTGCGTCAGGGAGTTTTATCTTTAATGCCAAAATCGAACTCAAACATGAAAGGCACCGAAGAAAAGTAGCGAGAATTTGAGATAGAAATTTTTATTTAAGGAGATTTAGTGTTGAAAAAAATGAGTTTTGTGTTGTCGTTGTTTTTGTCCGTAGGCTGTGTGGCGCGAAATTTTGGCTCCAAGGCTATGAGTTCTGAATATATTGTCGGAGAACCGCGAAAGGTATTTAAGAACTACAATTCGAGTATTATGTGCGATACCAGTGAGTATTTTCTAGGGGATTCGATTGAAACTATATCGAAAGTTGTTAACAAGGCCAAAAATTTAAATCTTACTTTAAAGGTTGTTTCTCATGACCAACCTCATAGTTATAGCGAAGGAATTTGCCCCAAAAAAGGCGGAATCGTTTTAAATGTTGAGCCGTTAAATAAGGTTTTAAGCACCGATTTGAAGGCAGCTTCGCCAACAGTGGTGGTTCAGCCTGGTATTTTAATTCCAGATTTGCAAAAACAATTAGATCCTCTGGGTTTCACCTTTCCAGTTTCTCCCGATTACAACGGAGTGACTATCGCCGGTGCAATGGGCTCTGGTGCGCACCACAGCTCCTTAAAAATCCAGTCTGGTGTTGCAGATTGGGTCGAAGAAATGACCGTGGTAAATGGCCTTGGCGAACTTGTTCGTTTGGCTGGAGATGATCTTAACAACGCTCGCGTGCATTTGGGTCTTATGGGAGTCATTGTTGAATTAAAAGTAAAAGTAGTGCCTCAATATAAATTAATATATGTTTCAGAACGCAAAGATGATTATAATATTGCGAGTGAAATAGAGGGTAAAATTAGAGCTCATGACTTTGCAAGAGTGCGCTGGTTTCCGACTCAAAAAAAATACGTTCTAGACGGCTTTGACAAAGTTTCGCAAGAAACTCCTGGTGAATCCTTCGACACAGCCTGGAGCTCTGTGCCAGACCTTACTCCATTAGGAGACGCGCCAACAAATATTTTAAATAACAGCAAATTTGCCAGTTGTTCTGCTGAATTTTTGCGCGCAAATACTTATTTTGGTTCTTTCGAAAACGTGGGTTCTGCAAAAGGCACAATCGTCGGAAAATCTCATCAGATGATTGCGGGGGGCTGTGAAAAAGGAAAATGCCCTTGGAACAAAGGCACAACAGGTAGAACTCTCGAAGTTGCATTTCCAGTATCCGAGCTCAAAAATTGGATTCAAGATGTGCGCTCAATACTTGATATGCGGTCGGCTTGTTTTCCTATCAACGGACTTTACTTGCGGTTTTCTAAGGCTTCCAATGGAGCGCTTTCTCAGGCGTATGGTGCTGACACTGTAACGTTTGAAATTCACATTGCTGTGGGCAAAGAGCCAGCCCTAGAAATTTTTAGCGACGTGTACGATGAAATTGTTCAAATGTCATTGGCAAAATACAAGGGGAGGCCGCACTGGGGCAAAAATAATCCACCAATTTTTTCGAAACTCGGACCTGCACAATTTCCGAATTGGGCTGAATTCGAAACTTTGCGCAAGAAAATGGACCCCGACGGAATCTTTGTCAGCAAATTGTGGCAATCGGTTTTAGATTCACAAACAGGAAATTCCCCAATAATTCAAACCGAAAAATGTGGAATTAACAGGAAATGTTACTGCACAATTGGTTCTACTTTTGAATGTGGTGCAAATTCAAGTTGCGTTGAAGGCGGATTTTTTAAAGAAGCGAAAGTGTGTAAAAAATAAATTGCAGCGTTCTGGTTTGCAATAAACGCATTAAAGCAGGTTCCGTAAGTTATTTTCACAAAAAATTGCAAGTTTCTCAAGAGCACTTTAAATACTTAAAAACCCGAGTGACTTCCTCGATTTGAACAAAACGAGGAAAATTTTGGACATAACAATTTCTTTTGCGAATTTTCAACACTGGAGCCCGCCAATGTCAAACCATCCTGCAACTTCTAAAAAAATAAACATTCTGGTCATAAAAGGGCAAGGAATTGGACCTGAATGCATTGAAGCAACCAAGGCGGTACTTGAGGCCACCAACTTGCCCATTATTTACACAGAGGGAACACTCGGCTACCCAGACGCTGTAGATCTTTTCCCAAAACTCAAAGAGTTTGCTCCGGACATCTATGCTAAAGAATTTGGAACCCGTTCGCCCTTTGATGTGGCAAATGAGCTTGAAATCAATGCTAAAGAATTGGCCCAATCCAATGGCAATGTGAATGATTTTTATAAAAAAATACTAATAAAGTTGAGTCCCATGGCAATGCAATCGGTGAAGGCCATGATTTTAAACCTCGAAAGGCAAACGCTGAAGGACGCAAGTCAGTCAGATGCTGTGCTCAAAGGCGCGCTTCGAACGCTTGATGAAGGCGACGAACCCAGTCGAAATGTCACCATTCGGAAAAGTTTCGAGCAATATGCCAACATTCGAAGATGCATCACCCTTGACCCAATTGCTCCAGGAATGCCTGGTGCCGACATATTATTTGTGCGCGAAAACGTTGAAGATCTTTATGCTTCAATTGAGCACCGCCTTTCTCGAAATTATCCTCAAGCATTGCGTCACCAAACGCCAGAAGGTTGTGAACTCATTTGCAGGGCTGCATTCGAAGCCGCTCTGCGGGATGGCCGTAAAAAAGTCACTGCGCTCGAAAAGCCAAACATTCTTAAAATCACGGGCGGTTTGTTCAAAGAATCGTTTTTAAAAGTGGCCTTCGACTATTCCAGTGAAAAACTTGGAGCAGGTGGTATCGAGGCACAGTTCATGATTATTGACGATGGTCTTGCCGCCATTGCCGCAACTCCTGAAAAATTTGACGTCGTGGTGACAACTAATATGTTTGGTGACATTGGGTCTGACGTCGCGGCAAAAATTACGGGCGGGGTGGGCTTAGTCAGTTCTAACAACACAAACCCCAACAACCCCAAAGCAGTTTCAATGTTTGAAACCATGGGAGGCACTGCAGACGACATAGCAGGCCAGAACAAAGCGAACCCCGTAGCATTAATCGATGCTGCTGCCGAAATGCTTCTCCATATTGGTGGTCCAGATTGTATTCGCGGCGCGGAACTTATTAAAACAGCTATAATGGAAGTTCTCGCCGAAGGTTACTATGTGGGAGACATAAAGCAAGGTCCCTACCAAATAAGCAAGGGTAAAAGCCGTTTGGGTACTCGTGAATTTGCCAATGAAATTGCAAAAAAAATGCGCGAACTCATTGACCTTAAAATGGCAAAGCCACAAAGAACCATTAAAGAAATTGCATTGGAAAGAGCAGAGCAAAACGTAAAGCCATTGTTCGAAAGGGCACTGCGCTCTTATGAACAATTTGCAACAAATATGCAGCCTGGCACCTTGCTTTGGGAGGCTTTTGTAGAACGAAACACTCCGCCTAATCCTGTGCGATCAAATTCCAAAATTGTGGGCTTCGATATGTTTGTCGATGACTCAGGACTCCAAACCGAATTTGGAAACTCTGGCGAACTTGAAAAAGCTGCGACGCGAATTGAGCCTGAGGTTCAGGAGATTTTTCAAAGTGAAAGCAAAATTGATTTAATGCAACTTTTTGATGTCCAAAAAGCTGGGAGTTTACAGTCTGTTCGCAGTTTCGGCCAATACAGTAGTGGTGTTGCAAACCAATTTCTGCGGGCAAATAAAGACAAAAACAGAATAAGTTTTGGTGAAGCTCTGCGCCTGATGAAAGCTAGCGAACTCACAATTGGCAGATTTGCGGCCGCGGTGAAATCTATGACATTGCAAGAAGCCGCACAAAGCCTACTTGAATTTGACCGCGCCAGCATTAAGCTGATTCAAGCATTCTATAAATTTAAAGCTCAGCAGATTTCTCCTATTCTTCGTGAGCACGGCTTCAGACTTTTAAGGATTACCAGCAGGGGAACTGAGATTTATCCCACAATGTGCGACTTTGAAAAACGTTCAGTCGACCGTTATCGCATTGAGATTGACGCTCAAGGTCCGCTCTCAAAAGAAATGTTTAACCATGCTCGCATTCAGAGCACAATTTTTAAAGCGCAAACCCAGATTGTCGCCTTGGGGTGGGTCATTTCCGAAACCATGCTGAATCGCACTTTTATCGATGGCGAAGGCGAACATTTAGGCAAAGAATTAGTGGGTGTATCTAAGCCATATGGAATGAACCTGGGAACAAATTACTGTGCCATGTGAGGGCAATTTCATAGGCAGAGAGATTTAAGCCGATTTATGTGATTTAAAATTGATCTCATTTTCAGTGTGCCGAAGAATTTGCTAATTTTTTAAGAGTGCGCCAGTCCACACCAGCTTTGCGCGCTGCTTTTTCGTAAGTGCCTTCTGTTTTTAGGTAACGGCGGGCAAGAGACGAAGAAATTTTATCGATGCTGCAAGATTGTTGAGTTAGAGTTTCAATCATTGTTTCAAATTTAATATCATTCATATTTTCGCGTTCTTTTTTCGCACTTTCTATTAAAGGAGCAAATTCAGCTGTGAGAGAAGCGTTAGATGACGGAAAATCGCCAATTGTACCGGTTAAAAGAAATTGACGAACCCTCTGCTCGAGTTCGCGCACATTGCCGGGCCATTGGTAATTTTTTGGCAGTCCCCGATGCAATTCTACTATGGTTTTTTTGATAAGATCTGCAGCATTTCCTTTGCCAATGACGCGCTCAAGCGCATCTGTTACGAGGTCTTCCAGGAGTGAATCTTCTTCGTGCAACCTGGTTTTTAACGAGGGCATGTGCAGGGTTCCGGCGCATATGCGATAAAAAAAATCTTCGCGCATGCGTCCAGAGCTGAGAAGTGCCCCCACATCTTTATGCGTTGCAGAAATAATACGTCCCACAAAAGCCTGCTCTTTTGTATCACCTAAAGCGCGAAAACGTCGTTCTTGAAGAACTCCAAGGAGTTTAACTTGCATGCGCTCAGGGAGCTCCCCAATTTCGTCCAGAAAAAGTATTGATTGAAGTTTACATTGCGCAAGTAGCCCAGCGCGATCATCTTGTGCTCCGGTAAAAGCGCCCTTGCGCACTCCAAAAAGCTCCGCTTCAAAAAGAGATTCTGTGAGTGCTGCAATGTTTAAAGGAACAAAGAGATCAGAAAAAGGTGTGGCAAAACCGCGATCAACATCGTAGGGCGTGTATCCAGAAAGCCCCATAATTCGTGCGACACTGCTTTTCCCTGTGCCCGTTTCACCAGTCAAAAGAATTGGAAAATCGCGCAAAAGTCCGCTTTGCGCAGAATCGTGAAGGTCGAGATGAACTGTAAAAATTGCATTCCAAACGTCTACTCGCAGCTTTGAAATGCTCGGACCATTGCCGCTGAGCAGATTAATGATGTTCAAAAAGGCACGTCTTAATTGGTAAAATAACGCAACATAGTGTCTTGCCTTTTGCGTGCTAGCACCATATTCAGAGAGCGACGCGAATAATTTTGCAGCAAATGGTGTTTTTAATGGGGCGTTTTGTTCAGTTTGGAGAATCGCATAATTGTCTATATCTGGTAAAAAACGGTGAAAAAGGGCAAAGAGAGTTGCTTTTCGAATGTTTTCGCGTTCGTCGTTAAATGCATCATTTGTATTGGTTTCGGCTAGAAATTTCGAACTGGGAAAGATCAGTTTTGCACGAGTCAGCGCAGGTTCAAGAGCATTTGCGAGTTCAGACAAGACTTGTGTTGGGGTGAGGGTCCCTCTTTTACGGCCCAGAATTGAAAAATCGAGATTGTCACGATGTTCTTCAAAAGGATTCGCCGTTGCTGCCTGTGCGGCGAAATACAAAAGAGATTTGTCGTCCATGGCTTCGGTTCACTTTCTGGCTAGTATTCCAAGTACAGTCATTTTTTGCCAGCGTTTACTGCCTTCATAAAGTGTCGGTTCGGACTTAAAAATGCGCAAGTGGGCACCTGTCAGAACTGTGGAGTTTACTTTTTTCAGGAGGTTACATTTTTTGCGACTTTTGGCACGGCCATTGCGAACACAGAGTTCATTGGGAATGCTTCCCAAGCAAAAAGGAGCCGAAATGAATACTACGAATCGCATTTTATCTACTGTTGTTTCTTTAGCGTTGAGCGCATTGATTATTGCAACTGCTGCATTGAGTGCCACTGCAAAAGCAGAAGATGGAATGACAAAACAAAGCATTTTGCTAGAAGCCGGTGCCGCATATATTCCTGGAATGTCGCAAACTAAATATGCCTTTGGTGCACTCAGTTATTTTCACCAAAATAAGGGCTCTTTTGGATGGCATATGAGTGCGGGCAGTGGGGGGCCCGATGCTTTTAGGCTTCTCTCTGGCGCATTTGACTATCACATTGGCAAAGGATTTTATGCAGGTGCGGGTGGTGGATTTGCGTATCCTATGAGGAAATTAGGTGGTGGTTCTATTATTCTACCGTTGCCCGAAGCAGGTGTAGGGTATCTTCAAGAAATTAATGGCGTAACAGTGCATGCAGGTCTTCAGCAAAATATGTTTCTTGGAACTCGAATTTCTGCTGGGTTGGGCTGGGCGTTTTAAATTATTGTGATGGTCAGCGCTCCAGAGTGAGATCTCTGGGGCGTAATGCCGAAACGGGCATCGAGTATCCCAGAGTTTTTAGGCAAAAAGAAATTGTTTACAAATTGGTTGCTGCACAGCTCCCAAGTAACCAGGTTATTGAGGCCGTTCTGGCATCGATTACAAAATATTGTGGCGTTTCGAGCAGTTTTATTCTGTAATTTAAGATGATTGTGCTTATCGTACCACAAACGTGGTATCGGTCGGTGCCAAATACCACGTTTGTGGTACCTGCGGTTGTGTGATTTTACACTTGTGGTATGATACCTGGGATTTAAAAAGCGCCTGGAGATCGAATTGGTGATTGAACCCCCTGTGGCTGGATAGATGTCTAATAAGTTAAATTTACAAGGGGCGAGAAAAGTAAAGCAAAATGTACCAGTAGTATTCGGACCAATTTAAGCAAATTGCTGTTCAAAAGTATTTGAGTCGTGGTAATCGTAGTGTAACAGCAATCGCTCAAGAAATGGGTACCACTTCATTTTCCATATACCAGTGGGCAAAGTCATACAAAAAGGGACTTACATTCGTGAATAATACTCCTCGCAGCCCAGAAGATTTAAGTCAAAATGAGAAGTTTGAATCGATATTGAAATTCACTTCAATACCTCAAATTGACCAAGGCGAATGGCTACGTAAGAATGGCCTAACAAGCGAAAAAATTGACCTTTGGAAAGATATTTGCAAGAAAAGTTTAGGGCAAAAACTAGATAATCGAGAATCAGCTGGCGATAAAAAAGAAATAAAAAGGCTCGAAAAAGAGCTTCTCCGTAAAGACAAAGCACTTGCAGAAACAGCCGCATTGTTAGTGCTTCAAAAAAAAATTGCAGAGATTTACGGTTCAGAGGAAGAGTAGTTAGCATCGAAGAGAGGCAGGAAATAATTGAGCAAGTCCAAGAAGCTAAAT
>JAYTOT010000167.1:0-1531 GCA_043747645.1 Pseudomonadota bacterium | reverse complement strand
CAATGGAGGCAAGCCAGAATCTGTTTCGATTTCTAGACCTTTGTTCATAAACGAATAGCTTTTAAATAAATTAATTTGAGCTAAACGAGAATATTCTTCAATTTTGACTTTTGAAAGGTCAAACTCTTTATCTGAATTCCCGCTCCTGTCTGCCATAATTGCCAGCTGAATGTCGCGTAATCTTACGTACAAATTACCCAAAGACCATTGCATCATTGCTGCTTGGTTCGCATAAATACCGCGAGTCCCAATGAGCTTGCTCCGGCCTAACATTCGGTTCAAAATGGCTGTCGATCTCGCAAGCACTCCGGCTCTTTCCTTTGGAGAAATACGATTTTCACTGGGAATTAACTTCAAATCTGCTTCATTTGCTAAAACTAGACTCTGTCTTAACAGAAATTCATTATTTAAATTTACTCCTATTTTTTTAGATTCATCCACTGGTTTTCCAGCGTTTAAAAAATATCCTCGCCAAAGTTTATCGGCTTCAATTGCAGCGTTGGTCATAGTTGAAATTTGCTCAGATGCCAGATTACAGCGGATTTCTCCTGCTAATGCAGCATATCGAAATCTAATATTTCTATTAGAATAAATTCTCAACTTTTTCCACTGTTGCCTTGCTTCAACTATTCTTTCAGATTTCATATAATTTTCGGCGGCTAAATTATGCAGCTCTGGCAAAGCAGATATCTCGTTTGCCTCTTTCAACACTTTTGCATGCAATGCATAGGCATCTGCAAGTGCGCGGTAATCGGAAAATTCAGCAAGTATAAATTCCAGTCTCTTTATTGCATCCAGTCGGTCTTTAAGTCGGAGAGATTCCGACTTACTTTCTCCCACTTCTTTGTATTTTTGAGCAGCGCTATTAAATTTTAGTTGAGCCTCCAAGGCACGCGCTTGCCAATATTTAGCCTCGGCAGCGTATGCGACACCGTTTTTTAATTCAGACATAACCGGATAAATTTTAAGCAAATCCTCAAAGTGCATTAATTCGGCGTCTACTCTCATTGCATCTAGCAACACTAAGGCACTCTGATCGTGTTGTTTGTGTCTTTTTACCCACAAAGTGACTTCGTCACGCGCTTCACTCAATTTTCCTTTTTTTCTAAAATCTAGCGCCAATGCTCTAATAGCTGCCACATTTGCCGCTGCAACTTCAGATTTAATGAGCAATGAAAAATTTCCAGAGTCTACATCCTGTTGCAAATTCGATAACGCACGCGACGCTTGCATAAAATTAGAGTCTTGTAATTTTAATTCTGCCTTAATGAGTAAATGAATTATTTTCTCTCGTTCTACCTGTGAGGCAGTAGAGTCAAGCCCAACATTTAAATAAAGTGCATGAAGCCTTTCTCTAAATTCAACAGGCTGATTCCATTTTTCAAACTTAGTGGCACATTCTAACGCAGCGAGCCGAGCGCCACTATCGCGCGGAAATCTCAGAAAAAAGCTATCTACCGCCAAAATATATTTTCGAGAAATTTCACTCTTAGAAGTACTTTCGTCAAATATAAATCTCCTTAAAATTTCG
>JAYTOT010000166.1:0-47851 GCA_043747645.1 Pseudomonadota bacterium | reverse complement strand
TGATGAAGTTGTGGCTATTGGCGCTGCGGTTCAAGGTGGAGTTTTGGGCGGCGAAGTAAAAGACGTATTGCTTCTCGACGTCACTCCTTTGTCTCTCGGAATTGAAACTTTGGGCGGCGTGTTCACTAAATTAGTAGAACGCAACAGCACCATTCCTAAAAAGCGCAGCAAATATTCAGTACCGCTGCCGACAACCAAACCAGCGTAGAAATCGCAATCTACCAAGGTGAACGCGAAATGGCGCGCGACAATCGCTTGCTTGGCCGCTTCAACTTGAGCGAAATTCCTTCTGCACCCCGTGGTGTTCCACAAGTAGAAGTGACTTTCGACATCGATGCTAACGGTATTTTGCATGTTTCTGCTAAAGATTTAGGCACACAAAAAGAACAAAAAATCACTGTCACAAGTGGTTCTGGGTTGTCTGAATCTGAAATCAAACGCATGGTTGATGAAGCGCAGCAACATGCTGCTGAAGATAAATCAAAGCGCGAAGTGATTGAATCTAAGAATAAGCTCGACAGCCTCGTGTTCCAAGTTGAGAAAAACATGACCGAAGCTGGCGCCAAAATAGCTGAAGATGTGAAGGCTGGAATCGAAACTGAGCTCGCTGCGGCGCGCAAAGTTCTTGAAACTCAGTCCGACAACAAAGCAGCACTTGATGCTGCGGCTACAGCGCTTGAGCAAAAGGCTCATAAGCTTGCCGAAGAAATGTACAAGAATGCAGGAGCTCAAGCTGGTGCCACCACTGAGGGCCCCGAAGGCACTCCTCACGCCGGTGGCGCTAAAAAAGACGGCGTTGTAGACGCTGAATTTGAAAGCAACTGAGTTAGGTACTGCTTTAGTTTTAAAATAGTATTTCAAAAACTCCATTCGCAAGAGTGGAGTTTTTTTTGTGCAATCATTGCAAATTTTCACGATATCTCTCATATGGGTCCCTTGGGATTTGATCCGCCAATGCAACTCAAACATATTGAATTGAGGTCGAAATAGATTGCAAAAGAATTCAGGCATTGCAAGTACTCAGGGAGTCTTTTTTTTAGCGGGATTTCTTTCAACAGCGCTGGAATGCATGCTTATTTTTGCCCTTTTTTTGTCGAGCATTCAGGCTGAAGTGGGTCGAGTCAAACTCGGTTTGGTCATGGGATTGTGTGCGCTCATTCCTTATGTGCTCCAGCGGATGTTTCCTGCTCTCGAAAATTTGCTCCTTGCCCACTCTCAAAAAATATGGCTTGGAGTTCTTGGTTTGTGCGCAATGTTATCGGCGTTATTATGTTTGCCGAATGCGCACAATTCGACTGTATTTATTTCAATTCTTTGTTTATCAGCCGCTCTGTTTTTTGTCATCTTTCAAATTATTGAATTGCGCCTCAACTTATTGGTGCACTCAAAAACTTTCACCTCGCGCGCAGCCAATACAATTTTGCAAAGTGCAATGACAATAGGCAGTGCCGTAGGCGGAGGATTAGCTGGTTTTGTGCTCGATGCATTTGGCTTAAAAGGTATTGGAATTGCCGGTATTGGAATGTCAATTGCTGCTATTTTCATGATTTATTGCGCTGGCATTTTATTGCGTAAAGTTGAGCTTAGCACCGTGGCAGGTTTCGGCGGTGTTGCTTTAAATGTGGATTCGCCTGCTCAGCATAATAACGATGAGCATATTAACGATCAGCATAATAATGACCAACACCACATCGAGAGCCAAAAAAAAGAATTCCCCAAAAAACAGGTGCAATTGAATTTTATACTGATTTGTGTTCTTGCTGCAGCTCCCGGGCTCCTTAATTTTTTGTTACCCTGGATAGTGTCGAGCCAAAATAAATGGTCCCATTCTACATTTGGAATGCTAGATTTTTTGGCCGCTGGTGGTGCGGGCTTCGCAGTTATTATAAGTAGCATGCAAAAACGAACAAAATTAGTAGTCTGGTTCGGTCTTTTTTTTATGGCATTGGCATCTGCTTTAATGGTGCTTCACAATGTGATTTTGGCAGTTGCAGCGTCGTGTTTTCTATGGGGTTTGGGCATGAACCTTTGCAGAATGTCGGCGCGGCAATACTTGTTCGAATCCGTGGCTTCAGAAAAAGACGCACTTTTTTGGGCCCAAAAATTGGGCTTGAGTCGTGTTGTGGTTGAAACACTTGTCCCTATTTTATTAGGGCTTGTTGTGTTCGCATTGCCGAGTCACCTCTTTGTGATGAGCGCTTTGACCGTGACTGTATTGGCAGGAATTGTCGTTTTAATGCTAAAAAGGATATCCGTTTTATGAAACCAAATATTTTAGTTCTCACTTTGCATAATCCTCTGGAATTTGATTTTCGAGGCTTGCTTTCAGAAATAAATGTTGAATATTCATTGAGCTTGTGTGTCGATGCTGAAAGTGTGAGCGAGGCTGATTTGCATGAATTTGCAGAGAGGCAAAAACTTTCTTTTTCTAAACGTTACGATAATTATTTAAACAATGGCCTTATATGGAGCGACTTACAGGCGTTGCATTTAAACGAGCCTTTTACTGCAGTGATAGCCTTTGGAGAAGACGATATTTTGCGTGCGGCTTATTTGCGCACAGTATAGAATTTTGCCGGACAAACCCCTGAAAATGGGATTTTATTTCGCGACAAAGTTGCCTGTAAAAAAGCTTTAAGGGCCGTAAATTTACACAGTCCAGCGTTTTGTGAATTGGGTCGGCCCGAAGATCTTTTAAATTTTATTGCCGAAAATAAATTGCCTGTGTACGTCAAACCACGTTCTGCCTCTGGTTCGGTGTTTGGAAAAAAAATACAAACTGCGCTGGATTTAGAGCAATTTTTAGCTACTGGATTTCAACCTCGCATTCCATTTTCAGAATATGTGTCTGACTTATGTGTAGAAGTTTTTCAGGAAGGAGAAATGTATCACATCGACGGCCTTTGCCTCAATTCTGAAATTCCTTTTGTATGGCCCAGTAAATACTTAACGCCAGGGCTTCAAATTCAGGCGTTTGCTGCTGGAGCGGTAGTGGGAAGTTTTATGTTGGAGCAAAATAATCCGCTCTTTTCAAAAATCACAAATTACGTGATAGCAGTGTGCGAAGCATTAAAACTCCCAAATGGCCATACTTTTCATGCAGAAGTGTTTGTCGATAAATTTGAAAACATTTCGCTCTGTGAAATTGCCTGCCGTACTGGGGGCGGGCGTATTAACCAGGCTTTGATTGCTGCTGGCGCGCCTGATTTAAATGCATTTCAATTTGTAGCGCAAAGTGCCATGGGATCGGAATCTCAATTACTTGAATTGGTCAAAAATAAAGTGCCAACGCAGCTGGTGGGTTGGATGCTCATTCCTCCGCAGCCTGGAGTTTGTCAAAAGCTACCAGATTTTAGCAACGTAAAATGCATTGTTTGTTATGAGATTTCGATAAAAATAGGTGATACCGGCTGGAACCGTGCCTACAGCGGCGACTCTATGGGTTACGTGATTGTCAGCGGAAAAACGGAAAATGAATTGAAAAACAATATGAATACTGTTTTAAAGCTTATGAACGATGATTTAAAATTTTATACTTAATTTTATTTTGAGGTGAATTTTAGCCACCAGAAAATTATTAAAACAATTTCGGAATTTTTGGCAGTTTTAACGCACCAGAAGAGGCACTTTCGGTCAGGTTTAATGGCTTTGTAGAAACTTTTGAGTCTAATTCTTTGTCTATTTTTTTATCACCCATTGTGGCAGTCAATTTTGGCGCAGATTCTGTGCCTGTGTAATTCACACTGCCATTCCAGCCGTTGCTAAAGAATTTTAGAGCTCCTTTAGAATACCAACTTCCTTCTGGGTCTTTAAATTCCGATTCCAAGCCTTCGAGAAATTCAAACAAAGAAATTCTTGTTCTTCCCTTTTCTTCTGCGTCGAAGCTGTGGTCGTCAAAAAATTTTGTTTTTTCTAGTTTTAGGCATCCGGGAGCGTAACGAACGGCATTGCCTTCCCGTGTTGAAGAGCAAGGTTTTCCGTCTTTAGTGCTTTCAATTGAATCTGTGTTGTAATGCATTACAGTGACTAATTCACTTGCAGGAGTAAGGCTTGACGCGGGAGTAGTCGATTTTGTTTTAACATTCATATTTGTTGACCAGCGCGTAGCCAAAAATTTACGAGTGGCATTTTTGCAAATATCAGCTTTGTTGTCTCTGGTTGCAAAAAATTCTTCAACAGTCAAGCCTTTTATGGAGGCTGCATCGCCTCCAGGGCAAACGAAATGAGCCTGCAAAATAGCAGTTACTTCAGATTCTATAATCTCATACTTTGTTTCGCTTTTGCCTTCGAACAGCTTGCTCCAATATAATTTATAGCAATCACTAATGTCCGCCTTGCCGGAAAGTAAAAACCCAGATTCAACGTGTGTCAATTTTGAGCCCTTAGCGAGCGCATTAAGGTAACAATTGCCAAATTCTTTGCCATAGGTGTCTGATTTGTCATCTTCATCTTTTTTATTTTCTGGAATATAATTCAATCGCGGAGGTTCAGTATAAGAAAAGGTAGATAGTAAATCGACGTCTTTATCGATTCCTGTATTTGAAGCTGTATCAAAACTGACGTCTGACATATCTAGAACAATTTGGTTTTTTAAAGCATCTAATCCTGTTGAAGCAGTTGCATTGCCTTTGCTTGAATCGCTTTTAGATTCAATTTTACAAGCGACCGCTTGAACGGCTCCTAAAATGCAGATTACAAATAGCGATAGGCGATTTTTCAAAACGGGACTCCAATAGAATGAGTTGAATTTTCTGACTTAAAAAATAACAAACCTGTATCGGCAACATGTCTTAATTCAAATCAGTTAAAAATTTCACAGCATCATGATAATGGGGCGTGCAATTATGTTCTAGAATTTAGCAAAGAAATCCTGCTTTTTAAAACGCGACTCAAATTTCACGAATGTAAAAAATTTCAAGTTTAATTCTAAAATATTCGTATTTTACGTTCGATATTCAAGGTTTTTTGCCGGATTGTCGATAAAGCTTGTGAGAGCAAACAGTTTAATTTTGCAAAAGAGAGACATTGAATAAAGAAAAATATCAATTTCTAAATATATTTGTTTTAAAAATTGCTGCTGTTACCTTATTGGCTTGCGGACGAAATTCAGAATTTAAACTCAATGCGAAAAATAAGTCCAATGAGCAAACAACGGGTGTGCGACCGGTGATTGTGCAAACTTCGAATGAGCAAACAACGGGTGTACAAACAACGGGTGTACAAACAGCAAATGCAAAACCTGCAAAGGTGCAACCGGTGAATGAGCCAAAACAGTTGCCTGAAAATAATTCTACTGCGCTAAAGTCAGAGGATGTTTCTATTCCAAGACAGGGCTGCAAAGGCCAAAAACTAAGCTGGAATTTTGCCGATTTTCCAAGTGGTTGGAATTTGTCCAAAAGTGGCCGCATTGCAGACGCAATCGAAAATGAATCTGTTACTTTAGATCCGCTCAATTCCGGAGCAAAAGTTTTACAAGTGATTTATAAAAAGGGAACCGCCAGTCCTGCGTACAGTCGCGAACAGAAATTGAAGCCTGGTGGAACACAGTTTTTTGTTCCTTTTCAGGCAGAGTATGAGAGGGCGACGCTCAGTTATTGGGTGTTGTTTGGTGACGATTTTAATTTTGTTAAAGGTGGAAAATTACCTGGTTTAGTAAGTAATGGTGAGCTTATAAGTGGAGGAGAAACCCCCGATGGAAAAAATGGTTTTTCGCTTAGGTTAATGTGGCGTAGCCAAGGGGCAGGCGAACTCTACGCTTACATTCCAAAAGCAGAAAATGAGCACTTGCTTAAAAATCCGGGCACAGAATTGAGCGTGAACAAGTCGACAGGAATTATTTATGGGTGGTCGATTCAGCGTGGAGCGTGGACTTTTTCGTCACAAAAATGGCACCATATTGAAGAAGAAGTTATTGTAAATAATGTAGGTAAGGCTGATGGTGTCGTCAAAATAAAAATAGATGGCAAGGAGGTATTATCCCAGACAGATATCGTGATGAGAACAACAGATAAACTCAAGATTAGCGGTTTGTTTTTCTCTACTTTTTATGGCGGGTCAAGTGCCGATTTTGCAGCAGTAAAAGACGAAAAAGCTTTTTTTAGGGATTTTAGTTTATGTGCAATTTAGTCAAACGAGTATGTGCTTAATTCGATTAAAATTTGGTGTATTTCAAAAGCGGTCATGGGATTGGCCCAAGACTCTCGCGCTAGACTTTTGAAAATATTGAGATCTTGACAGGAGAATGGCGCCAAGTTTACAATTCCGACATGCTAGCCACGCGACACAAACAAAGGACGATTTCATGCGCAAAAGTTCTGACATTCAGCGTTTTCCGCAATCGGCATTGCTCTTTCGTTTTTGTTTTCGTGTCCTCGAAACACGGAAGCGTGATTCGAAGATTCACGATCAAGAAGTTGGAAATATTTTGCAATACAATCCTAGCGACACGAGTCACTGGAAGCGCGGAAAAAAGGCTGTCAGAAGTGTTTATGCGCTTGAAGCTTTGGCTGAACATCTCGATATCGATTTAGATACGATTCAAGATATTTGTGATGGCACACTCGATTTCGATGAAGCATGGTTCGACTATGTAGAAGCTGAAGAAGATCGCAAAGCTACATTAGACTTGACGCCATCAATCTGGAATGAACGTCGAAATTCGCAACTTGCTCTAGAGAAAGTTGCAGCAAATATATTGGTAAACGCGCACATTCAATCGGTGCCCGTTTACTTGCCGGAAGTTTTAAATGCCATTCCATTTATTCAAGTGGTTCAAGGTGAAGTTTCTGATAAAATTGCTCGCAGTTCTCGAGTTAAACCGGGGCAATATTCTATTAGGTACCGAAAAGGTGAGATGCGCGCTCACACTCGTTGTGCAATTGCGCGCGAAATCGCCCGGGTAATTTTATTTTCTGAGAGAGAGCAGTTTAATATTTCCTCAAAATCGGACAATCATTCCTTTTTTGAAATTGTAGACCTCTCAAACGCATTGCTAGTCCCTACAGCAGCTTTGCGTTCGGAAGTTCAAAAAGTTTCAAACCGGGTGAATATGGTCAAAACTTTGGCAGATGTTTTTTGGATTTCTAAATCTGTCATTCGTGCTCGATTGGCTCAGATGGTGCTCGAAGACGCATCGGAATCCGTATTTACGGCCGCACAAATTGCAGCAAGGCCTACGGGCGCTGTGCGCAAGCGTGCCTTTGATTTATCAGAAGACGATTCTGTAAGTCCTGCCGAAATTTTCGCAGTTGCAGATTCTGCTGCAGGCGTCCGAATTTCAGAATAATTCAAATAAAAAGTGAAATCCTTTTACTTCTTTGCTTGACCTTGCATCAAGCAGATTTTAAGGTGCCCTCAGACTTCTATTGGAGGCACTCTAAAGCATGTTTATTTCCTTCGCCCGTCAATCTCCGTTTTTGCTTCCTATTTTAGAATTTAAACCACGTAAATCTTCTTCTGAAGACAGCGATTTTGACGACGATTTTGACGATGACGACTCTGATTCAGACGACGCCGGAGGCGCTGCAGTGGCGGGCGTAGTAATCGATCCAGAAAGTGCAAAACCAAAAACCCTCACTCGTAAAGAAGCGGTAGACATCTTGCAAACCACTCGCAATTTTTCAGGGCTTGACCTTCGTAAAGCAAACCTTACAAAACTTGATTTTACAGGTTCGGATTTTACGCACTCAAACCTTTCTTACGTAAATTTCAAAGATTCAAATTTAGAATCTTGTGATTTTGCAAATGCGAGTTTGTGGAATGCTAACCTTGAAGGCGCAAACTTAAGTCGAGCGAATTTAGAAGACGCCGATTTAGATTATACAAAACTTCGGGGTGCAGTATTATATCGCGCAAATGTACGTCGGGCAACACTTCCAACCGATTTAATTCCTCGCGACGAAATCATGCGTTCTGTTCTCGATGGCTCAAAAATCAATCGCTAATGCTTGTCTTCCAGCATTAATCTGCAAAAAATAGAAATTGTTTTCAATAAAATTATATAGCAGATGCACTACAAGCTTATGGCCTGCTTTTTGCTCTGCATTTGAAAAATTTGACTTTTTGTCCAACCTAGGATTTTCTATTGGCAGCATAAGCGGACTGTCATTTTTGAAGTCAGTAGTTAATAATTACTGTAGAACGCTATGTTTGTCGTATTTTTTTGTAACATTTTTTTTGTTCCGGAGGATTGAATATGTTCAATATAGTTTTAGGTCGTGCAGCACTTGTGGCTTGCGCTGCGTTGTCAATTGCTAGTTCTGCTGTAGCATTTTCAGACGAAAGTGTTTCCGAAATTCATCCTATTCCCAATCACCCACCCATGGGCGACGTAATGTTACGTTCGGTTATTTTAGGAAAATGGAGCGATGCCACACGTTGTGGTTTCACTAACTGCTGGCGCGATGTTTATCCTAACGATACTTACAGTTCATTTACTGTAGTTTTAGAGCGCGGCTGGCACGTGCGTTTGGGGAGCACTTTCTACATGCAATGTTCAACTGGCGCACAGTTTACATTCCCGGTTCCGGCAATAGATCGCAATGCTGACTTTGCCGAAATTTATCCTAACTATTGCCCAGGCGGAATGGTTAACAAAATTACAATGCAAGCTGGTCTCGATGCTGAACACAACGATGCTCAGGGTATCTTGAATTTTTACGGCAACTATTAATTCTAGCTCAAGCGTGAGCCTTCTTTAAGTCCTTCGGGCGCATAAACGGGGCTCACTTGACCGTCTTGAGTGTCTGTTGAAAGTACCATTCCTTCGCTCATTCCAAATTTCATTTTGCGAGGAGCAAGGTTGGTGACTACCAATACTTTGCGTCCTGCAATGTCTTCGGGTTTTACCCATTGCCGAATTCCAGAAAAAACTTGTCTTTGGCCCAGGTCGCCCAATGATATTTGCAGGCGTAAAAGTTTGTCCGAACCGTCTACAAGTTCAGCCTGCATGACTGTTCCTATGTGAATTTCAACTTTAGTAAAATCATCAATTGCAATTGTTTTTGAAGTTACCGTTGTTTTATCGCTATTCGTTTTCGGTGTTGAATTTTTATTTTCCGAAATTGTGTCGACTTTAGGTTCTGAACTCTGTCGTGATGCAAGCTCTGCTTTAATATCTATGCGTTGAAATAATTTTGGAATTTCAGAAAAAACATGACCCGCATTTATATTTCGAATATTACGTGCGCGCACAAATGCATTTCCATTGCTGGCTGGTGCTTCGCCGAGCGATGAAAGCAAAGTGTCCATTTTTTCTGGAAAAAACGATGCAGAAACAAGGGCAACAATACGTAATACGGCTACAGATTGAGCAAGAATATTACCTAATTGTGCTTTTCCTTCTGGTGTTTGGTTTTTTGCAAGTTCCCATGGTTTAGTTTCGGCAATGTATTTGTCAGTTTTTGAAATCAAATCCCAAATGGCCGCAAGTGCATCGGCTAATTTAAATTGATCGAATGAATTTTCGACCCGTTGAGCCAATGATTCCATAACGGCGCAGAGCTCATTTTCCCGTGAGGTATCCAGCAAAGGTGAAAAACTAGGAATTGTATTTTGGAAATTTTTTTCAATGAGGCCCAAAGTTCGCGAAAGCAAATTGCCAATTCCGTTTGCTAAATCGGCATTAAAACGTTCCAATAATAAAGGAATAGTGATATCTAAATCGTCGCCCGGATTTATGAGTCTAAATACTGTATTTGTAAATGCATCTCGGCCATATTCTGCAAGAGCGCCCGATTGAAGGTCTGAGAGTCCAATGACATTGCCGAGGCTTTTGCTCATTTTATGGCCCGAAGAATGCAGCCAGCCCGTCACAAGAAGGGTTGGTAGTGGCAATTTTAACGACAAAAGCATTGCTGGCCAATAAATTGCGTGAAATTTTAAAATGTCTTTTCCAATGACATGGACGGCATTTTTCCACAATGGACTTGCGCGAGCTGCCTCTACTCCTCCAATGCCTGTTACATAATTAGGCAGAGCATCGAACCAAACATAGGCCACATGTTTTGAATCAAATGGAAGCTCAATGCCCCATTGTGTGCGTGTTTTAGGGCGCGAAATAGACAAATCGCCTTCTAGCGCCTCTGCTATTGCAATGGCTTCGTTTGCAAATCGAGAGTTTGGAATAATATTGCCTTGTTTTAGCTGTGCGATAATTTCGGGAATGTATTTAGAGGTTCTAAAATAGTAATTGCCTTCGCGCCTTAATTCTGTTTTGCGTTTGTGAATGAGGCAATTGCCGTGTTCGTCTTGTTCTTTTGCAGTTAAAAATGCTTCGCAAGCCACACAATAATTGCCTTCATGTTCGCCAAAATAAATGTCACCATTTTTAAAACAAGCGTTTAATATTTCTTGAACATTTGCAACATGTTCGGCAGAAGTAGTGCGAATAAAGATATCGGAATGCAATTGGAAAGCAGAAAATGCGTTTTTCCATTGCACAGCAAGTTCATCTACTAATACTTGAGGTGTTTTGTTTTCGGATGCGGCTTTTTCGGCAATTTTTTCGCCATGTTCATCCATCCCTGTCAGGGTTAGAGTTTTGAATTCCCGGTGTTTGTAGTGCGTTCCCAAAATATCTGCCAGCAATGTAGCGTAAAAATGCCCAGCGTGTGCTGTGCCTGAAGCATAATATATTGGTGTAGTAATATAGCGAAAATTAGAAGTCATGATTGTTTCTCCTCGGAAAAAAAAACTATTTTGGTTGAATTTCCGATTTTATTTGTGTCCAAAAATCCGTTGGTAGGCTAAGATAACTGCTGAGTTGTTTTTCGCCTGTAAAAATTAAATTGCGTTGACTTTCAGTTTCAGGAACAACTTTCGCATTCAATTTTTGTGCAAAAAAAGTTTCTAGTAAAGTGCTTTCAGATTTCAGCTGCCAATTTGGCAGTTGAATGTTTATTTTTTGAATGCCATCAAGGCATTGTTTTAGCAACGCAATGCGAAGTTCGGGGCTTAATGCACGGCTGAGTATACCTTGTTTTTCTTCCCAAGAAATTTGCGCTGCAAATTGTATCGATTTAAGCGCGCATTTTACATCTAAAGAGGTATCTTGAAGGCACGTAAGTGATGGAAATTTATCTAAATCAGGTTCCAGATTAATAAGATTTTTATAGTTTAATGTTTCTAAAAAAAGTCCTCTGGTAGAATCTGTCTGAACTTTCCAGACAATATCAGAAGTTGTCACAGCCCTAATCCCTGTGTAAATATCGGTTGGGAATAAATAGAGTTGTTGCAGCTCTGATTCAGGGCTTTTACAGCCATAATAAGCCAGAGGGCCATCGGCTAAGGAGTCGTTTCCCCTTGCCGACTTAAGCCCTAACACTTGTGAATTTCCAATTTCTTCGCGCTTAAAACCATTCATGTGAAATCTAAATACTCGATGTGGAGCAGAATCGGTATGATAAAGTAATACGGTATTTCCTGAAGGTTCAGGATAAATAAATCGCAAGTCATCGCTACTGCTCGAATCAAATTCATCGGTGTGCGTATTTACGCAGACCAATTTTGAAATCTGAGGTCCAGCAGAATAGCGACTGTCGCGCGCAGCATGAAAAAAATAACACCGCGAAGAGCCACTCGCAAAAACCTCTAGTTTAGGCTGGGCCGTTCGAACTCCAAGTGCCTTGCACGATCTCGCACGAGTCACTTCGCTTTCTAAATCGCAAACAAATTGCTTGTCGGTCTGTTTTCTGCCTTGGGCTTTGGCAAGACAATTGATTCCACCGGTGCGTAAAATTGTTTGAGCCGTTTTCAGAATTTCAGCGTTTTCAATTTCGTTATCGTTTTTTGAAGGAGAGTTTTGGTTGTTTAAAATTGAATTGTTTAATTCAATGGAATTCCAAATTTTTCCGGAGTTTTGGAGTTCAAGTAAAGGCGAAACTGAATTGGCTTTGTACGACAACGAAAATACGCTGGCCTTAACTGCATTTTCAGAATCTTTTTGAACCCCGGCTAAAATGAATCCTTCGGGTCCAAAATTAAAAAAACGGTCCGTTGTCGTATCTAAAATAGATTGTTGGTAGGGAAACAAAATTTGCAACGGATTGCTTTGGAGTCGAAGCAGAAGCTGCGCTGCGCCTGTTTTATGAAAATTAGTTGAATTGTTTGCTGTCGCATTGAATTCTTTTTGAAGTTTTTCGAGTAATTTTCGATGTCGTTGCGAGGTGTGTTCACCGTGGGCAAAAATAACTCTAAAATCGGGTTTTGAGAGCGGAATTTGTGCCCAAGAGAAATATTGGGACGCAAAAAGAAAACCCGCTGCAATAAATGCGCAGGTTTTAACAATTTTTGCAAATTTATTTTTCACTTTGGCGGAGGGGTTTTAACCAAACGCGCAAAAGCTTCGCCAAGGCCAGGAACTTTTGCTGTGCTTTTTATTCCTACTTTTCCAGCAGCGATTTCGCGCAGAGATGTGACGGCTTCTTTATTGCGGCACTCTACTAATGGGTCGCTACCTTTTTGCAATTGACGCATGCGGCGTGCAGCGAGCATCACAACAGCGAAACGGTTTGGAATGAGGTCGAGGCAATCTTGTATAGATATGCGAGCCATGGGTCGTATCCTCTCTTCAGACTTTTGAGGTCTTCATAGGGTCAATGTGAAGCAAGACATATGCTCTAACAAAGGCAGGGGGCATGCGTCAACGCACAATGCCAAACCAGGTGTGCTGCACTTGGGCTTTGAATAGAGTTTAAGTATCATCAATCGCAAGGCAATAATATGCAAACTGGGGTTTCATAAAAAAAGTGACCCCCTTAAATAATGGCGGAATTTGTATGATTCATCAAAAATGCAAGCTTGTTTTGGGTGCTTTGGCTGTTTTGGGGCAATTGAGTCCCGCACTCATTGCCGAAGCTGAGACGCCAAAAGACACTCTGGTGATTGGCTTTGAAAGCAAACCTAAGTCTTCAGACCCGAGAATTTTAGGAACAGATGCAAACAGTCAGTATGTAGAAGAATTGCGATTTTTACCGCTCATCGGATTCGACGAAAACGGTGGCATGCGAATGGTTGTTGCTCAGAGTTTGAGTGCCGATGGTTCTGGTGGTTGGAAAGTGAAAATCCGCAAAGGAATAAAGTGTAAAAACGGGCATGAAATTGATGCAGAAGATGTTGTAGCGACTTATAATGCAATTATGTCTTCACCAAAAGATTTTCCTCCGTCTCCCCGAAAAGGTGCATTCGAAAAAGTAACTAGCGTGAAAAAAACCGCTGCAGACGAAGTTCAATTTAGCTTGTCTGGTGCCGATGCCGCCTTTATTACAAATTTGGTTATTGGTATTTTGCCAAAAGAAGCTCTGGTTGAAGCTCCGGAGCAATTGCTTGGAAAAGGCTATGAAAGTGGTCCTTTTGTGTTAGAAAAAAGTGCTGATGACGAATGGATATTGGCTAAAAATGACTCCTATGCTGCCGACTTAGTCAAAACCTCTAAGCCAAAGCTCAATAAAGTAGTATTTAAAATAATCACCGATAATTCTACGCGCTATGCTGCGTTGGTAAAAGGTGATTTAGATATGGTTCAAAATAGTTTAGACCCAGATAAAGTAGTTGAAATTCAAAAAAACAGAGCCGACAAATTTAATGTCATTACCAGAACTGCAATGAGCACAACATTTTTAGCATTTAATTTAAAAAATGCGACTTTTCAAAACGCAAAAGTGCGCCAAGCTGTGGCAAAGGCCATTAATAGAGACGAAATACTTCAGTACACATTGCAAGGATTGGGAGAAAAAGCCGAAAGCATGTTTCCTGCTGCGTTTCCGTTTCATGAAAAAGATATTGCTGCGGTAAAATACGACCCCGAAGGTGCTAAAAAGCTACTTGATGAAGCTGGATTAAAAGACCCAGACGGAAATGGCCCGTTGCCTCGTACCCGTGTTACTTTAAAAGTACCAACTAATAAAGAAAGAATTGCCGTTGCTAAAGCAATTGCTTCTCAACTTAAGTTGGTCGGAATTGACATGCAAATAGAGAGTTTAGAGTTCAGTCTCTTTTCAAAACAATTGGCTGAAGGTCAAATTCAGGCTTGGATCGCACCCTGGACTGGTTACAAAGATCCAGATCATCTTAATTTTGTGTTCAACAGCAAGCAAATTCCTCCCATTGGTGGCAACAGGTCTTTTTATGCCAATGCTAAAGTTGATGAATTATTAGAAAAAGGCAAGACCGAATATAATTCTGAAAAACGCCATGGCATTTATTCGCAAGCGCAAAAAATTTTGGCGGACGATGCTCCCTATGTTTACTTATGGTATAAACTTGGCAATGCAGTGATTTCTAAGAACGTTAAGGGATATAAATTGTATTCCGATTTCCGTTACCTTTCACTCACAGAAGTTTCAAAAAACTAGGAGGAGCAATTGTGTTGAATGTGCTCGTGAAGAGATTGCCTCAAATGCTGCTCGTCATGTGGGGCATAGCCACAATTGTTTTTTTCATGCAACGGCTTATTCCTGGAAATCCCGCCGATGTTATTCTAGGCGCCGATGCAACTTTGAGTGCTAAAACAGAATGGCTTGTAAAATACGGCTTTGATAAGCCTATTTTGCAGCAATATTTTATTTATTTTAAAAATATTGCTGTGGGAGATTTAGGGCGAAGTTTTTCAGATTATTCGCCCGTTATGTCTCTTATTTTACCAAGACTCTGGAATACGGCACAATTGGCACTTTTTGCCTTCGGATTATCGCTTACTATTGCTATATTATTAGGGGTAATATCAGCAGCAAATGCTGGAAATTTCGTAGACAAGAGTGCAGCAATGGCCTCGTTGTTAGCTGTTTCTGCCCCTTCATTTATTATTGGGCCCATTTTAATGTGGGTATTTTCGGTTAAATTAGACTGGTTTCCACTTACAGGAAATGAAGGAATAAAATCGTTCATTTTACCTGGCGTAACCCTAGGGGCAGCACTTGCTGCGTTAACTAGCCGCATGATTAGGAGCGGACTTGTTGATGTTTTAAGCGAAGATTATATTCGCACTGCGCGTAGCAAAGGACTCAGCGAGTTTACGGTATTGTTCAAGCACGCGCTGCGCAATGCTTTTTTACCAGCACTCACTATTTTGGGTGTTCAACTTGGAGTGCTATTAAGCGGTGCCGTAATTACGGAACAATTATTTTCGTGGCCAGGTCTTGGTTCGTTAACCGTAGAATCGGTGCAATCGCGAGAATACAATGTTGTTTCTGGATGTGTATTAGTTATGGCTTTGGTATATGTGAGTTGCAATTTATTAGTGGATATTCTTTACAGAGTGCTCGACCCTCGCGTGAGGCTGCAATGAAATTAGTCTCGCGATTTATTAAAATTATACTCAGCGACAAATGGGCAACTGTTGGTGCGATTTGTTTAACAATATGGATTTGTATTGCTCTAGTGCCTGTGTTTTGTCCGGCAATAAAAGATATTCCAACCACGCTCCCGCTCCGATTGAGTGTGCCAAATTCCGCGGCCTGGTTGGGTATGGATGGTAACGGCAATAGTATTGCACTTCTGATTATCAATGGCGCCTACACGTCACTGATTGTGAGTTTTTGGACCGTGTTAGCGAGCGTGTGTATTGGTGTGCCAATAGGAGCCGCTGCCGGATATTTTGGCGGATTCACCGATTTAATTATATCTAGATTTATTGATATTTTGTTGGCATTTCCTCCGTTAATTTTACCCATTGCCATGACAGCTTTTTTTGGCGGAGGCCTTTTTAATGTGGTTGCGGCATTAAGCATTACGGGTTGGGTGGGATACGCACGTTTGGTTCGAGGTCAATTTTTATCGCTTAGAGAGCGCGAATTTGTCACTGCAGCACGGTCTTTAGGGGCAGGGCATGTGCGGGTGATGTTTAAACATATTTTGCCAAATACCTTGTCTCCCTTGGCTGTCCAAGCGACTTTTGCTTTGGCAGGGGTGATAATTGCCGAAGCTGGGCTCAGCTTTTTGGGGCTCGGCGTGAGCCAGTCGCATGTGAGTTGGGGCGGAATGCTCAACGAGGCAAGAGCGTTTTTAGTTGAAGCACCGCATTTGGCATTTTTTCCCTCGCTTGCGCTATTTTCTGTCGTTTCTTCGTTAAATTTTGTGGGTGAAGCTCTCCGATTGGCCTTTGATCCCAAGAGTCTGAACGAAAATTTGCGTTAGTAAAAGCTACAAAAAAATATACATTTTTCCTGGGGGTCGCTCGGGCGCGGCGAGGGTAGTACCCGTAAACATTTATTTTAGGCATCTAAAAAGAGACTAGTTTTTAGGTTTCTTAAATAAATTCCTAAAAAACTCAAGATTTTCTTATCCCTCGTCGATGGTTGTTTTAAGCCTAAAACTTGGGAGTATTTGTGAATATTAAATGTCAGCCTCAAAAAAAAGTGTTTATTGAGAGACTTCAGTCGGAGTCCGGAAACGGTTTGTTGTGGGCTATGCTTTTTGGCGCTGTTTCTTTTTTGGCAACAGAACAGTTGACTCGTTATTTTAGAGAATCTGGAAACGAAAAAAAGTCGACTATTTCTAGTACTAAAATGGTTGAAATTTCGGACTATATCCTCACGTTCATGCGCAACGCTACAATTGCAAAAAAAATGGCTCAGAGGTCGAATGTTCCTAATTTAGCGAACTGTGTCGATGTTTCAGGAGCGAATGATTGCAATTCTTCTCAGAATTTTATCCCATTTTCTGTGGTGGGTTACGATGGAGTTGTTATTGCAAACACAGCATTACCTGCAGTAAAGCATTCAGACATTGGGGTGACTTGCGCCAATAATGGTGCACGTTGCGTTTATTTACCTCGTGCATCTTATAAAATAACATGCAGCAATGCCGCAGCAATTTGCGATATTCCCGAAAAAATAGATTTTCGAGTGACTGTCATTCAAGATGCTTCGCTAAAAGATATTAAGCATATGGGGGCGGCAAAATCGGTCACAAAAGATTTTACACTGACCAAAAACCAAATTTTAATGAAAACGACTTTAAGCCAAATTATTTGTCCTGCAGGGAGTTTTGTCAAAGGACTTTCGGACACTGGTGCCGTTGCTTGCATGCAACAACCGCAACAAACCGCTTCTGTTCCCGTTCAAAATTGTAATAGTGGACAGTTTATTCGGTCTATTTCGTCTAGCGGGGTGATAACTTGTTTCATACCGTAATTCGAAAAAAATGCAGATCAGAAATTGGATTTTCTTTGGTAGAAGCGATGATAGCGCTTGTTGTAGTGAGTCTGATTGCGGCTGGAAGCATAAAGGTTATGCATTCACTTAAGGGCAGCCAATCAGCCTTAAAATCAAGCGTTTTGCGAGAAGTCATTCGTGATAATCTTGTGAAAACAACGATGGATTCGAGAACTCTAAATTCGTCTTTGCTTGCAAACGCTCAAACCGGTTTGCAGCAATGTCTTGATGGAGATTTAAACACAGTTTGCACCAGCGGAACCACTTACGATTTTCCATTGCAAGATTTAAGCACATCTTTGGTTTCTGGGTCAGGCGGTGCGCCAGTTTTTTATGATATTGAAGGTAAGCGTTGTGCAGCAAATTCTTCGCCCACTTGTACGACATCAGCGGTTACAAAATTAACTCCAATATGTGCTCAAAATCAGACGACTTGTGGCGAACTAGCATATATGCGAATTAGTATTTTACTCGAAACTGCGCAGCCAAACGGCAGCAAGCCTGGGTTCACCAATTTAAATTTGGTAATTCCGCCTCCCTTAGATTTAAATGCTGGAAGTTCAACGGCCAATTTGAATTTTGTTTGCCCTGCGGGCACAGCGCTGACACAGTTTTCTGCCACTGCGGGGCCATCGTGCCAGAATGTGGCGCCAGCGCCATCTAGCGGAAATGTTACTTTATTGGCCGCATCGTGCCCAAATGGTCAATTTGCAACTGGAGTGCAAGCCGACGGAAGTTTTATTTGTGCGGCCCCGCCATCACAACAAATTATTAACAACCCGCCGCCATCACAAATTATTAACAATCCCCCGCCACCTCAAGCCACAGCACAGCCCACTCCGGCACCCAATAATTGCACTCCAGGGGGATTGGGCATTATTGAATACTCTCGTGTGGTTTCTGGCGTACCTTCAACTGTCGTCTTTAGAACAGACGCTCCTGTTGGAAATGCCAATACAGAATGCCAAAATCAGTGGAATAACACTTGTGTGACAAACCCGCAGTGTTCTGTTTATATCTGTACCTACGAAGGAATTTACAATCAAGACAGATCTCCCTTGCCATCCCCGCGCTGCAAGGTAACAGTTATAAATTGGGTACGTTAATTAAAAGAATGTAACGTAACAATATTGTTTCGAAATTAAGGTCTGAGTTTAAAACACTCAATTTTTTTTCTCTCGCGCCGATATGGTCCGAGGGGAGAAGCACAAATGAAGCGTTTTATAAATATTAAAAAATCTGCGTGGAGCATAGCATTGCTTGCAATTGCATGCAGCCAGAGCACGCCAGCAGCTATACCACCCAAAACGATTGCAAATGTGAACTCTAAGCCAACTGCAATTCCTACAAGTGGAGGTGAAGCAAAAAAGCCTGTAAAATCTGTTGATGTACGCACTAAATTGGCTCCTGGGCCTACGGTTCCTGCTTTGGCGACAAGCGATGCGCTGCGATTGTTAAAGGAACAATGCGCAAATTGTCACGGAACCGATTTGCCCGAAAATACCAACCACCGCAGTTTTTGGCCCATGCCTTCGGAATTTAGTTTACCTATGAGTGCGCCAGATAAACCTAACGATTTTGAGCGTCTTTTGGCCGATAAATCGCAAGTCAGACTCATTATGAGTCGGTTAGAAATTGATCAATTTATGCCCGATTCCTATCAGGCTGTGTACAATAAAGCCTATGAAGTGCCAGATTCACAGCCAACAGGTATGCCAAAAAATGTAGACCTTACGGCTGATTTAAAATCGCAATTAAAGAGTTTAGCGGCTTGGATGGAACTCAATTTCCCACTTGCAGTAAATGATGCTGCAATAAAATACCACGGCAGCAAGGCCTCAAGCGGATTTGCATCTTTAAATTTAGCATTTAAATGTGAACGCCCTGCAACATTTAGAACCTATTTAAATCGAGTGACTCAAGATGCTTTAGGCCGTCCTCCAAGGATTGAGGAATTAAAATTAGTGTCAGACCCAGATGCCTTGGTGACGCAAGCACATCGAGACTTAGTGCGACAAAAATTGCAATCCGACTGGGCCATTGAATTTAGGGCATTTGGCGTGCGAAAATTTGCCGACAAAGTGAGCGGTGCCGATGCAGTGCGTTCAGCCACAAAAATGTTGCCTGATATTGCAACCCGTAACGATGTGGCAAGTGAGTTCTACCAAAGAGTTTTGTATGCAATGGATTTAGGTGAAAGTTACAAAGACATAGTGCTTTCAGACAAAGTAATGGTGAGTCCGAATACGGCAAAACTTTATGCCGGATGCGCTGCACCTGTTTCTGGCTGGAAAGCGTGCGACATGGCAGCTCCAAGAGGCTCATTATTTACCACTGTTTCTTTCTTAATTTCTAAGCCTTCTTCGTTTCTTTCCGAAAATAACAGTTATGGCAGAGTTGCTGCCATGAATGAAGTTATTTTAGGAGAAACGCTGACTCCAAATACAGAAGGCAAAAGAGGTTCCATTGATGAATTGCCGAAATGTTTGAAAACAGAAGATTTTAGAGCTATCAAAAAAGATACTAATTATGCACCGCGCGGTTCTGGAAAAATTCCTGCGTCGGGAAATTTATGTCAGACTTGTCACATTAAAAGACAGCTTGCAGCTGGTAGTATTGTATTTCGGTCGTTTGGCCCAAGTGGAGATATTTACACTTCGGAGCGCCTCAAAGCCGTTGCAGCATCTACTGTGGTTGAAACTGAAGGTGAAAATCATAGGTTAAGAGCAGCCATTGACACATCTATTACTCCAGAATGGGTGAATAAAAAGACCGAAGACGGCCCAGACATGCCTGTAACTGTAGATTTTTTAGCATCACTTTTGAATATTGGAACGGGCGAAGGGCAAGAGGCTGGCTGTGTGCCTGGCACAGCTGCACGTCCCGAAACTAAAATCGCATCGGTAAAAGCACTGGCAGAATATTATACCGGCGACGGTCGGGTGCTTGTAAAAGGATTGTCAAAAGCATTGCCGCGTGGAATTTCGAATTTATCGACAACAAACTTAGATGTCATCAACTCTATTCAGAGTGCATGGCAAGAAGGCGACGGACGGCTTGAGCCAATATTTTTGAATTATTTTACAACTGAAACTTACACATGCGATATTAGGGAGTGATTATATAATGAAATTAAGTGAAAATCATTCTCAAATTAAAAAGTTTTTATATTTGAGTTCACCATTATTGTCTTTGGTTTTGTCGTGTGGTTCTCCTCCAAAAATGGCGAGTGGGCCAACAAAACCCACCTCTACTGCAAATGCAGAACCTATTCCAGGCGATGCAAATGGCAAAGAACGTCCAACGCCAGCGGCAATAGAGGATTCAAAACAATTAGGTGTTTACCGTATTCTAGACAACGCCAGTGATGGATTGCAACGAAAAACGCCCGAACAACTTGTTTCTTCTATCGCGGCATGCTTAGGCGCGAGCCCGACGGATGTTGAAATTCTTAAGGTGCAAGTTGACATGTTGACACCAAAAACCACAGACGTTGTACCACCTGCTAAGGTAACAGAACTGAGTGCTCTCGGGCGAAAAATGTTTTTAGGCAAAGAACGTTATGAGGCAATGGTTGCTCAGACAATTATAGATGTTGAAAAAGAATTTTTAGATAGTTTTGCGGGGCGCACAAGTGTGAAGTCCGATTCTGTCGAAGACGAAAATTACTTAAAATCCCTTGCGAATGTTGCAGATGTCGTAGCCTGGAACTGTAATTTAGATGCCACGCAATGTGATTGCTCAACACCTGCAAAAGCCAAAGCAATGTTAGACAGATGTTTGCCTATTATTTCGTCTGCAAGGCCAGACATAAGTGCGGCTGCACAAGTCATGTCTGACAGTGGACATTGTGGAAGTGGCGACAAAGATTTGCGCAGGCGAGCCATTGCTTCGCTCATAAGTTCGTATGCCTTTGCAGCAGCAAAATAAATAATAAGTTTCGTTTTAATTGGGAGCTATGTTTATGAGTGACAATAAAAATTTTTCGAGGCGCAATCTTTTTAAAAATGCATTGTGGGGCGGCGTTGGTGGAATTGCGGCACTCGATTCTTTAGGTGTTAAAAATGGCGTGCAAAATCTGCCTTTTTCTAATTTTTTTGACCCACGCAATGTAACTCTTGACGCTTACTTGCTAATGAAAGATGCAATGAGGGGCGGAGCTACTTTCTTAAACTGGCAAAATGCCATGGCAGCGGAAACTGAACCGTGGGGATTAGTGACAATAAAAGTAGGGAGCGGCGTGCACACTCCTTTAGTTTTTGCCATTGGCCAAATTGTCGGAGCAGAAGTTTCTACGGCCGCTATTGCAAACACAATGCACCCTGCAACGAGTAAAGCTGGTGTCGCGGCTCCGTATTTAGCGGCGGCCGGTGCAAAAAATTTATCAACAAGCCCCAGGCTTGCTGCATTGCGATTTAACGAATGGTTTGGCAAGAGGCTGATGAATGGTACCTACGACGGAACACCCACGGGTCCTAAGCTTGGTTTAGAAACATTTTTAGGGGCATTTCCTGATACAGTTGCCATACAAGTGGGCTTGAATATGACTCGTGACACGTCTATTGCTGTGCACAATTTGACCAGTATGAAAATCAGAAAAGACCAGCCAGATTTAGCATTTTTTGCCGAAAAAAAGGGGCTGGTGACTAGCCCTTTAGGAATAACTGCATTTATGATGGGCGGAAAATACGATTCAAATAGTGATGAGCAAATAAACAAAGTGTATAATAATGCCGAAAAAGGTGTTGCGGCACCAGGAAGAACCGTGGGCAGCTACGTCGCAAACATTCGACAATCTTTGAGCTCAGGGTATTTTGATCCTAAGCCGCTAGATCAGAATTTGACTTACATGCTCGATAAATTAGTGGTCAAAGACCCAGTGCGGCGTAAGGCTTTATTTGAAAATAGAGGAAAACTTGCGGCAACTATTGATGCGCTTTCTAAAATTGAAACGGTTGAAAAAACACGCCACATTGCATTAGTTGAAGCTGAATGCAATACCCAGCAGGTGGGTAGTACGAAGGGCATAGCCTCCTTAGAGTTTCTTTCGCAGTGTGCATATGTTGCAAATTCTTTGGCATTGCCAGGCATGCCCATGCGTAATTTTTCGCTTTTTTTAAATGTGAATGACCTTGATGGCAAAACATTCGACGACCCTATAAATTCGAGTATTCCTGATGCGGCTACAATGGGGGGGCTGAGTTACGTTGAGGGAATGCGGCAATTGGCAATGGGACTCAACATATTGGCCCGAGGCATAGATACAAATAAGAAAAATCTTATAGTAATGGTTGTGTCCGATAGCGGCCGCGACACTAATATGGCCGATTCGCAAACAGGGTTTTCTATTGTTTTGGGGCCAAAACGCCCCGGCATGCTTGCCGATGCAATTTATGGTCCACTTACGGCTTTAAATATGTCTACTGCGGCTTCTAGTAACGGAGGCGATGCTGCGTCTTCGTTGTTGTTTAATCATGGTGGTGCCGCATTTAAATGGGACAACGCAGATTCTACTTGTGGATTGCGAGACTCTGCAGGAAATAAAAAAGATTCCACTGCGGAGTGGGGTGATATACAAGTGGGAGTTATAGATTTTTTAGACGAAGTCACTGGAAAAAAGACGCGATTGTCGGAGCAGGGAAATTTTGTAAAACTCAAACGAGGTTGAATTTTTGTTTGATTTTTTGAATTACTGATGTTGGTGCGCGTACTTTGTAAATTGCACCGTCTTCGTTATAATTCTCGCTTAAAACTCTCATGCTACTGCGAATTTCACCAACTATTCCTTGAACTGAATAAGGTACGAGTAATTCTTCTTCAATCATATCTTCTTCAAAAGAAGATATGATTCTTTCGCGCAATTGCGCTACATCTGCTGAATTGCGCGTAGACATAAAAAACGCATCGGGGAATTCAATGTGCAATTCGTCAATTTTTTCTTGCGAAACAGCGTCGGTTTTATTTAAAATAAGCAGCGAAGGAATTCCTTCCACACCAATTTCACTCAACACTTGATGCGTGACTTCGAGTTGCGATCTAAAACTATCGTCTGAACAATCAACCACAAATAGCAAGAGAGATGCCTGAGACGCCTCTTCGAGTGTGGAGCGAAATGACGCAACCAGGTCGTGCGGGAGTTTTTTAATGAATCCTACAGTGTCTGAAACTAAAATGCGTGGCTGCGACTCGGGATAAAGTGCCCGAACTGTGGTATCGAGAGTGGCAAAGAGTTTATCTGCCACAAGCACTTCGCTTCCCGTAAGTGCACGCATGAGCGAAGACTTGCCGGCGTTTGTGTAGCCCACTAATGCCACGCAATTTTGCTGATTTCGCTTTTGTCTGCGTTGCCCATCTGTAACTTGGACGGCTGCTAATTCGCGGCGGAGTTCTGCAATGCGGTCTCTGATTTTTCTTTTGTCGAGCTCAAGGGAGGTTTCGCCAGTGGTACCAATGCGATCTCCGCCACTGCCTGTTTCGCGCAAACGCGGGGCTAAATAGTTTAAACGCGCGATTTCAACTTGCAAGCGTGCTTCGCGGGTTTTGGCGTGACGATTGAAAATTTCGACAATCACACCGGTGCGATCGAGCACTTCTGCTTGAGTCGCACTTTGGATATTAACCAGCTGTGATGGGCTCATGTCGCAATCGAATACAATGACTTCTGCTTTAATTTTCTCGGTGCTCTCTGTGTCACTGTTTTCGTCAGCCTCAGATTCGTCTAAATCGTTGGTGTCATCGGCTTCATCGGTTTTGTTTTCTTCTTCAGATTCTGCTTCAGAGCGCATTGCGGCTTTGGTTTTTTTTCTAAAAGCTGCCTTTTTGACTTTGCCTGTACCACCGGTGTGTTTGGCCAGTTCGACGAGTTTGCCATCGCCTAAAAGTGTGCCTCCGGCATGAGAACTCCGGCGTTGGCTCATGGTGTGCACGACATCGTACCCCAGAGTGTGCACCAAGCGCCCAAGTTCGGCCAAAGATGCGGCGTTATCGGCATCGCTTGTGCCAGGAAGAGGTATGCCAACTAAAATTGCTTTGAGACGTTTTTCAGAATTGCTAAAAGACATGCAGGAAAGGCCTCGAAAATAGACGGAAATTTCAAAAACAGGACCATACGATAACTTTTTCAGAAAGAACAGCAGAATTTATGAAATTTGACTACTTCATTGCTTATTGGGCGCAGGCCATTCAAAATTACAGGACTAAACCGAGTTGCAAAATTGTGTTTTAAGCAAAAGATTTGTGAGTAGGGAGATTTTATTTTGAAAATAACTGGCAGGCGTGTGAAAGGCATTCTTGTAAAAATTGTTCAATTTACTTCTTTAATGTGTTATTTAAAGTTGGAAACCCTTGCTTACGCTGACGACGAAACGGCAATTTCTTGCGATAAAAATGACCCTACCATCGAAAACATTCACATGCGCGAAATAAGGGAACAAACAGATCCGGAGCAATTGACACGCTGGTTTGAGCCCCAATCTAAAATAGAAGGCGTGGCATTAATTGTCCATGGTCTTAATAATAAACCGCCTGTGATGAACAATTTAGCATTTTTATTTGCTGAAAATGGCATTAGAGGGTTGAGAACTTCGCTCAGTGGGCACAGTGGCAATCTCGATGCCATGAAAAATGTTCAAGCCGCGCAATGGAAAGACGATTTTTTTCAGTCGTATTGTGTTGCGCATTTGTTTGCGAAAGAAAACAATTTGCCTCTTTATTTGGTGGGATATTCACTAGGAGCATTAAGTGGTTTAAATGTTAGTGTTTCATCAATGTATGAAAAAATAAGTTTCGACCACATGTTTATGATTGCGCCTCCCATCTCGGTTCGGTTTTTTGTTTACTTATTAAAAATATTCAATCCGTTTAAAAGTCTCATAATTCCAAGTGCAAATATTGAGAGCTACAGAGCCACTCCAGGAACCTCAATTGCTGCATATGATGCTTTGAGTTCTTTGCAAAGCGAATTATTAGAACTGACTCCTAAGCAACAATTAAAAAATTCTGCCGCTACAATATTCATACACAATGATGACGAACTTGTTTCGGTTTCGGGAGTTGAAAAATATATTTCAACCAATAATTTGCAAAACTGGAAATTGATAAAGTTAACAAATGACGACTTTACGAGTGAAAAAAAAATCAATCATTTGATAATTGATGAAAAGAGTTTGGGAATGAAATCATGGACCATTTTAAAGAACCAGATTAGATTGGATATCCAAAACATTGTTTCACCCAAGAAAGTCACTCCATGACCCAGCAGGGCACTCCGTCGTACCGTCCCTTCAAGCAAGGAGTTCTCTTCGATCTTTTTGCGCTTTTTATTTTATTTGGAGTGCTTTTTTGTATTGTAACTTTTGTAAGTTCCGCAAATTCACAAATCGTTTCATTTGTTCAAATTGACTCCAACTTAGCTTCATTGCCAAAGTATGCAGTATTTACAATTATGCGTGGTTTTGTTGCTTTAGTTATAAGTTTTATAGTTGCAATTATGCTCGGAAAAATTGCATCTCAAAGTGAACAAGCAGATAATTTTTTAATTTCAACTCTCGATATGCTTCAGAGTTTGCCAGTTTTGGCCTTTATGCCAGGATTCGTTTTAACATTTATTTCTATTTTCAGCAGTTCACGTTGGGGTCTCGAACTCTCCTGTGTTTTGGTCGTGGTAACCGGTCAGATTTGGAATTTGACTTCAGCTTATTACGAATCGTTGCGGACAATTCCAAAGCCGCTGTTTGAGGCTTCTGCAGTTCATCGGTTTTCGCCAATGCAGCAATTTTTATGGCTCGATTTACCCCAGGGTATCAGACCACTCATTTACAATGGAATGATGTCTATGGCTGGTGGGTGGTTTTATTTAATATTGTGTGAATCGTTTGTATTGGATCATCAAAAATTTCAGCTTCCTGGCCTAGGGAGCTATTTGTCTCAAACTCTAGACCAAGCACAATATTATAATTTTGGAATAGGTATTGGAATATTAATCCTAATTATTTTGAGCGTCGATTTTTTCTTTTGGCGGCCTCTTTACGCTTGGTCTGAACGATTTCAAGATGAAAAAGATTTAGAATCTCTAGAATTCAGTACTTTTTTAAATATAATAGAGTATTCGCACATTCCAAAATTGATTAAATTTTTGCGAGAGAAAATTTTAGAATTAGTCGAGCCGCTGCTTTTAAGTCGCAAAACGGGGTATCAAACGAGCCAGCTCGATTTGTGGATTATTGTTAAGCCGCTCAAAAAAGTAAAAACCATTCAATATATTTCATCTGCTTGGCGATCGTTGCTCTATATATCGGGAGGTTTTTTAACATTTCAACTTTTGCCCTATTTGCCTGATTTAGGAAAAGTTGTTTCATTGGTGACTCCCGATATTTGGAGCGAAGTACTGCGAGGAGTTTTTCACACTTTCTATAAAGTTTTTACAGTATTGATTATATCGACATTATGGACGTTGCCCTTAGGATTAATTATTGGATTCCATAAAAAAATATCACTTTGGGTAAAGCCGTTTGTTCAAAATTTAGCAGCATTTCCGTTTCCAGTTTTGTACCCCTGTTTTATTATATATTTAAAAAATCGAGATTGGCCTCCATTTGCCATTGCTATATTTTTAATGGGTATTGGAAACCAGTGGCATTTATTGCTACACACAATCCTCGGAACAAGATTTATTCGAGAAGAATATTTCGAAATTGCTGAAACATTTCAGTTTTCAAAACTGCAAAAATTTAGATGGATTTATTTTCCTGCTATTTTGCCTTCTATTACTTCCGGCTGGATTACTGCAGCTGCAGGTGCTTGGAATGCGAGCATTGTGGCGGAATGGGTGCAATCTTCGCACGTGACTTTTCACACCGAAGGGGTTGGAGCAATACTTGCAGTGGCTACTGCAACAGGTGATTATCCTAGGCTTATAGCTGGAATAATAGTCACAAGTATTACTTTAATTCTTTTAAATCGAACATTGTGGAAAAGTTTGCATCGTACAATTGAAAGGGTAAAAGCATGACAAATCAGCACGCGCTCATTTCAATTCGAAATATTTGCAAAGATTTTAAAAAGCCAAATGGAGCAATATTTACTGCGCTTGAAGGTGTTTCGTTTGATGTTTATGAAAATGAATTTGTGGCTATTTTGGGTTTATCTGGTTCTGGAAAATCGACACTGCTGCGATGCATGAGCGGATTGCTTAAAGCAGACCGTGGAACCACTGCATTTGCGCCTCTTTATAGTGGCAATATGCGACATATGTCGTTTGTATTCCAAAGTTTTGGGCTTTTTCCATGGTTTACAGTGCGCGAAAATATTGCAGTAGCAATTAAAGAGTTATCGAGTAAGGAGCAGGACGATCGTATTGATAAAGTTATGAATATGGTTGCCTTATCTGGTTTTGATGAAGCGTTTCCAAGAGAATTAAACAACGGAATGAAACAAAGAGTCGGATTGTGTCGTGCAGTGGTTTGCGACCCACAAGTTTTATTTATGGATGAACCTTTTGGTGCACTGGACCCGCTCACGAGCGAAACTCTGCGTATGGAAATTTCGCGATTGTGGACTCACCCAGACCGCAAAATTAGGGCAATTGTTTTAGTGACTCATAGCATTGAAGAAGCCATTCAATTGGCCGATAGAGTGGTTATTATGGCTTCAAACCCAGGTACGGTGCACCGGGTCATAGACATTCCGCTAAAACGCCCGCGCACTCCACACAGCGAGGGATACACTGAAATTAAGAATTTAATTGAGCAGAGTTTTGGAGAAATGCATCTTAGTCCTTTAGAGCAATCTCATTTTAGAAACGAAAAAATTCCGACCAGTGAAAATGTGGATTCCATTCCGAATCAAAAAAGTAGAAATTCAACACCACTTATTAATACAAGTATGGTGCTTATTGAAGGATTGATAATTTTTCTGTCGTCTGCAAAAGGCGGGCAAAATATTTATGCACTTTGCGATGCCATGGGTGAAAGCATTGACCGACTCATGCCTGCAGTTATGGCAGCAGAAATATTAGGATTTGTTGTAACCCCTGGAATTATTGTGGGATTGTCCGAAAAAGGGCGTCAACTTGCCGACGAACACGACCCCCTCAATCGAAAAGCACTATTCAGATCGGCCTGTTTATCTCACGCTATTTTTGCAAGATTATTTGAAATTATAAAAGAGCATCCCGAAGGTGTAGAAAAAGAAGTGCTGTCTGAACAAATAATATTGATGTTACCTTTTGAAGACGCAGATGTTCAAATTGAAGCGTTTTTAAAATGGGGCCGCTACACTGACATGCTAAGTTACGATGCCCATTCTGAAGCCATTTTGCTAAACACCGAAATGGGAACAGTTTTTGACACTTCCATCTGATTTTGACGCCCAATTCTGGCTTTGGCATTCTAATGTCTCAAGTTTGAATTGCAGGTTCCGAAGACCCTTACGGGTAGTCTCAATGGAACAGGTAGGGCTCATGGACGTTACACTGAAAAGTAACATAATCGAGTTTTCTGGATTCTTAAATGAATTCAGTCCTATCGAAACGTCCATTAAAGACCTGATATTGCAAACTAGCTTAAATTCAGAACCCCAATCTGTTACCTTTGATTTTTGTCGGGTCAAACGTGGCAATTCTTGTGGAGTTTTGTGTTGGTTTAAGCTAATGGACGAATTAACATTTTCAGTTAAATATATCAATATGCCAATATGGCTCGTAGAACAATTCAATTATGTTGAACGTCTACCGCCAAATACATCAATTTTAAGCGTTCAAGCTCCTTTTTATTGTCCCGAAGAAGACAATCATGAAAATGTAGTTTTGGTCATCGGAAAAGACATTCCCATTCAAGATGATTACGAGAATTTTACAATTTTTTGCATGAATCAAAACGGTGCAAAACTAGAAGCAAATTTTGAACCAGCAGAATATTTTCAATTTATTGTTGCAAATCCAGGAAGCTTTGTGAGAGGTCAGGAATGAAAATAGTGAGCTTCCTAAACCATGATTCACCTGAAAAATCAAGAATCCAAGTTCTTGGGTTGCAGCATAAAATACCTTGTATTCCATGCGACAGTCGTGCTGCAGTGCTTTCAATACTGCAAAATGAATCTGAACGTGATAACGTCGTTTTTTTTACACACGAAACAGAAATAGATTTTATTAAGGAACTTTCAGGAGATTATCCCACTGTTCCAATTGTTGTAGTATTAAGAACACCGTTACAAAAGCTAGCCAAACACATGTCAGAGTGCAGTACGGTCATCAGTTTTATGTCCACTGAAAATGATGTTTTTGAAGAAAAAGATTTTAGAATTATTTTAAACGCATTAAAAGCTTCCAAGCTGGAAAATAATTCAAATTCATTAGAAAACTATTTAGCCCCAGATACTAAGTTTGAAATTGCTCTCGTTAATACCCCCGAAACCAAGCGAACAGCATTGCTTGGGGTCGAGGAATTTGTGAATAATCTAGTTGGAAAATGTAAGACTTCGCGCCTCGATGTTTATGCGGTGCGGGCAGCCGAATTATTAGACGAGTTGCTCCTAAATGCAGTTTATGACGCTAATCCTCGCCTCAATATTACTGCTCCTGGCCCGCAATTTCGGCTAACGCCAGATGAAACTGCCACAGTGCGCTGGGGATTCGATGGCGAGCTTTTTGGAGTTTCAGTGACAGACCCTTTTGGAACGATTCAAAAAAATGTCATATTGAAACATTTAGATGAAGCTTTTCGAAAACAAGAAATTCACAAACAAAAAACAGCAGGTTTGGGCCTTAAAATAATTTATGAACGTATGAGTCATATGATTGTTAATGCTCAGCATGGAAAATACACAGAGGTCATTTGTTTGATTCGGTTTGATCATCGTCTGCGTGACTTTGAAAAACGCCTGCGTTCTTTTCACTTTTTTAAGAATCAGGATTAAAACAGTGGACTCAAAAAAAGCCGAAGATATTTCACTTTCTATTTTGAAAAATGTGTCAGCGGGCCTGGCTCTCTTTAATTTGTCTGATTTAAGCATGCGCTGGTGCAACGCAAGTTTTAAAAAGCAGACTTGGTTTGGCGGAGCAACGGGCGGCAAACAAGCAGCTATTGTTACAGTTCAAGACTTGTTTGATAAACGAGATCACGCTGCAATATTTGAACTTATAAATATTATGGAGCGCACCGGAAAAGCTTACGATTTTCAGCGCATGGTTCGACGGGGCCCTGTGGGTTCGTTTCCGGCGGAATTAAAGCTGAATCGTATTCAAGATGCCAAAGCCGAAGTATTTATTTGTATCGAAATTCAAGATTTATCATTGAATAAACTTTACGAAGAACTAGAATCGGCACACACAGAGCAGAGAGAACGTCTTGCAGATTTAATGTCTGCGCAAGCGGAGTTGCAATTTTCTGTGCGCATGAATACGATTTCGGAAATTGGCGCCGACATGGCACATCAGCTCATTAATCCCGTGACCATGTGCCGCGATATTTTGGAAACTCATGTGTTGCCAAATGCTCGTGATGAAGCTGTGAGCCAAGAAATTAAAACCACTTTAAGATATTTAAAAGATATTCAAGACCTTGCTGTTTGGTTCAGGAAATTTTCAAATCCGCGCCTCACCGAAACGCAAATTTGCAATGTTGTGAGCATGATTGAAGATGCTCTTAGTTTAAATATGAACCGATTTAGCAAACTCGGAATTGTGGCGCGATTGCGCAGATCTGACGAGCGAAATCCGTTCATTTTAGCCGTGCCAATTAATCTTATCATGTGGCTCAATGCTACTTTTAGTGAATTGATGTCTGCTTTTCCCAATGGTGGCGAAGTTATTTATATCGATCTTGCATGTTCTGCTGAGACTGTAGTTTTGAAAGTGCATTGCAATGGAGAATACGCACCAAAACATTCTCCATCTACAAATACACTTGAAAAATTTGCTCAACGTTTGCCTGGTAGCGCTCGATTTGAGACGGAACACGGACCCCATATTTTAAGTTTTAATTTAAGCATGGCATGTTTTTCTGATAGTGAAACTGAAGATATTATTAACAGTAATCTTCCTTCTGTTGTGATTTCTTCGGGCAAAGTCGAAAAATCGGGAGATGCGCGACAATTGCAGCCAACTACGGCGGAATCAATTCGGCCGTTGGTGCTTTTTGTGGATGACGAAAAAGATATTCGCAGGCTTTTAAAACGGACATTTAAGAATTTGAATTTAGAAGGAATCGAAGCCTGTGACGGGCAGGAAGCTCTTGAGTATTTTAAAAATCCTCAACACCGGGCACTTGCTAACAGGGTCAAAGTTATTGTGAGTGATGTGAGAATGCCGCGCATGGCCGGGCCTCACTTTTTGGTTGGATTGCGTGAAATTGATGTGCAATTACCGTTTATATTTTTCTCAAGTAATTTAGTTGATTCAGGTCAAAGTGGGCAATTTAAAGATGATAATGTTTACTATTTAACCAAAGAATCTGGTATGGAAGAATTAAAGTTTTTGGTCCAACAATTTATGAATTCCGAAGCGATTCAAAAAACTGCACCTGAAATCAAGCGCACACGTGCCAGTTAGAATTTTTAATAATTAGCGGTTTAGGCTGCTAATCCAATTCATTTTCCCTTTGGTTAATTCAATGGCGTCGAGTAAGATAAATCCCGCTTCTTTGAGCTGAAAGTCCGATTTTTTTACCACGGCTAAATCGTCTTTGTTTTCTTTGTCTATTTCAGCTTCTTTTTTCTTGGCGTCCTTTTTAATTTCTTCCTTGAGACTTACAGAGTTTTTGTCTTTTTCTTTTTTAAATTTTTCTATTTTATCTTTAAGCTCAATAAAATCTTTATTTTTTGAAATGCGTTCTTGGCTCTTTGTTGCAAGCTGAGAAACAATATTTCCCAGATTTTGCAGTGGTCGATAATCGGTAGCCGCGCGGATAGAGTCCCAACGCAATGCAAATTCATTTTCCTTTTCTCCTACGTCGTTTGCATCAAGTAAGCTGGGAATAATTAAGTCGCTTTCAACGCCTCTCTCTTGATTGCTTTTTCCGCTGGGGCGGTAGAATTTGCTTTGCGTTACTTTAATTGCTCCGCCAGATCCTTTTCCTTCGAGCGAATTCACTTCCTGAATTACCTGAACAGTGGCTTTGCCGTAGGTATGTGAGTCGCCCAAAATTAATCCCCGGCCGTAGTCTTGAATAGCTCCCGAGACGATTTCTGAAGCAGATGCGCTATATTTATTGATGAGAACAGCGAAAGGGCCAGAATAAAGCACGCTGGGGTCTTGGTCTTGTAGAGTACGTGTGAGCCTGCGCCTATCAACTGTTTGCACCACAGTTCCTTCGGGAATAAAAAGACCTGTGAGCCGAATACTTTCTGGAAGGTCACCGCCGCCGTTGTTACGTAAGTCCAAAATGATACCGTCTGCTTTTTCGGCAATGAGTTTTTTAACCTCTCGTGCCACGTCGTTTGATGAGCCCCTACACTCAGTTCCAATGTTGCTACGGCAGCGAAAGTCGGTGTAAAAACTAGGTAAACGAACCACACCAATGCGTTTGTTATTTATTTCCATAATTTCGCCGCGCGCTTCGCTGTTCGCCAACTTAACAGAGTCGCGTAATAATTCTATAGTAAGTCTTTCGTTACTAGGGCTTTTTCGCATAATAACGAGTTTTACTTTGGTGCCTTTTTTGCCTCGAATGAGTCGCACAGCTTTGTTTAATTCCATGTCTACAACATCATTGACACCTGTTCCGTCGCCGGAATCTACTCCCACAATGCGATCGCTCACTTGAAGCTTGCCGTCGCGTTGCGCTGCGCCTCCAGGTATGAGTGCTTGAATGGTAATATACCCATCTATTTCTTGCAGTGTAGCGCCAATCCCTTCGAGCTGATTTCCTAGTTTGATATTAAAATCTTCTTGCTCGGCCGGCAAAAAATGTGTGGAGTGAGGGTCTAGGGCCTGAGCAAATGCATTTAAAAAAATATTGTGAATTTCGTCTTGCGATTGTTCATCATATGCTTTTTTAGTCTGATCGTATCGTCTTTTTAAACGTTCTCGCGCTTTGCTTTCGCCATCTGTGTCTTTCATATTTAAAACTTGAAATTTAATGCGCTTGCGCCATCGCTCATTGCTTTCGCTGGTGTCATTGACCCAGTCTAATTTACCCGTAGGCATTTCTTCTGCTATCTCAAAAGAAAATGGTTTTGCTAAAATTGTGGCTGCAAAGGTGTTTCTTTCAGAAACGCGCTGCAAAAAAACCGACTGAATTTCAGTCATAAAAGTACAGTCGACCCGCGAAATAAGATCGTCTATTTTTTCTTCTAGTGGGCGGAATCTTTCGATATCAGATTTTAGAAAGTAACTTTTCCCACCATCAACGGCTTCAAATATTCTCTTAAATGTTCGTCTCGAGAGCTCATTATCAAAGTTTTTGAAAACGTAATGTACGTCTAAAAAAACACCGACTCTGCTTCGAACTTCGGAACATGGTAAAATAGATTTTTTTACTAGAGTGGAATCAGATGCCCACGACCTCTGAAAAATGAGCGAAAAGTAAAAGAGCGTTATTGTTAAAAATCGCGGAGCAAAAGAGAAAGAAAAAATTCGAGTCATAGTTGCTTCCTTGCAAAACGCCGGTAATCACGAGCGCACATGCTCGATTCCTGGCTCAAAGTATGGCATGTCGCATAGAGGCAAGCTAGGATAGCGACAATGAAGCGTCTGTTGATTTAAAAACTTGGAGGAGACATGGCATCCGAAACACGCTCTGCCGAGTCTGGTAATCACAATAGAGCCAAAATGCACGCTGCTTTTGAAGCTTATTTAAATAGGCTCGGGTTGCGGCAAACAAAGCAAAGAAAAATAATACTCGATGCTGTGCTTAATTTGGGCCCTCATGTTGATGCCGAAACAATCTCGCTCCAAGCCAGAAGCATAGACAGCAGCATTGGTTTGGCAACTGTTTATCGCGCTCTCCAGTTGTTAACTAATTCTGGATTGCTGGTAGAAAGGCAATTTGGCCGCGAGCGTGCCCAGTTTGAAGTTGCCGATGCTGCTCATGAACATCACGATCATTTAATCTGCAATCAGTGCGGCACAATTATTGAATTTTTTGATGCGGAATTAGAATCTTTGCAAGATAAAATTGGTGCTAATTTAGGATATAAATTAACGAAACATCGCATGGAAATGTTTGGCGATTGTCAGATGGATTTTGAAACCTGCCCTAAGAAAACTTCTAAGAACAAAGAAATCTAAATTAACAGAGGGTATTCATGCATTTTTCGGCCGCTAAAACTAAACTCATTTGGTCTATGTCTAATTTTTCATTTGAGCAAAATTCGGTTGAGTCTCTCGCCGAATTATTGCTAGATGGAAAATTAAATGCATTGAGAGCTACATTTACACCATCACTTGTACCACATTTAAAAGAGCTCCGATCTGCTTTAACAAGTCGATTAGAAACATTGTCCCATATAGCCACGCCTGCGGCACATTTCCCCTATATATTATCACTTGTGGGGCGCAGAGCTATTGCAAAAATAAGTGTTGCAAAACGAGATGTCGAAATTGGAGAAATGCTAACGATTGATTTTAGCGTTAATTCCGATGCAATTGCAAAACCACAACAAAATTCAGACTCAAAAAATATCGAAGTTATTTTTACTTCCGACGACATGTTCGCTGACCTGCGTATTGGCTCGCCCCTCATATTTTCTTACGGGCAAGTAGATGCAGTTATAAAAGAGATTAAAAAACAGAGTCAGGGCTACCAGGCAGTGGCAGAAGTGACATGTGCTGGTACTTTAATTTCGGGAATGGACGTGCATTCATCCGATATTTCGCGCACTTTGTACCCACTGACAGAAGCAGATAAGAAAGCTTTAGAATCACGCTGCGATGATTTGGCCGATTATATATTAATTCATGGTGTAACTTCTGAAGAGCAAGTGAAAGACATCAAAAAGAATTTTATGACTTCTGCAAGCCAGGCTTCAAAAAGGCACCCAACGGTTTCAATTACTTCTACAATTAAAGACCCCAATGCTCCTGTGCCACCTCGTTTTATTTTAAAAATAGATTCGGCAGTAAACTTAGGATTACTGCCTACTCTTTTGCCACACATTGATGGAATATTTTTGTCTCGTTCCGAACTAGGCCTTACTGTTCCCCCAAATTCATTGCCTTTGGTGCAAAAAGAAGTCATTGCTTTGTGCAATCAATCGGCAAAAATAGTGATAGTCGCATCGGAATTAATGTATTCAATGCGCTTAAATCCCAACCCTACTCGGGCCGAAGTCAGTGATATGGTAAATGCAGTATCTGATGGTGCCGATGCCTTAGTGCTCGCCGAAGAAGTAACAGAAGGCCCGTACCGAAAATCTTTGGCAGAGGTTTGTCGCGATACTATTGCAAGCGCCGAGCCTTTTTTGGACGCTAATTGGCAAAGAGTGCCATTTTCGGTTCAAAATGACGACGATGCCATTGCGTATGGCGCACTTCAGGTTGCTCAAAACACAAAGGCAAAAGCAATTGTTTGTTTAACTGAAGGCGGCTACACAGCGTTGCGATTGTCTAGCCTTAGAGCGCCTATTGAAATTATTGCTGTGACTTACAATAAAAATGTTTCGCGGCAGCTCATGCTCTGCCGTGCCGTTACAACTATCACGTTAGAAAGCCAGCCTGCTTTTGAAGAAATTTTAGCAACTACAAAGCATTTACTGCACACTTACCATGGTTTTGAAAGAGGTGATCGCATTGTTTTCGTGAGTTTAACGGCTTCTTCTGTTGCGGCAAAAAACTCAAATTTATTCACAATGCAAGAAATAGACTGAATTACGGACCATTAAGCCTTTAATGTAAATGATTATTTTGTTTTTCTCTCAGTTTTCTTAAACTCTGAGCCGATAAAGAGGTTAGGGAAACGCATAGAGGAGAATAAAATGACCAGAGTGCATCAAGTTGTTACTTTAATTTCTTTGTCACTTTCGATTGTCGCATGCAAAAACGACGAAGCAAAAACCAATGCAGAAGCAGCCCAAAAAAATTCAAAAATAAGCTCAGACAACAACGTTTCTCGCAGTAATATGGTGCCTGGTGGAAATTTGAAATCTGCGAGTGGCGCCTTAGAAGTTAAAGCGACAAACTTTGGGGGAAGCGTTTCAAAATGCGAATACACCCAAAAAGACCTGAGTTTTTGCGACGAATATATTGGGAGCGAAGATCGCGATCAGCAAGCACTGGGCGAAGAATGCCACTCCGCTGGGGGAGCCGGGTTAGTTGCTGGTATGTGCCCCGCTGAGCGCAAAATTAATGGTTGCAAGCGTGAGGCTTTGGCTCCCGGAGAAGCTGCGGGTGGGCGCACCTACACAATGGTGGCTTGGGTGTACAAACCTCAAGTTGGCAGTGCAGTTGGTCTAGAAATGAACTGCACTGCAGATGCAGAAACGGTTCTACCAAAATAAAAAATTCACTATTCCTCCTTTTCATGCAAAGCTGACATCCTGCAAATTTTGCCTTATTAAACTATGATATTTTCTGACGATCTTTATTGTTTCATACAATATCGTTTGATTATTGGCTTGTTTTTGCAGTTTTTTGCTTGATTGGGGAATATTTCATGGTTAAAAAAGTTGTTATAAAATGTTTTTTTATAGGAATCGTTGTGAGTTCTTGCGCTCCGCGCAAATTTAACAACTCAGCGACGAATTCAAAAATCAATCCAAATTTGGGTAGCCTTTATAAAGGTCCCTTGGGTGCGTTAAGTGAACAAGATAATTTAAAGCTTTGGAACCAATTTTGTACCGATCAAAAGCAGCCAAACTCTGAACTTATGCGCCCTGTTCCTAATTATGAAAATTTATTTGTGAAAGCCGCAGAAGCAAAACTCAATATAGTTGAGCCACAAAGTTTTAGTTTATATAGCGATATTATGTACCATTATAAATCGGAACCACCTGCTGGAAAAAAGAAAGAAACGCACGATTTTTTATCGTATTTATGTGGTGAATTCCGAGACCGCGCAACAATGGTTCAAGCAAAATTAGTTTGGCTGTCTAAAATTTCTTTGTTGCCCACGGCAGACGATTTTTCGTATGACGCAAAAGAAAGCCCGTGGACTCAGCTCACCACGCGAGGATATTTGCGATTTATTAATATCTCAAATCAAATATATTCGGCGCGCGAAGAACTATTAAAAGGCCAAAGCGTCACTATAAGTCAAAGTCAGAATATTAATGTTGACAAACCAGTACCTGCTTTTAGTCAGTGTGAAATAAAATACATCATGAAAAACTTTGTATTTTTAAAAAATCCAAAAACTGACAATCCGTTTCCGGGAATAAAAGATTACGAAGCTGGGTTAAAAGGGTGGTCTCAAGTTTGCAGTGAAGAAGATAAAGACACCTACTTAACTTTCAGGGGCGATTCTAATATTAAACCAAATTCTCCCGAATCTAACGGTATGATTTTTCATTCGCGATCTATTGCAAGTCGATGCACAGCAGAAAAAAAAGCAAAGTCGTGGGATGAGTTGGTAAAGGTTGCTAACAAACGCTATGAACGCGCTAAAAAAGCCGCTGGCGAATTCAATCAGCCAGAGCCACCAAAATTAAGCGAAATGGGACGCCCTTTACGAGATGAAGAGTGCAAAGAATACTTCGAAAAACCCTTTGCTAAACGCTGGATACAGGCTAGAGCAGGTCTTGGTTCTTGGGTATTACATTCGGATGAGTCCAATGGAGCTTTTGACAATGCTGGCTATAACGTAACAATTTTTCCGCACAGCGAAGCTGCGCTGCGGCCGCTTGATTTTAGATATTTTTTAAATTGGTCCGATCCCTCACAGGGAACATCGTTGTTACAAGGTAACATGTTTTCGGGATGGCAAGATTCGTGGTTGAATTCTGATTTGGGAATCACTAACCTTGCAAACAAGGGAGATCAAGACAAAAAAAATGCGTTTTTATATGAAAGACTTCGCAATGCGGTAAACCGCCATACCAATTGGTATGCTGCTGCTTACAATGATGGTGGCACATTAAATAGAGACCAGGCTTATTCTCCATTTGTGGCGTCTAGCTATGAAATGAGCAAATCGGACGGATTTACCGCTCCTGGTGTTACGGTTAAAATGCAAGGTGATGGCAAAAAACACTGGATGTTCATTTTTAAAGTGAAGAAATCTAATTGGTACACTTCACAAGACTCATCAAAATTTACCACACCAGATTTTGAAAAAATGTGGTTTGACGAACGCTCGCTTGGCACTGAAGCAATTGCAAAAGAAGAACGTGCCTGGGATAGGCTTGGTACGGCAATGGAAGATGAGTTGGAATCGGTTTTATATTTGCATAACATAGATGCAACAGCTACTAATTTTGATTCTTTTATGACAGAAAAAATGAAGAAAAAGAAGCTTAAAGCAGACCAAATAAACTTTGAAGAGCAAGTACCAACTCCCTAATTCCAACACCCAAATTTCAACTTTTTGAAAGAGGCTCAGCCTCTTTTTTTTTCCCCTCGCGAAATTTTTGACCCGCTGGCCGTTTTTTGATATGAGTGCCTAAAGCTTCGGCAGCTGTGTTTAGAGGAAATCCGAAGAATAAAATTATTGCACAAGGTAGACGTATGCCAAGTTGGTGTGTCGTTCTTCTCGCGTCTCTGGTGTCTAGCTCGGCATTAGCATTCGATTTAGGGCCTAATCCGCTCGATTTCGATAACTATTTACCTGGCGGGGCGTATTCAGATAAATTCAGTTGTGCAGGGCCAACGGGCAATGCACAACTGAATTCAGATCCTGCGTTTTCGGTAGAGACTGCGAGATGGCTCGCGTGGACAAGTTTAAGAGCTTATCATCTGCCAAGTGCGCAAAAGCGTTTTGCAGAACACGGTTTTGATCTTGTTGAAACGATCGAAAACGGAGCTTCGGGATTAGAGGCAATTATTGCTTCAAATTCCGACTCTGTTGTCATTTCTTATGCGGGAACTGTTCAGCTGCAGGATTTTATTGCAGATTTCAATTTTGCACCAACAGAAGATCTTCTCACTTTTATCCCTGGTAAAATTCACACGGGGTTTTTAAAAACCTTGGATGCGAGTTGGAATCAGATCGAAAAAACCATTGAAAAACAGGCCGTAAATGGTAAAAAAATATTTGTTACTGGGCACAGTTTGGGTGCCTCCATGGCCACTTTAACGGCATACCGTTTGGCGCAAAAAAAGCGAGATGTTGCATCGGTTTATCTTTATGCACCACCTCGTGTTGGCAATGCTGCCTTCGTCACGGCATATAATGCTGTATTAGGAAATAACACTTTCAGAATATTAAACAATCAAGACATGGTCGCTCATTTGCCGCCCGCGGCCGAAGCCGCAGATGCCTTTGGAGATTTGTTTCCCTCTCCAATCAAAGAAAAAATTTCTCAAATGGTAACCGATTTTAACTATGGGCCAGTGGGAATAAGAGAGTTTACCTTTAATGATTCTGGTGTTCTTTTAAATACAGATCTGTCTGTGTCTTCGCCAGATCTCACTTATTGGAGCGGAGTTTTTACGCGCAGTGCCAATGAAAATATTTTTCAAATAATGCGCATTAACTCAAAATTGATTCTCGATCATATTCCAACAGCTGATTACTGTTATTTAGAAAAAGCATTAAATAGTACACTCAAATAACAACGTTAAATAAAACCTTTAAATGGTATGCAAAAAAAAGCCGCTAGAATTAAATTTATTCAGCAGCTTTTATTTTGCCCATTTTGCCTGCTAAGCGTTTGTCTTCAATGCGTACTAATTTAAGTTCTACTGCGTTTTGCAAGTTAATTCCTCTTGCATTGCAGTAGTTTGTGAGAGCAATAAAAACGTCTGCAGCCTCGTCAGACAAGTGCGCAAAATCAAATGGCGCAGACTCATCGCGCCAAATTTTTTTCTCTATATTGCAAAGCTCTCCGCATTCTCCGGCAAGTTCGAGTGCAAAAAAAGAAGGAGAGCGGCTTTCGAAGGCTTGATTTTGATACTTTAAAAAAGAATCCTGCACCTGAGAAATGCCATGTGCAGAAGGTGGACTTATGCGTTTCACAGTTCAACCCTCAATTGCAGGATTTAAAGGGGTGCATCTTGCTCTCTATTCAAAAAGAGCTGGCTGGGATTAAAGAAAAGTTTTGGCAATTCCCATGAGTTCAATATTGGCTTGAACAGATTTTTGGAATGCTTCTTTTTCTGCTGCCGAAAGATCTGTTTCGTAAATTTTTTCGGCACCTTTGGAAGTCAATTTAACGGGCACGCCAACAAAACAATCTTTGACGCCAAATTCGCCTTTGAGTTCAACAGAACAAGGCAATATACGACCCTGGTTGCGCACAATACTTTCAACCATTAAAGCAGTGCCGCTACCCGGTGCAAGCCAAGCAGATGTGCCAATAAGTGCGGTTAAATCTGCGCCGCCTTTTTTAGTTTTTTCGACAACTTCGGTAATTTTTTCTGCAGACAAATATTTTGCTAAAGGAACACAACCAATCATGGCATTGCTTGTGACTGGAACCATGTCTTTATCTGTGTGCGCGCCCAAAACAATTGCTTGAACATCTTCAACAGAAACGCCTGCAGCGAGTGCAATATTTGTACGGAAACGGGCAGAGTCAAGAACTCCGGCAGAGCCAATTACGCGTTCACGAGGAAAGCCTGTGACTTGTTTTGCAACATAAACCATTGCATCCAATGGATTTGAGACAACAATTAGAATAGATTCAGGTGCAAATTTTTTAACATTTAAGCAGATGTCTCTTACAATACCAGCGTTGATATTGATGAGTTCTTCGCGGCTTTGGCCAGGTTTGCGGGGCACCCCGGCGGTCATGACAACAACGTCGGCATCTTTCATAAGAGCGGGGTCGTCGCCTGCTACAAATGAAGTGTTATTAAATCCTTCAAATGCTCCGCATTGAGTCAAATCTAATCCGCGGCCTTGAGCCACGGGAGACTTGAGGTCGAGCAATATTAAATCGCCTAATTCTTTGATCACTGCCCACTGAGCCACAGATGCTCCAACGTTTCCGCCAGCTCCAACAATTGCAATTTTTGGTCTCTTCAACATAAAAAATCTCCCGCTACAGTTATTGAACATAAAAAACTTATCTTATTTTTTATCTGCCGTGAACAAGCGTGTTGCGCCACCAAGCCATCGCTGTTCGGTGACATGTTCAAATCCGGCCATTTCGAGCATGTTTTTAAATTCATCAGCATTTGGCATGGTAGAGACTGATTGTGGCAAGTATTCATAAGCTTCGCGGCTCGAAAAAAGGCCACCAATAAATGGCAATATAAATTTAAAATAGACCTGAAAAATTTTGCTAAAAAAGGAACTTTCGGCCTCAAAGAATTCTAAAATTAAAACTCTTCCGCCAGGTTTTAGCACACGAGAAAATTCGCAAAGTGCGCGTTGGCGGTTGTCTACGTTTCTCAATCCAAACGCGATGGTGAGAGCATTGCCTGAATTTGAAGCTAAAGGTAACTCTTCTGCCGAAGCTAAAGTAAATCCTAAATCAAAAGCTCCACTCAATTGGCGGCGGGTTCGAATTCGATTTAAGGGTTCACGAGAACGTGCGACATCAATCATACCTTGTGAAATATCGAGGCCAGAAATGCGTTGATAATCGCGCCTGTCGCGGGCTACATTTAAACAAACATCGCCAGTACCGCAGGCCACATCGAATAATACGCCATCTGCTGCAACAGCAGTTGGGAGTGAACGCACTAAAGCACGTCGCCAGCGCACATCTTGCCTGGCAGAGAGGAGTCGATTGAGTAAATCGTATCGTGGGGCTATGGCGTCAAACATGGTCTGAACCTGTCGAGATTTATCGCTCAGAACAAGCACAGGAGCAGGTTGATTCATGACGTTAATCCTTTTAACCCAGTTTGAGGGCCATGCATTGGGGAGCAACCGCGCTCACCGCAAATGGTAGAGTGGGGTCGGCTGCTGAGTCTTTTAGGAGCAGGCATTGACCACTCACAAGTGTGCATACCATAGTCGCACGTTCGGCTAAAATGCAATTGAATCGGCCCAATAAATCGCGAAACATGCGACCACTGGCGTGCTCTGGTACGACACCAGATCCTACCTCGTTAGATACGACAATAACTGTGCATGGTAAAGTTTTTAAAAAATCGGCAAAATAAATGCATTCCGACTCTAAATGATTGCAAAGTTGTTGCTTGGAGTAATGATTAAAATTGCTTGTTAATTTCCAGGCAAGCCAAAGGCTAGCGCAATCGAGAATCACGACTTCGGACTCGTTTTTTTCTACAATTGTTTTGAGAGTTTCGATGTCTGCAGGTGGTTCGAGCGTGAGCCAATGGGGTGGGCGCTTTTTGCAATGTTGTGCAATGCGGTGTGCGAGTTCGTTGTCGTCGGCAACAATACGTGCCGTTGCAAAAAAAACAACTTGTTCATATTGGAGAGCGCATTTTACCGCAAAATCGCTCTTGCCGCTGCGAGCACCCCCAGTGAGTAAAAGAAGTTTGTTTTCGCTCATTTTTGGTCGTCCATAAACCTTAGCAAAACATTCCCAAATTCTGCAATTTTTTGAGTAGAAATAATTTGAATGTTGTCTGAAGGACGGTGCCAGTGATCCGCAATGTTGCTCCAGTCAATCATGTGTACTACGTTAATTCCTTTGTTTTTAAGGGGAATATGGTCGTCTTGAATGACCTCCGCAGTGCGCGATATTTTTACCGTATCTTTAAGGGCTAAAATGCGATCTGATACCTGCGGATTTGAGCCTTGAGTAATAAATATATTCTGATTTTTATGTCCAATCATATCAATAACAATTGCTATTGCAATGGGTTTGCCTTCCCAAGACATGAAACCTTTGCTCTGTGTCAATGAGTTTGCAAATGCGGTGCTTCCATACAAATGGTCTTCGAGGGGTTTCAACTCTGTTTTTTGAATGCTGTTTTGATTTAATATTGCATTGTAGGCTTGAGTAATTCTGGGGTCGTTTTCTGCAGAATACCAATCGCCCAACTGCGCTTCTTCACCGTCAAAAAGTACATTTACTATGGTACAGTCGCTCCATTTTCCGGTAGAACTTTTAACATTTAGTTTCTTTTTTTCAGCCAAAACTCTTGCGAGTTCTAGTTGTAATACTGTCGATGAGCCTCCGTCGTTGGCTCCAACAAAGGTAAATTCCTTGAAATATTTCGTGTCATAGTGGCCGCCAAGTATTAAAACACAGTTGTCATTACCTGCGAGGCTGGCAACAATATTTATGCCTTTTATTTTTTTAATGATTGAAGAAACAGATTCTTTTCCTCCAAGAGTAATATGATTAATATTTGGTACAATTGCTTCAAATTCTTGTTTTTCAACTTTCCAGCCATAAGACAGCAGTTTTTCTCGTAATTCTTCGCCATATTGAATTTGGGCAGTGCTTCCCATATAATGCGGAGATTTCGTAAAACTATTCATAGAGACATTTAAATTGGCTACCGAAATTTGTATTGCCGAATTTTCTCTTGCATTTTTGCCTTGAGATTGAGATACACCAGACGCGCCGGAGTTTTGATTCGTAATTGGTGCAGAGTTGGCATTGCAGCTCGAGGTGGCTACAAATCCACCCATTGCAATTGCTAATTTCAATAATTTAAAGTTTTTAATTTGGTTCATTTTAACTCCTTAAATCCCTTTTTCTTTGGCGAGGATTCTTGTGCATTTATTGCTTTGTAACGACGACGGCGTAAACGCCCGCGGCATTCGTACTTTAGCACGTAACCTTGCGGACGCAGGACATCGTGTCACGATTGTCGCCCCAAGTGAAGAACGCAGCGGCCAATCTCATGCCATGACATTTTTTAGGCCAGTCATGGTGCAAAAATTATCTGAGGGCGTTTATGCGGTGCATGGCACGCCTGCCGATTGCGCTGCAATAGCGCTTATAGATATTCTTAAGAACGACAAGCCAGATATGGTGATTTCGGGAATCAATCATGGTCCTAATGTGGGCTCAGACGTTAATTATAGTGGTACAGTTGGTGCTGCAACAGAGGCTGCATTTTTGGGCTACAAAGCCATAGCTGTGTCTACAGATTTGGCACAATTTAATGGTGAAGCCGAAGAACGCTATGCTTTTGAGGCTGCTGCTCATTTTGTGTGCGAATTTTTAACTCAAATAGATTCTATTGTTTGGCCAAATCTAGAAGTTTTAAATATCAATCACCCTGGAGTTCCGCATCAGGGTGTTCGTGTGGCGAGTTGTGGTACCTTAAATTTGTACAATCAAAATATCGATAAACTGACCTGTGGTAAAGAGTATAAAAAAGAGACATCAATTTATTTATTAGGTGGAAATTCTCGCCGTTCTCATGACGCATCGAACGAAGATGTGCATTTATTGCAGGCAGGTTACGTAACTTTATCGTTTTTACAATGCCGTCAGAATAGCACTCAACACAATGCTGCACTTGAGTCCGTAGCGCAAAAATTCTCATGACCAATTCAAATGCCGGAAACTGGGCTCGCTCGTTAGCTGCAGGTTTAATCACTCCAAATCAGCTTCTGAAACAAAACTTAATTTCGGCAGATGATGTTGAAGTTTATAAAAAACTTGCAGAAAATTTTGATATCAGAGTGCCTCAGCATTTTTTACAAGGTATTGCTGCAGGGAATCAATCGTTGGCAATGCAAATGATTCCCGATTCTCGCGAGCTTTTATTTCTGCCAGAAGAGCTTGCAGATCCCATTGGTGACCAAGCCTTTTCTCCCGTAAAAGGCATTACGCATCGTTACCCCGACCGCGCACTTTTAAAACTTTCGCACCAGTGCGCATCGTATTGCCGGTTTTGTTTTAGGAGAAATAAAGTAGCAGACCCAACTGAAACTCTATCGAATTCAGAATTAACTGTAGCGTTTGATTATTTAAAGAAACACAACGAGCTCTGGGAAGTAATTTTAACCGGTGGCGACCCTCTTGTTTTAACCGATTCCATTTTAAAAAACACCGCAGAATTTTTGAGTCAAATTGACCATATTAAAATTTTAAGAATTCACACACGTATATTAACGGTATTGCCAGAACGAATCACTGAATCATTATTAGAAATATTGCGACAGTCTAAAAAACGTGTTTACTTAGTGGCTCATATTAATCATGCAGATGAACTGACACCAGAAGCAATTGACGCCATAGAAAAATGCCATAAAAGCGGAATTCAACTGCTTTCTCAAAATGTATTTTTAAAAAATATCAACGATTCAGCTTTTGTGCTGGCAAATTTATATCGTAAATTAATAGAGATTGGCGTAAAACCCTATTATTTGCATTACCCCGACCTTGCACAAGGCACTCAGCATTTTCGAGTTCCCTTGCAAGAAGCTTTAGAAATTTATGGGCAATTAAGAGGCTCACTCTCTGGCATTTGTGTGCCACAATTTATGCTCGATATTCCGGGTGGCCTAGGTAAAATAGCCATCGAACCTCAACGAGCAAAGCACTTGGGCCAAGGCCTTTGGGAATTCACAAGCCCCCTCACGGGCGAGTTATTAAAAGTGCAGTATCCCGAAAATTGATGATCTTTGCTGCACTGAAAATTTCGGGTAAACTCTAAATTGTAGGCATAAAATTTTGGGTTCACCCTAAAAAAATAGGGCGTCTAAAACACCTAGGAGAGTTCACTTGACTCGATATCTCTCTGAATTTATTAAAAAAGATCTTACCGAGAAAATGGTTTTTCTCGGTGGGCCGCGCCAAGTTGGAAAAACAACACTCAGCTTAAATTTGCTGGGTACCAAAGAACCCACTCACCCTGCCTATTTGAATTGGGATAATTTGCCAACACGGAAAAAAATTCTGCAAGGCTGGTTGCCGGCAGAACAGCCGTTGATTATTTTTGATGAAATTCATAAATACAAAGGCTGGCGTAATCTGCTCAAGGGGCACTACGATGTTCACCGAAATCAGGTGCAATTTTTAATCACTGGTTCGGCGCGTCTCGATTATTATCGAAAAGGTGGCGATTCTCTGCAGGGAAGGTATCATTATTTTAGAATGCATCCTTTCACTTATGGTGAACTCAGTGGGTTAAATCTCAATTCTAAAAGTGTCGATGTTCCACAGTTTACAAATATAAATAGTGATGCTCAGTCTAAAGAACTGATATTGCTATTGCTTAAATATGGTGGTTTTCCAGAGCCATTTTTAAGCGCAAACACGAGACATTGGGCCCGTTGGCAGAGGGAGCGTTCCGAACGGGTATTCAGAGATGACCTTTCTGGCGTTGAACAAGTGCGCGACGTGAATCAATTAGAAACCCTGGCAAGTTTGCTTCCTGCACGCATTGGGTCGTTACTTTCAATTAATTCGCTGCGCGAAGATTTAAACTGTGCCCACGAGAGTGTTTCAAAATGGCTTGATATTCTTGAAAATCTGTATGTTATATATCGAATTTTGCCGTTTAACATGAAGCCCCTAAAGTCACTCAAAAAAGAGCGAAAGCTTTTTTTCTGGGATTGGAGTTTGGCAGAAACAGAAGGTGCTAAATTTGAAAATATGGTTGCAGGCCACCTTTTAAAATATGTTCATTTTAAAAATGATTGGGAAGGGGATTCTCTCACTCTCACTTTTTTAAGAGACCTTGAAAAAAGAGAAATCGATTTTTTAATTTGTCGTAAAAATGTTCCGCTGTTTGCAGTAGAATGTAAAACGAGCGATAAAATACTTTCACCGCACATTAAATATTTTTCTGAACGAACCGATATCCCAGTTTTTTATCAGGTTCATATGGGATCAAATCATATTGAAATAAAAGAACATCGTTCGTTTATTATTCCGTTTTCAAAATTTTGTGAAAAATTGGGTTTATAGTCATTTCGTTTGATGTCATGATTTTACCGGTTAGATGGCGTCAAATCTAAAAAATCAGTTCTCTTTTTGGAATGCGCTTGTTTGGTATATGCTAGCATTTGTAGAGGTGACCGAATTTTTGCTACCCCGATGAAAAAGGGGAATTTCGGTTGAAAGCAACTCAGGAATTTTGCAATTTGAAACTCAAAGATGTCAAAGAGGTTTTAAAATGGATATTGCCGAAATCAAATCCAGAGTCATAATTTTGCGAGCCATGCTTATTGAACATGGTATTCACTTTGATGGGGCCATTCTTTTTGGTTCACGAGCAAAAGGCACTCATGGGCCTCATAGCGATATCGATCTTGCTATTGTTTCCAGTTCTTATGGCAAAGATAGATTTACGGAGAGCAGCCTCTTAAACCGCCTTGCCAATAGAGTGATTCCCATGTGTGATGCTCACCCTGTGGGCCTTCACGAATATCTCAATCCTAAATCTATTTCACCAATATTATATGAAATTAAAAAGTACGGAACGCTTCTCTTAAAGTGTCATTCTTTAAAGTTCCTTCGAAACAAGTAGTCCCTGGCCTTTTCTACATTCAAAGTTTTACGAATTTTAATTCCGGTTTCAAGATAACTTACCAAAAGTATTAAAAATTAAAAAAAAACTGTACCAAGGCTCAAGCTCCTGAAATGCGGCGCCGACTGAATAGATAAGGGTGAAATGAACCACCTCAGGAGGAAGTATGAAAGCAAAAGTTGTTAAGTCTTTGGAAGCGGGTTTTAGTCTTGTGGAGCTTATGATTGTGGTGACAATCATTGGTATTTTGTCTGCCGTTGCGGTGCCAAAATTCGCGGCCTTTAAAGCACGTGCCAGCCAAACAGAATCT
>JAYTOT010000165.1:0-156679 GCA_043747645.1 Pseudomonadota bacterium | reverse complement strand
CCGCAATGCGGCGATGGTACTGCAGGACAACCTGTGGGAGAGTAGCACGGCGCAGCCTCTATATTACGAGAACCCTCGTCATCCTTGCGGTGGCGGGGGTTTTTTTATTTGTTGTTGTCGCGGTTTTGAATGAGGTGGTTATTGTGAAACAATTAATTTCGATGATTTTTACGACTTACAAAGCTGCCGAACATTTATTATGCGCTGTACGTTCTTTAATGAGAACGGATATTTGTAACGAATTTTATAAGTTTGAAGTCGTCATCTATGGCGATGGTGGTGGTGAGCAGTCGGAAACAGTCATTCAGCTATGCGCCCAGATGCTTCAAGAAGTCGGTATTTCATGCCTCGTGAAATATGAACCTCAAAATCTTGGTTTGGTGGCAGCGCTTAACGCTGCGTGCAAAATGGCACGTGGTAATTGGTTGTTCGTCGTAAATGACGACATGGTGTTTCCTAGCGGGTGGATGGCAGCAGTTGCGAGATATTTAAAGCCCAGACGCATTCTTAGCTTGGCTTGTATTGAGCCGCCGCTAGTGGGAAGAACGAGCGCCAGCTGTTTTTACGTGGAAAATTTAGGACTAGATCCCCTCACTTTTGATTTCGAGTCTCTGGATAAATTTAAATGCACGATTGCAGGCGCAGTCGATCTAGTTTCAGGCGTAAATTATCCATTTTTGATTGAGTCGGAAATTTTTAGAGAATTGGGGCAAGCCGACGAACGATTTTTAGGCCCGTACCACGACCCGGATTTGTTTTTAAGGGCGCGAATTTTGAAGCTCGAAATGGTGCGACTTCAAACTTTCGCCTTGTATCATTTTTCGGGGGTGAGTTTGAGATTCGGAAATCAGAGTCAAATCGAATCCCAAAAATCGATCCGCTGGATTGAGAAAGAGAACGATTCTCGTCTGATCTTTATTAAGAAATGGGGCGCAAAACCGAAGGCAAAGTTTGGTTTTATACCGCAGACAAAAGTTGATGAAATATGGGATTTTAAGAGTGCAAGTTTTTTTAAAAAAATAAATTATATTTTACTAGTGGGATGGGAAATGTTTAGAAATCGGTGGCGATTAAACTTGCATAAATTGAAGTTCAAAATGAAATCTTTCATATGAATCATTCATAATCTAAATTTTCTCTGGAATGCCATTCTGTCAAGCTCTGCGCTCGTAAGGCTTCATACAAATGGCTGCGTTCGGTGACGACCATTTCTCTTTGGCAAATTCGGTTTCCTAAATTCCCTCGATGGTCGTCGTATGGGTTGCAAATTGCTAACCTATTTTCGGTTAATGGAGTGGCACCAACGCCAACAAGGTCATCGAATGTTTCAAAATCTATTTCACTAAAGTCACATTTGAGCTGATTACCTGGTAAATACTGCAAATGATGTGCTTTTGCCAGTGCTCTTGCGAGGGTAGTTTCGTCTACAAAATTAAGGTCTATAATTGCATCGGCCACAGATAACTTCCATTTTTCAGCAAATCGAACTGCAAAATGCCAGTCGATGAGGTCTATGGAAGTAAACGATTGAAGTGCCTCAAAAAGTTCAGCTAAAACGACTGCGTGGTTCATATCTTTTAGCCCCCTCATGCGCCATTATGAGTTTGAAATAAAGGATGAGGAGAATTTAAATTACTTTGGGAAGGCGAGGAATCGGCAGGAAGCGCACGCTTATGAAGTTCCATAATTTTTTTCTTAACTCTCTCATTGGACATTTTCCACTCAGGGTCAGAGTCTATTTTCCACTGAGGTTTAGATTTAAAAACAGAATCCGCTCGTTGAAAATATTTTAAGGCGAGATCATATTCTTTTTTGAAAAGTTTTACTTCCCCAAGATGCTCTAATATAATTGGTTCATCTGGTTCATTTTGGAGGCCCAAAAGCAGGTATTTTTCAGACTCAGATATTTTGGCATTTCTAAAATATGCCCAACCTAAAGAATCAAGGTAGAAGCCATTTTTTGGTTCTTTTTCCACTGCTGCTTTGAGCAACGAAAGTGCAAATTCTATGCGTTTTCCACTTTCAGCCAGTGAATATCCTAAATGATTTAAAGCAGGAGGATAATCTCTCGATTTACCAATAAATTTTTCCATGGCTATTAAGGATGATTCTTTAGATTTAGTAAATTCTAAGTAAACAGCTTTTAAAAAGTTGAGTTCTTTGGAATGAGGAAAATGGAAAAGTCCTTTTTCGAGAACCGTATTTGCAGATGCATAGTTTTTTAATTTTGCGTACATTGAGGCAATAAATCGATACCCACTTTCACCGTCATCTTTTGAAAGCTGATAGCTATTGAGCAATAATTGTGTTTTTTGCAGGTCCCCATTTTCAAGATTCAAATATATAATTCGTTGCAAAGATTGTTTGTAAAAGTCGCTTGAAGACTCAATTTTATTGTATATATCCATTGCAGAATTAAAGTTTTTGAGGAGTTCATCGCACTGCGCAATGTAAAAGTTGATTCTGCCTGGGTCTGGTGCTTTTGAAAGTAATATTGAAAATCGTTTGCGTGCCTCGGAGTATTCTTCAAGTTGAAATAGCACTAATCCAAATTGAAAAAGTAATTCTGGATCGAGTGGTGTGTTTTGATCTGCAGAGCTTTCAAGACGTGCTAAGAGTCTGCTGGCATCTTGAAATTTACTTTGTCTCAACAATTGACTGATATAATACCTTGCTAGTAAGTCGTTTTCAGGTTGTTTTTCGTATGCTTCTCTAAAGTAACGCTCTGCGGCTTCAAAGTTGTTTTCTTCGGAGGCAATGTATCCAGCGAGAGTCCACCCTTCAATGCTATCGGGGTTGTTTCGCAATAGTTTGTCTAATAAATTTTTAGCGTCTTTATAGTCATGATCTTCTGCCCTAATGCGCGCCAATTTAAGCAAAAAATATGGCGACTGTGGCATACGTTTAAGCGATTCAACTAGTACGGTTTTTGCCGCATTTTTTTTGCCATCTTCAAGCAGAAATTCTGTATATCGAATGGCGACTTCTTCGTTTTTAGGATGATTTTTGTATGCCATTGCATATATATCTAGAGCTTCGTTTTTATTTCCTTTGATTTGCGCGAGGTAAGCAATGGTGAGTGCAGGTTCTGGGTTTTTAGGAAAAAGTAAATTGAGTCGCCGGACTATAATCTCAGCTTCAGATATTTTGTTTGATATAGCTAAGATTCGTGTGAGTTTTAGACCCACTACAATGGAGGGTGAGACTTCAAAAATAGCACGATATAATTTTTCTGCGGTTTCTATTTGTTTTTCTTGGGTTAATGATTCTGCAATTAAGAAAGCTTCATCTACTTCATATTGTCGAAGTGGTTCTTTTTCTACTCGAGCCATAAAGCGTTCTAATTGATTGAGATGGGATTGTTTATTGAGCGAATATTTTTGTTCAACAATTGGTGTATTTTTTTGAATAGAAGTACAATTAGCTGTTAATGCAAAAGGAACGCAAGTAAAAATTGACCAAACGCATGTGTAAAATTTTTTTTGCATACAACCCTCTGAGGCGATTTGGACCAAGTCTTGATAATCATTTTTAATAAACGTGCCGAGTTTTTCTACTTAGTTTTCCAGCATTGAAGCTAATTTCAGTGGTAATCCGTCGAATGCCCCACTAGACATAAATACAATTGTGTCGCCCGATTTTAGTACCTTACTGAGATGATGACACAGTTCTGTATTGTCGTCGAAATATTTAGCTTTTTTACCACACTCTTTTGCAACGGATTCGCCATCTAGCGCCTCTCCTGCGGCGAGTCGGAGATCTTTTGGTACCTTGCCCAAAAATACTAAGTCGGCGTGTGAGAAACTTTCCGCCAATTTGTGACCTAATATATTGCGTCGCATGGTTGCGTTGCGCGGGTCGAAACAAGCAATGAGTCGGCCTCCTCGCGAAGAAGCCTTCATGTAGTCTCTAAATGCTTCGAGAGTCGTTTCAATGGCTGTTGGGTGGTGAGCAAAATCATCGAAAACCGCAATGTCGTTCACAAACTTAACAAGTTCAAATCGCCGACGAACGCCTTGAAAATGACTTGCGGCCTCGATCCAAGGCACAAAGAAATTCAAATTTAATGAATTGATATAATCGCAATAATGTTGAAAATGAAATGAATTTGTTTTTGGCGACGTTTTTTTGTGCTGTATGTAAGAATATGCTGTAAGCACAGCAAATACACCTAAAGTATTCATCGCATTGTGGTGTCCAAAAACGGGAATTTTAACATCAAAAGATATATTATTTGGAGACCGGATTTTTAAAATCATTCCATCGGGAATGGTTTTTTTGCTTACAAGATACCAGGTAGGAGTGGTAGATTTAAATTCAATATTTGAAGTAAATCTAATTGTCGCGCTGTTTGTGGTCGAGCAAATATTTCTGACTCTGATATCGTCAAAATTTGCAACTACGATTCCCATTCTTTCGTGCGTTAATTGCGTCAACATTGAGAATTCTTTTTCAATGGCCTCAACGTTTTCATAGATGTCGGCGTGGTCAAATTCAATATTATTGAGCAACGAAATTGTAGGTTCGTAGTGCAGAAACTTTGGCCCCTTGTCGAAAAAAGCAGAATCGTATTCGTCACCCTCAAGCACAAATAATTTTTTGCTGTTTAAGGCAAATCCAGAAGCAAAATTTTTCGGAGACCCGCCAATGAGAAATGATGGATTGAGTCCGATGTGAGACATCATGTGAGCAATAATACTAGTTGTTGTTGTTTTGCCATGTGTACCAGCAACCACTATATTTTCGGAGTGATTTAAGAAAAATTTTCTGAGTGCAGATGGAAAACTAAACAGCGGAATGTGTTTAGTTAAAATGTGTTCCAGTTCGCTATTCGATTTCAATTCTGCGTTACGCCTGCTGAGTACGTTTGCGAGAATAATGGCATCGGGATTAGATTTTTCAATGTTTTCCGGGCTGAATCCTACAAAAGGTTCAATGCCAAGATTTTTAATAATGCGATCCATAGGAGGGTAAATGGGATTGTCACTTCCGAGGAGGTTGTACCCGGCTTCTTTAAATATTCCTGCAACAGCTGCCATTCCAGTGCCACCAATACCGCTAAAATAGATATTTGGTGCATTTTTATTATCATTAAGATTCAGGTTTTCTAGATAGGTTTCAGGCTGGAATTCTGCTGTGAATTGAGTCGATTTTTCACGTTCGAAACTCAAGTGGATGGTTTTTCCGAAATTTCGCACCTGAATTGGTGCGCGATTGACGAGTGGCAGTCGTGCTGAATCATGCCCAAATACCGGAAGTGAGATTATTGGAAGTTTAGTTTTTTCATGCAATATTTTCATGAAATATTTGATGTCAGTATTTTTGCCAGTTGCATCGGGGCAGCGCGTAAACTCGCCAAGAACAAGTGCTTTTATATTTAAAATTTTACGAGACAAAATAAGTGAATCAAATTTTCTGATTAGTCTAAATAGATCTTCGTTGAGGTCCTCGATAAATAAAATGCTGTCGCTTGGAAATTTAATATTTGGTATTGTGCAGAAACTTTCTATAAGACTTAAATTAAATGGTACGCAAAAACCGTCGACGGTTTGTTGATGGTCCGAAAATCCTAAAGCAAATTCTGAAGGTAGTACGACGCCTGCAGTGGGCTTTTGCAGAATGAGATCGAACGTTTTTTCACGTTCCCATTTGCTTTGAGTCCAAAGACCTTTGTCGTAAGCGTGGTTTGCATGAACATAATTTAAATTTGGAAAGCGACTCGATAGGTATGTTCCTAAAAGTGAAGCGTCGGAAAATCCCACAAAAGTTTTATGAGGAATGATGGGAGGTAGCATGTGTTCTAAGTATGGCAGAATTTCTGAAACTCCAAAGCCACCGCGCGCTGCCCAAAGAGTTTTATATTTTCGTTGAGTCAAAGCCATGGCTAAGGTTGTTGCGCGCTCTAAAATAGGACCAGCAGTGTATCCGTTTTCAGAAGAATGGCTTGGCGCAAGATCTTCTACGGCAAGCCCGCATTCTCGGAGTTGTTTTAATCGCAATTCCTTTTCGTCTTGAGTTTGATTGACGCGACCTGAGGGGTAAACAATTGCAATAGGGCTTGAATTTAATGTCATGGAAAAATCCCGTGGGCTAAAGGAACTGGAAAATACACCATTGGAATATTGTACTGAATTTCTTTTTGTTGAGTAGCAGTGAGTGCAATTTTAGCGAAATTTTGATTGCTATCTGACTCTTTTGTTGAAAAATGTGTTGGATCTGATGCATTTTTGTCTAAAATCTGACACGTCGGATACAGGTTTTGTATTTTTTCTAGATACCGGTGGCATAACTTATAAACTGAATTTTTTACTAACTCGCATTTTAGCGCACAACTATAATTTTTAAAATCAATAGATTTAAGATAATTATTCCAGTAAGAAATTGTATCTAAATCAAGATCGAGAGTGTCGCTCCTTTGAATGCGTGAATCTGGAGCATACCGCAGTCGATTTTCCGATTCATTGAGTTTCTTATCGTTTAAGTTTAGTTTTTGAAAAATATGGTTGAAAATAATATTATGTCGATTTGGAACAATACTTGTAATAGCAAATTTTTGTGAGATGAAATCGTTTTCAAAAATGAATGAAGAATTCTGTTCTGCATTTTTTATGGGGTTTGAATTGCCTTGGTTTTTTTCATAACTGAATGTGCGAGAAGCTATCAAAATGTCATTGGCTGTTTTGATTTCAATCTTAATTGCACTTAATTTATTTTTGAGTTGTCCTTGAATAGAATTGACTTCCGATAGAAATAAATTTTCATTATATATCGATTCTATCCCTAATTTTGGACATGAAATTGGTGTGACAGCGCCATCTTGGAATAGTCCTAAACACAGAAACTCTGTTTCAGGGGTGCTATCATTGATGCTGTATGTGGCTAGTTCTTTTAAGTTTTCCCCTTCTACGGAGCATGTAAATGGCTTTTCTTTTTGAAGATCGGAAAGTTTAAAATCAAACGGGGAATTTGACGCGATTTCTTGAGAAATGATTGTAACGCCGTCTTGAGCAATGCTATATGTCAGTTGTGGCGACATATTATCACCGTCCAAGCGTGAGAAAACACAAGAATAAGTATTCGGTTTTGAAGGATTTGATTTAATGAATATGGAATGAAATATGGAATAAATCGAAGAATCTATTTTACTCCAGTGAAATTGAAATGGTTTGATTTGCTTGGCGCCTAATTGCGTAAAAGAGAACTCGCCGCTGTATGTTTTTTCTGAGTGATTTTGAGAAATGTCTATTGTTAAATCAGATTGATTCAGGGTACATTCCTGGCTATTTTGCGAATTCCAATATTTGCACTTTAATATTGTATATTCTGTTGCAAAAAAATCTTGGAGTCGAATACCAGGAATAAAAGCTGGAAAAACTAAACTAGAACCATTAATATTGGGAATAGACTCGTCTGCCAAGCGGACTTTTGACTTTTGTTTTGAACGAAATGAGTCTGATAAACGCGAAACTTTTTTGTGAACAATTGTGCCTTTTGAAGAGTAGAAATTGTGTTCACAAATAATATCTTTTGCTCCCATCGATAGTGCGCGTGTAAAAACACTCGGAGAAATTGGCAACATTTTTTCTTGTCCGTCTCTTTTAAATACAGCTGTTAAATTTAATTTCTGTGAGAATGGAATTGCATTTGAAAAATTGAGGTCAATAAGATTTGAGCATTGTTCTTCGTCAGAGAGAGATTGTTTTAAGTCTGGGCTTTGGATTTGGGATTCAAGGATTAAAATTGAAGATTTAGTGTCGAGTGTGGTTATTGAAATTTGAATTTTTGAATTAAATTTTTCTTTTTTGGAACTGATAGATAAATTGCCTTTAGTTACTGAGAACAGATCGCATTGGGTCCGGCTCCCCAAGCAGGAATTGATTTTAAGTACATTCTTCTTAATAACTCTATTTTCGGTCTCTTTTGGGTTTAAGGATTCGAATTCGATTTGAATGGGATGGTTCATTTCTGAATCATGGCGGTCATTGTTTTTTAGCTCAGTTAATTCCGTTAAATAAGACTCAACTGAGGGTCTCAATTCTGTTAATTGAGTCTTATTTTTTTGTAGTTCACGCGATAAAAATGACAGCACTCTATTTTCAACATCATCCGAGTTTTTTTGAGGTATGGAATGACTCGCTGTAATGAGCGTCCCATCTGTAACATAAATACGACATTTTCCGACTTCTTTTTGTGTAAATGAGAAAAATGATGGGAGGCTGCGAAAAGGATTTGCAAGTTTCATTCCAATATTGGAATTAATGGATATGCCTGCAAGTCCACCATTTGGCAGAGGAAGATCTTTGAGCCCAATAACTGCGAGAGAATTCTGCAGTGAAGTCTGATCGAAAAGCGTTGAAAATGGTGTAGCGCTGTGTGGACCCCAAAAAAGCGTGGCGTTAAGGTGATTTCTGTCGGCATCAGTTGCTAGAAAAAAACAGGCATGGTCGTATAAATTCAATGGAAAATCTAGAAATATAGGAATTTCGGGTTTGTGATTTGCGACAGAAAGAATTCCTTCTGAGCGTAAGACAAATTTGAGCGACTGATGTTCAAGTGTAACAATGAGTGACAGATTATTTATTGTGGAGCTATCTGAAACAGGATCAGAAACTAAAGACTTTATTATTGCGTCTGACTCTTTTTTGTTGATGTGTACGATTATTTCTGATGTAGAGTTGGATAGGTTTTTAGAAATAATTTTATTGATTGGGACACATAAATTTGTTTGAGTTAATTTTAAATTATTTCGATACAATTGGCATTCAATTTTATAAACGAGAGAATTTTTGCTTTCGATGAAGAGTTTAAATGTGTTTGATTTTTGAGATTCCAGTAGGAACATTTTTGACTTTGGAATTAATATTGGTGTGTGGTTTTTTGGAAATATTTCATCTAAAGAGATAAATCTATCGCCATTATTTTGCGTGTATTCAACAACGCATGCAATTGAATTTATAAATTTATTTTCATCTATTTTTAGAACATCGCCTTCGGTTTCAGAATGAAACAATTTATTATCTATGTACCAATGCTTCGATTTTTTTAATAAATGATCTGAAAATTCGGAATCTGTGCATGTATAAGTGTGATTTTCTGCATTTTGTGAAATTTTGAATCGCCGTGATTCTTGCGGTGGCTTTTGGATGGTATTTTGTTGATATATTCGAATTGTTTTATAGATTTTTTGAACCTCAGTTGCAAAAGTAACCTCTAAAAACTCGTTGATTTGAGAGTCTTTTGAATTGAAATCTATTTGAATTGTTCTTCCCAAATCAAATTTATGACCAAGGATAGTACACTTTAGATGACTCGTAGATTTGCAATCCCAGACAGCATTAGGAAAATCGACGTAGTCGCTGAGTTCGAGCCTTATAAACTGTCGGGTAGAATCTTGATTTATTGGAATTTCGGTTGGCCCAAGGAGCTGCAGATTTGGTGGGATAAATTTAATTTTTTTGCTTTTGATTGAACCAATATTACAAGAATATTCGCCGTTGTATTCTAGTAAATAATTTGGAATCCAGGGCTGGCTCCATCCTATAAGTGGTTTTTTGTTAATGCTCCATTGGACTTTAGTTCCAGAACTCAAATTTGAGCCAGGCAAAACACATGTAAGAAGTGAATAAGGGCCGTCTGCCCAATTCTGAATAAGGTCGGCCTCAGTCATTGGATTTTCGGTGGTGTAAAAATAAAAATCGAATTGAGCTGATTGATCGGGTTTATCAGAAAAAGTTTGATTTAAATTTAGCCTCACGAATTTGTTTGTCTGGAATGGTAAAATTTCTTTGGTTGAGGAGTCGCCTGATTTTAAATTAATAGATTGAGTTTGTGAGTCAAAATAGCTGCACACATTGAATCCATTAGTGGGAAATAATTGCTTACATGAATTAAATTGAGGCGCGTTAGCGATTTCATTTTTGATAAAAATATCTTGCATAGGATTGGATTCAGAAAAACTAAATAAGGCACGATTTTGTTTTTGATCGACAATATTTGAAATTTTTTCGGTTGTTTTAAGTTGGTGAAATAGAATTCCGTCAAAAAGTGTCGTGTGACAATTTAGAAAAGTGAAGTTGTTTGCGTATTTTAACGGTATTACCGGATTCTCGAATCGGCTTTTTAATTTGGTTTGTGAGTTGTATAAAGTATAAAAAACGGGATTGTGAATAAGTTTTGATTCTGATTCATGTTGACAAGTGATAGATTGTGTTTGCTTTTCATATTTGATTTTTAAACTGTGAATTTTTTCTATTTTGTTTTTCTCTGAAAATCGGAACACTGGGATGGAAATAAATTGTATATTAACAAATCCCTGCTCAGTTGTTATCTGTATATTGGCTTCTGAATGAGGAGGTTTTATCTGGGTTGAATCAGAGTTTAATCTGGAAAAAGTTGTGATTCCATCACTCGTTTTTTTAATATCTTGGCATAGGTCATACCATTCAGCGGCAGAATTTAATGCTTTACAAGATAAAATATCTGACTGAAAGATTCCTAAGTCTCTAGCCCAATTGATGGTAGTAGTTTCATTTTCAACTACCAAGACTGTGGATTTTCTTAAAAGGGGTTTTTCATTCGCCTGCGAAAAATGCGGCGTTGAACCTATACAAATTATAAATAATATTTGGCCCAAACACTGAGAAGAATGAATAGAAATTCTATTTTGAATGATTTTTTTTAGGATTTTAGAAATGGCAAAATAGAATTTAATGATGAACACAATAATATTCTCCTCACAATGTCTCCCGCCAGTGTATCGGAGGAGTTTGTGAGGAGCAAAGAATTAATGGCGAGTGACTACTGAGTTTATTTCAACTTGCTTGTAAGGGTTAAGTGCAATATCAGATGGAACCACAACACTTAAGATTTTTTGTACGTTTGCTGATCCGATTAAAAAAGAGCGATCCATTGTGTAGTAACCATCAGCAGAACCACTGACAATGCTACCACTCTCATTATTTTGTGCTGCGAGTCCCCAACTATTTTTTATGACGAAAAAATCGAGTTCTGAAGACGGTTTTTGAATTTCTGCTCCCAATTCTGTAGCAGAAATTGCACCTTTTACACCGTTATTATTAACGAAGTCGGTGATTAATACTGCGTGTCCGCCTTCGCGTAAGAAATCGGACGGATTGGAGACATTTGCACCTTTGCCAGAAAAAGAGCCTCTGTGGAGCCGGTCGAAGTTAACCGGGAATCCGATGGGTACTGAGAGGCCACGCGCAAGTGCACGTTTGACAGCTGCAATGAGTGAGTCAAGTTGTACTTCATTATCTGCAGAAAGGGCTTCAAATTGCTCAGTTTTGAATCCCAATTTTTCGCGAGCGAAACCGGTGGCTGAAATTAACGTTCCATTGTAATTAAATTGAGTGGGAGGTGCACTTTTGAAAGTATCTGGCGAAATCATTACGTGTTGAATGATTTGTTCTGGAGTAGATTTGATTCCGTCTGATTTAGTTTGAATATAGCTCAAAAATCGAGATTTGATTTTCGTAACAAATGTTTTTGTTGCTTGAGAATTTGTGAATTTAATATTCCATTGTGATTCTGGAACTAATCCGTATTTTTGGATGAGTTGAAGTGCATCAGGCACTACACTTTCTTCAGCTTTTGTACTTTTTACCAAACCGCCTTCAAAACTATCCAGTTTTAAGTATTCAACGATTTCGTCTACGTTTGCGGCAGCGTTTGAGACAGCCGCAAAGGTTTCGGCCATGCGGTAAAAGCCCAGTGCTTCTTCGCTCAAATTGATTGATGCGTTGTTGTGAGTCACTTTATGATTGGATTCAACCAATGCTACTGTTGCATATGCCCAGCATAAACCAATGGCGCGCTGGTTTTCGATGGGTGTTTGCTCGATATTAACGGAATCAATATTACTTTGATTTGGTGCCTGACCAGCTTGATTGGAGCCGCACGCCGCTAAAAGATTCAGCGAGAGGAGAGCTGAAAAAATGCTGCACTTATTCGTGTGCGGTTTTAAAATACGAAGGCCGGATGTTGGAATGCGCTTCATGTTTCAATCCTCCAGATTTGCTCGGTGAGCAGTTTTGGCTGGCTGGTCAGAACTGAAGGAGTAGCATTCTCTGAATGAAAGATCAAATTTTTTCAGTAACGAGGGAGAGTCGAATCAATGAGTTGCGCGTATTGATCAATTCCGCCCTTAAGGGATTTGATATTAGAATGGCCGAATTCTTTAAAATATAAAGTGGCATTGAGTGAACGCATTCCGTGATGGCAGTAAAAAATAACCAAATCAAAACTACTGAATTTTTCAACAGTTGATTCCATATTTGCTTCAGATAGCAAAATTGCATTTGGGAATTGGACGATTTCAAATTCCCAGCTTTCTCGGACATCGATGAACAAAATTGAGGCATTCTCGGTAGTTTTGCTATAAAGTTGAGCAGAGGTGATTTCGGTTGAATTCATGGAATCGAGCCCTTCGTTGAGTGCTTCAACCATTTCAAGTCCGTTTTTGCCGTGTTTTTGGGCAACTTCGGAGATAGATTCTTGGGGTTCGTACCCACAAGTGGCGCATCCGCCCACATGAAATTTTTTATGCAGCATGCTGCGAGAAAACGGAAAAAGTGATTCTACATCGCTCATTTTTGAATCTAAAGAAAATACAGTCATGGATTGTCTCCTGGAGTTGCACTCCGTCAGGGAATCATCTGCCGCTCTTGTTCCGGCAGTGCTCAACGCTATAATCACCAAACATAGAAAACAATGCCTTTTTCTGACTTTTGAGGGAGTGGCGATGCAGAGCATCGAATCTTGGTTAGGCGAGCGACTTTCTCCTTTATATGAGGCATCTTTTTCGCGCGTGAAGCACCGCCTCGTGCCTTCAGCCTTAAAAATTGGCAGTTCCGTTGCTTATTTTTCAGTACCATTAGCGTCTGGAGTGGGTTCTGCCGTTTTGATTTCGCCTGCAGGTACTGAGCAGAGGGCTTCTTATGTACCACTCGTAATCATGCTCCATGGTTTGGGTGATGACTGTACCTATCCTTGTTGGCACTGGATGCACGCTTTGGTGGCACAAGGCATTGCAGTTCTTTCTGTAGATTGGGATGGTCATGGGGCATCGGTGAGTTCTCACCTAGATGTTCAGCAAGCGACTCGATCTGTGCCGCTGATTTTACAAAAATTATACGGAAATTTAGGCGAGGCTGGGTATGGGACAATTCGTCCAGGACCTGATTGTTTTTTAATGGGATTTGCCGCGGGAGCTGCTTTAGCTTTAATGACTGCTGCGCGTCCTGAAATGGTGGATTTGTTAAAGGGTGTTATTGCAATTTCACCAACTGTTATCTTAGAAGGTACTGTAGATTCTAAAGCTGAATTATTGAATTGTTTGCGGCCTTTTTCAGTATTACATGATGTTGTGGGGCGAATTTCTTATTACGGTGTTGCTGGGGTTTTGCCTTCTCTTTCGCAAAAAAGAAAAAGAAATTTTCCATTGAGAATGAGAGTCGGATCGTCACCGGGAGATCAGATGCGGGTCTTTGTGAATGAAACTTTTCAGGTTCGCAAAGTTTTAAGGCAAATACAGATTCCAGTTTTATGGATGCATGGACGCAAAGATCATGTTGCGCCATATGAGAAAGCCATGGAGTTGATGACCGAGATTCCCTCAGCAATGTTTAGTTATGTCGATGAGTCAAGGGGGCATTTGCGCATGTCTCTTTCAGAGGACATTTCGACCTACGCAGCAACATTTGTTGACTCTTTTAAAAAAAGCACGCACCCCTATTAGGATACTTTTCTCTGATGTCAGAGATTTTCTAAGAGGGAGCAATTTGCATGAATTCTGTAAGCAAAATTAAATTAGTTTCTGTTTTTGGACTTTTAGGTTGTTTGACTGTGTCTGCCATGGCCCAAATACCCACCGATGGCAAGGCAAAAGATTCATCTCCTGCTCCTGAATACAAACCGCACGAAGGCGAGCAGCCTGTTTTTGGAAAAAAATTCCGCCCAGAAGTTGTGTCTCATGACCTTGTGTTAGAAATTAATCCGATGGTTTTGTTGGTTCAAGGAATTTCTGCAGAGTTTGAAAAACGCGGCGGCGATAAGTGGAGTTGGGGTGTCGATATGCATTATCGTAATTCTACAGTTTACGATAATGACAACGTTAAAGCTCGATTCGACCTCATTGGAGTGGGCCCTAAAGTTAGAATTTATCCGTATGAATCGCTCAATGGAGTTTTTGTCGGCGGAAAACTTTCTTTTTCTGTTTTATCTAGCGTTATTTCTGCCAAAGCTGAAAGTGATAAAACTCAATTCTTAGTTGCGCCGTCTGTTCATGCCGGCTACCGATTTGTAGCGGACAATGGTTTTACTCTTGCGGCTTATTTGGGCGGTGGAATCAATCTGATTCGGCCAGAATTTAAAGCTGGTACCATTCGTTCGGAAGACAATCAAAATGCAAGTGTTGAAGCCGCTCGTAAAAAGTTGAACGACTCTGTAGGGCTTTTTCAACCTGATTTTGGCTTGACATTAGGTATTGCACTTTAATAGTTTGAATTGAATTCGGTTTTTTTCTTACCCCGGATATGCGATCAAGGATGCACAATATGTCTAACATGCTCAAGAAAATAGTTTGGGTTGGGGGGCTCGTTGTAGCACTCTTGATTGCTACTCTGGCAGTTCCGTTTTTAATTGATTTTAGTAGGTTTAAACCTCAGATTCAGGCGTTATTGTCTGAAAAAATTAACGCAAAAATCGATTTTGAATCGGCGAGATTGACGATTTTTGGTGGACTTGGAGTAAAGGTTAAAAAAGTAACCTTGGTGAACGACGACGCACAATTCAAAGATACAAAGCTTTTTAGTGTGGATAATCTCGTTTTTAGGGCGAATTTTTGGGCTCTTGTATCGGATAAAAAATTTATTGGCACGATAGAAATTGATGAGCCAGAAATAAATATAGTAAAAACAAGTGTAAAAAATAACATTGCGTCTCTTTTTAAAGTCGAGCAAATAGCAAAAAATAAAACTGAAACTCCTCCCTTAAAAATAGAAAATGGAACATCAAGGCAACCTGGAATTGAAGAGAGAGTGAAGCCTTCGAGTTCAAATTCAAGCCATAAACTTCCGGAACAAAAAATTGAGTCTGTTGAAAAAACGGATGTGAAAAATTTAGAAAATTTGAAGTCTGACTTAGTAATAGAGGCTTTTCATATTAAAAATGCCGCTTTTAGACTCAAAGAACGAGATATTTCTGGCGCAGAAAAAGAAGTGGTTAAAGTAACAAATCTGGATATTGATATTTCGAATATTGGTATCGAGAGAGATATAAAAATACTCATTGCAACAAAAATGATGGTTTTAAAAGATGGTTTATCGGTGAAAGGCCCGTTGACTGCCGAAATTAATACTAAAGCAGTTTTTGAACAAAATACCTGGAAAAGTGCTCTTTTTAAAATCAAGGTCGATGCATCTCAGCTCGCTATTAACTCTGATGAAGTGTTTGTCAAAAAATCTGACGTTTTACTTGATTTGAATTTACATGGCACGGTTACCACGGGGATGATAGACATTCCAGAATTTACTTTAAATTTATTGAATTTGACCGCAAAAGGTTTTGTAAATATTAACGACTTTTCGGAATTAAAAACAAGAGCTAGTTTAAGTGTGATTAACCATGACTTGTCGTTACTTTCAGAAGTGCTTCCCAAACACAAAAATGTCCTTGTTAATGCTTCGCTAGAAGCTACGGCCGGAATGAATGGTACCTTAGCAAAAATTTCAGGCATCCAGACCAGGGCCGAACTCAATGCTTCGTTTACCGGTTCAGATTTAAAAATGAAATGGGATTCGGATCAATTGACTCCACTCAAAGGTAAATTGATTCTTGATAGCAATCGTCTAGATTTACCTTCGCTATTGAAACCATTTTTGAAGACGAATGCGACCCAGCAAGCAAGCCCGCAAGTAGCTGAGTCTATAAAGCCCAAAATTCAAAATGCACCGCAGAACGTAGAAGGATCAAAAGCAGAAACGGTTGAAACGGCCCCAAAAAAACAAGACGTGAATGCAACGACACCAGTGACGCAGGTGCCAGAAAATCAAACAGAATTTTCCCTCTCTCCAGAACAACTGAGTATGCTTGCGGGTTCGGTTGTAGGTGCAAAGGTTTCGGTAAAAGAACTGGTAACCGAAAAAACAAAAATTTTGAATATTTTGCTAGATTTGCTAGAAAAAGATGCGGTAATTACCTTGAATAAGTTTAGTTTTAATGCATTTGGCGGAAGCTTGAATTTGAAATCTCTTTTAAAATTAAATGTGAATCCGATTCAATATAACTCTCAATTGACTCTAGCTGAAGTGAGGGCGGAGCAGATTTTGCCAATATTGTATCCCCAAGCTAGCGACCTGCTAGAAGGCGCCTTTAATTTGAATTTAAATTTGGAAGGAGCAGGTACGACTTTTAAAATTGCAAGTCGAAAGCTTTCTGGCACCGGAAATTTTAAAGTGGTCAATGGTCAATTGCATTCTGCAGGAATAATAAAGGGAATGCAGGAGGACTTTGATAAATTCATCGGAGAACTTTCAATTGTAGATGCGGCAGATGCCCTTTTTAAACACACTCAAAAAGTTATTGACGAGCCGGCAGTAAAATTGGGTGGTGTGGCGCAAGATTTAAATATCGACAAAATTAAACGCGATTATGACAATATTAGAAGTGTAGGATTTGCAAATAAACTAACACAAGACCATTCTTTGAAAGATGTTTCTGGCACATTAGTTATTAAAGACGGAAGAATTAATTTCGAAACTAAAAAGAATTCCGTGGATGGTGATGTTAAAATAGATGGTTGGGTCGGCTTGGATTTAACGCTTGGTGGAAAAGCGTTGTTCACAGCAACGCCGCTTTTAAAAGAAAAAATGTTGCAACAAAGTCGACATGCAAAGCTTCTTTTTGATGATAAAGGTGGCCTTGATTTAGGCATGGTTCTTTCTGGAACCGCAAAGCAGCCAGGTGTTGCTGTAGATATTTCGGTTATTAAGGAAAGATTTATTCGAAATGCTAGGGAATTAGTTGAGAATGAAGTTCGCAAAAAGGCAGAAGAACTCATTCTTTCACTCCTTAAAAAGAAAAGCGATGCAGCCACAGAAGAGCTCAAAAAGAAGTTGAAAGACGAAGGCAAAAAATTGGAGCAGCAAGCAAAAGCAGATCCGCAATTAGAAAAAGCAAGGCAGGACGCTAAAAAAGCGCTGGAAAAAAATAAAGTTAAACTCAAAGGCCTCTTTGGAAAATAACTTTTGAGTTGTTTTATTTTATGAAATTTGACTTACACTATTGAATTACATTTGAAATTGGGCGATTTCTTGGCTGATTAAATTTTTAAGTTTTGGAATGAGATCGTTAAGATTTAGAAATTCTATTTCTGATCTGTTGTCGCGATATTTAAATTCAACTTTACCCTCGGCGAGAGTTTTTGAAGACATTACGATTCGAAGCGGCATTCCCATGAGGTCAGCATCGGCGAATTGTGAGCCAGGTTTTTCGTCTCGGTCGTCGAATAAAACCTCTATTCCTGCTGCTTGCATGTCTGAATAGAGCTTTTCTGAAGCGTCGTGAATTGCGGCATCTTTGCGATTGAGGGCGCAGAAGTGAATATGATAAGGCGCAATGGGGATGGGTAAAATCATGCCGCGATCATCGTGACTTTCTTCAATAATGGCAGGTAAAAGTCGGGTGATTCCAATTCCGTAGCAACCCATAATAGGGTTATGTGATTTTCCATTTTGGTCTAAATAGGTGCAATTCATAGCTTTAGAGTAACGAGTTCCGAGATGAAAAATATTTCCTATTTCTATTCCGCGAGTTTCGGCTAATGGTTGTGCGCATTCAGGGCAAGGATCTCCTGCATTCACAGAAGCAATGTCTCCGGTGGTGATTTTCTTTTGTTGCCATTCCGCAAGCTGAGAATAAAGGTCGCGTTGAAGGTTTAATCCTTTGAAATGAAAATCTGATTCGTTTGCGCCTGTAATTATGCTTTCTGAACCTGAAACTGATTTGTCGATAACGACGTGACAAACTTTAAAATTAAGTCCTAGGGGGCCAGTAGAACCGGCAACTGCGCCGGCTTTTTGGATGGTTTCTGGTTTTGCTGGGTGCAGTTCCATTTGGAGAAGGCTAGTGACTTTTTGTTCCACTACATCGAGATCGCCTCTAATAAAGGCGACGATAAGTTCTTCTTTTTTATTTTGAAACATCACAGCTTTGCAAGTGTCTTCTGGTTTAATATTTAAAAACTCTGCTAAAGCATCGATGGTAGAAATTTGCGGAGTCGCAATTTTTTCTAGTGGCATGACCTTGGTTTGTTTAGTGACAAATGGTGAACTCGCAATTTCTCTGTTTGCTTTGTAGGAGCAATGATCGCAAGTGATTAATGTGTCTTCTCCAGAAGGTACAAGCATCATGAATTCATGCGAAAATTTACCACCAAACATGCCATTGTCTGACAGCACGCTTACAAAGTTTTTGCAGCCTGTGCGTTTAAAAAATCGATTGTACGCGTTGTGTACTTCGTTGTAATAATTTTTTAAATCGTCTTCGGATGTATGAAAACTATATGCATCTTTCATGGTAAATTCGCGCAATCGAATAAGTCCGCCGCGAGGGCGTGGTTCGTCGCGAGATTTTGTCTGAATTTGGTACATCATTGCTGGGAATTGACGATAGCTTGTGAGTTCGGTACGGGCTAAAAACACAACAGGTTCTTCGTGGGTCATGTTGAGAACCATCGGTTTTTCATTGCGATCGAGAAACCGAAACATGTCTTTGCCAATGGCGGAATATCTGCCGCTTTCTTCCCATATTTCTTTGGGAGCCATGCATGGCATTTTAATTTCTTGGCCGTTTACCTTGTTCATTTCTTCGCGGCAAATGGCTTCAATTTTTGCCATACTGCGTTGAGCGAGAGGTAAAAGACCGTAAATTCCCGCTGAATATTGCCTGGTGTAACCTGCGCGCAATAAATAACGATGGCTAGGAAGCTCGGCATCGCGGGGTGTTTCTTTAATGGTTCTGCCGATAAGTTGAGTGAGACGCATGATAAATCCTCAATTAATTAGAATATGGCTCCGTAGATTCGCCTATCATTTCATATGATGTTTTGCCGTAGGGGCCTTCGTGTTCTGAAATATTAAAGCGACCTTTGGCCCAGATTGGACCATACGACATTGCGGCTTTTCTGCCCGTTGCCATTTTTATGTGAATCATTTGATTGGCTGGCGGAGCGGGGACATGCACGCATGCCATGGGGCTTGGCACCAGAAGAAATTCACTTACAGATTGTTGATTGTCTTCAAGCGGAATCATGAATCCAGGAATGCGAACCATGGCTCCACTTAATTTTTTTAAATTGGGAGTGGCTTTTCCCGAAGATAAATCCATTTCTCGGAGGAGTCCCCAATCGGCATCACTGGGTTTATCTGTATTAGTTTTTGATGAAGATTCGGGAGTGGCTGAGGCCTTATTTTCTAGTATTAAATAGAGAGCAGAAAATCCCGCTGTAAATCCAAGTAGGGAAAAGAGGCTGATTTTGGTCCAGAGCTTCATTTTTTCTCCATTCTTTTGTGAATTTAGAAATTTTAGAGAATTTGCGGGCCATTGTGAATTCTTTGGAGCGCCGCAAGAAATAAACTACATACTTTAGGATTGTTCGTAAACGATTGTGATATGGATTTGAAATGTTATGTATGCATGTGCTTGACGCGAACGCTGATTCAATCAAAGTTGTTTGCTGCGCTTTACTGTGAGGTCTTGTCGGCTTGAGTGTTGCAAATTTTATAAATTTATGTGGCGATCTGGCAAAAAATCACTTTGCCATTGAATCGTTGCGCGATGCCCAAATTACTGTATTGGAACGTATTTATTCAAGCCCTTTTTGCTTGGCTACTATGCCCACGGGTGCGGGAAAAACATTGCTTTATGCGTTACCAGCCATGGCTTGGAAAAATGACGGCCCTGTTTTGGTGATTTGTCCGTTGATTTCTTTGATGAGAGATCAATTGCGGCGAATGCAAGAAGCAAGCATAAATGCCATTATATTTACGGCAGATCAATCGGAAGAAGAGCGCAAACTTTCTTACATGCGTCTGAAAAGCGGCAATTGTCAGGTGATTTTTGCTAGCCCTGAGCGCATGGTTATGCCATCTTTTCAAAAAGTTTTATTGAATGCAAAGCTATCGATGGTCGTGGTCGATGAAGCCCACTGTGTGGTTTCCTGGGGGCCGGGCTTTCGGCCCGAATACCGAGAACTTGGTATTCTATTGGAGAGATTAAAACCTCCGCGCATTTTGGCAATTACTGCTACGGCTTCTGCTGCGAGCAGGCGCATGATTTCAGACCGCGTGTTTCCTTCTGGTACCTTAGTGGATGAAACGGTTTTTTCTCCGCTGGGCAAAAACATTTTTGTCGAAGTCAATCGTGTTTTTAGCGAAGAAGAAAAATGGATTACCCTATGCGCCGCGCTCGAAAAAACGCCGTTCAAAAGAGCATTGGTTTATTTTCCTCGTCGTGAGCAATGCGAAAAAGCAGTCATTGATTTAAGAAAAAAGAATATTCACGCAGTTGTTTATCATGCAGGCCTTACAAAATATCAAAAACAAGATGTTGAAAAATATGTTCAATCTGCAGCATTAAATGTGGTTGTGTGTGCGACATTGGCTTTTGGAATGGGTGTAGATATTCCACAGGTAAATTTGGTAGTTGTTTTCGGATTTCCTGCAAATATTGAAGAATATTTTCAAATGATTGGCAGGGCAGGAAGAGCTGGTGAGGCTTCGAGAACCCTTTTGCTTTGGTCTGGAGCCGACCCTAAAAAACGAAATTTTCAATTTGATGCCACATTTCTAGATCCTTCAAGAGTGGATGAAGTTGTTCGAAAAATGTCTTCTTGTTTTCCCGCTTCCCATTGCACAAGGTTTGTTTCGTTTACGAAACTTAAAAGCATTATTGGAGTGAATGTAAAAAATCCAGATCGTGATTTAGAAGCAATTATTGTTGCTTTGCGATTGATGGACCGTGTCGCATTATCTGGTAGCCATGAAAATAATATTAGCATTGTTTTTGAACGAGGTGTGACGCCTCAGCAAATTAGAGTTGCGCTTCCCGCTGGAATAACAAGACGGTCTTTGTTTTTCGACGCTTTTGAACGATTGTTTCACAATGATTGGATGAAACAATCTGGTGCAGAATGTGTTTTAAGAATTTCGCTGCTTTGCGATGAAACTCGCATGTCTGAGCAGCAATTATTGGAAGTTTTAGATTATTATTCGAATGAGGGAAAATTTGAGTACTCGTTTATTTCTCCGCAAGAAGTACTCGACGGCGTAATATTACGAGGCGATGTTGCTGATGCAAGAGCTCAATTGCAAGTTTATTCTAAGGCAAGGGCGCAGTTTCATGAAAGCTTGCGTCAACTAGAAAACTTAGCGGCATCACGAAATTGTCGTTTGGCGGCAGCAGAAAATTTCTTTGCACGTCGATCAGGCGCGCAATCGAAAATGACGCAAATGTGTCGGCAATGCGACCTTTGCTTTGAGCAACTGAAAAAAGGAAAAGGCCCTACGGGTTTTAACTTGTTTCGAGAATTTTCTGCAGTAAAAGTTTTAGAAAATAAAGCAGAAGCTCGAATTTGACGCAAATTTATAAAAACTGTCAGAAACGGCCCGCTTTGAAAAGTGGCGTAGGGCTCCATACTTGCTAGAATTGAAAGATTTTGATGAAATCTTTTTATCACTCATGGTGCCGGATATTTTATAAGAAGTTGGAATGATAAGTATTCCGTTCTTATTCCGCACATTGCCAAGGGAATGCAGCTGTGAACAAGAAACCTAAAAACGCGGCCAAGGCAACTCGTACCAAGGCAAAAATTACTTTGCAAAAGAAAACGAAAACGAAAACCAAATTAGAAGAAAAAAAGATATCTCCTGCAAAGAAAAAAACTGCGGTGGCGCAAAAAAACACATCTTTGTCGACCACACAAACACTCATGGCAGCGCGGGAAAAAGAATTTCCCAGCAAGCAAACTTTAACTCCAACGGTAAGACGTTTCCGTCGGTTGGGTGAAGATGAAGTATTTCGCGCATGTGAACTCGACGATAAAAGTGTAAAAGAACGCAGCAAAGACGAACCTAATTACGAAATTATTTCGCAAGCGCGTGCGGTGAGAGCAATTACTGTAGGGCTGGGTGTTCAAAAGCCTGGTTACAATATTTACGTTGCGGGCGTTCAGGGCACCGGTAAAACAAGTGTTATTCGGAGCTTTTTAAAGAAGACGGCAGTAACCCAAGCAACTCCTGGTGACTTAGTTTACGTATATAATTTCAAAAACCCAGAATCTCCGAAGGCATTTGAATTAAAAACCGGCTTGGCAAAAAAATTAAAAAAAGACATGGATGAATTAGTAGAATCTTTGGTAGAGGAAATACCAGATGCGTTGCAGTCGGAGGAATATGAAAATAATGTAAACTCCACTGTAAATGCCAGCAACGAAAAGAAGGCCAAATTATTTAGCGAGCTGGAAAAAACTGCAAAATCGATGAATTTTGGTGTTAAAAGCACAAGAATGGGAATTGTAACTGTTCCTATTATGGAACAAAAACCACTCTCTGAAAAAGATTACGCCGAACTCAGTGATGAACAGAAAGAAAAAATTGAGACTGAGCGGAATTCTTTAGAGCCAGAAGTTTTAGATTTTGCGCGTAAAGTAAGAACCATTGAAAGTGAAACTAAAGAGAAATTAGAAAGTTTACGTTCTGAAGTTGGCGATTATGTTGTGAGCCAAGTACTTACACCTTTGGCAAAAAAATATGACGACAATAAAACTATTAAGGAATATTTGAGCGAAGCAAAGGCTCATATATTGGAAAATTTGGGAGAATTTGTTCGTGAAGAAAATGAAGAAGGTGAAGACGATGACGAAGCCCCCCTTGCTCCGCACCTCAAAAAGGGCGATGCCTATTTGGCGTATAGAGTAAATATTTTTGTAGATAATACGGATACAAAAGGTGCTCCAATTGTTATTGAAAATAACCCAACATTTTATAACTTATTTGGAAAAATTGAAAAAAATATTGAATATGGAATTTACACCACCGACTTTAAAATGATTAAAGCGGGCGCACTCGCCAGAGCAAATGGCGGATATCTTGTTCTAAATGCAATGGATATATTAAGAAATCAACAAACTTGGGATACCCTAAAGCGAGTTCTTAAAAATCAGAAACTTTATATCGAAGATTTAGGTGAGCAATACAGTATATTACCGACGAGCGGATTACGCCCAGAGCCCATTCCATTGAATGTAAAACTTATACTTATAGGGTCTGATTGGGCCTATCGCATGCTTTATCAACATGACGAAGACTTTAATAAAATATTCAAAATCAAAGCAGATTTTGATGTGCAAATGGTTCGAAATGAGAGAAACATTGCAGACTATATTAATTTTGTAACAACTCGAACTAAAGTTGAGAATTTGTTACCTTTTGATGCCTCAGCAATTGCTTGCATAGTAGAACATTCAAGCCGTATTGTAGACGATCAAGACAAGCTCACAACTCGATTTTCGCATATTAAAGACTTGACTATTGAAGCTGATTTTATGGCAAAAGAAAGAAAAGCAAAGTCGATTTCTAGGCCAGACGTTGAAAAAGCAATTGATGAACGTTTTGTGCGAAGTGCTCTTGTTGAAGATCATATGAAAGAAATGATTCAACGTGGAGATATTTTAATTTCGACAAACACTCGAAGAATTGGCGAAATTAATGGATTAGCTGTTTATAATTTGGGTGATGTTTCTTTTGGCTTGCCCACAAGGCTCACTTGCAGAACATACCGCGGCAAGCCAGGCTTGGTAAATATCGAACGTGACGCAGCGTTGTCTGGTCGAATTCACAACAAAGGCATCAGTATATTAACGAGTTGGATTCATGCAGTTTTCAGCAAGAAAGAGCCCATTGTACTTTCCGCTACTCTTTGTTTTGAGCAAAATTACAGTGGCGTTGATGGCGATTCGGCAACTCTTGCAGAACTCTTACTTATACTAAGTACTGTCGGAGAAATTCCTTTAGATCAATCCATTGCTGTTACGGGTTCAGTCAATCAATTTGGTGAAATTCAGCCCGTCGGTGGAATTAATGAAAAAGTAGAAGGTTACTTTAAAATTTGTTGTGTGAAAGGACTCACAGGGCGTCAGGGCGCCATGATTCCAATTCAAAATGTAAAGCATTTAATGCTGAACAGGGCTGTGCGAGAAGCTGTTGAAGCCGGTAAGTTTCATGTGTGGCCAGTTTCCAGGGTAGAAGAAGCCTTTGAATTGTTGACTGGGTTTTCCAGTGGCGAATGGGATGAAAAACGTTCCCAATTTACTCCCAAAAGTGCTTTTGCAAAAATTGCTATTGCTTTAAGGGCACGCAAAGATAAATCTGCTGAAGATGCAAAAAAAGCTAAAAAAGATTTAAAAATAAAGTCCAAAAAACCTTTAAAACCTGCGCCATCAAAGAAGAAAATTAAGAGGTAATTTTAAATGTCTCGTCAGCGCACACTCTTGTTGAGAAATCTGTACGAGCTTCGTAAAACGACCCCTTTATCACCTCGAAATGCTTCTGGTCGCGTTGTAGTCGTTGAAGGAAAATTGGGCCTTTGCGATTCTTCAGGTTGTTTATTTCCCGTATCGTTTTCAAGATGCGAAATTGCCCCAAATGCAGGTGATGTTGTCCAATTTTCTTCGCGCTTTGTGAAGCCAAATGGCGGTGCGGTTTCGAAATATGAAGACACCGGGTACCTATTAGAAGTGTTGCACGTCTCGGATCGCGTTGAATCCGTAGGCTACTGGCCGGCACATTGCATACCTAATCCCATGCCAAAAATTGAATTATTGTTACCTTTGGCGGGTTTAAACGATACTACTTATATAAAAACAGAAACGACAGTCCGTTGGAATAAGTTAAAATCAAGAAATTTGGGATTGGCACGTATACGCGGTTTTTTTGAAAATCGTGGCTTTCTTTTTATGGAAACGCCAACAATAGTGCCTTCCGGTGGCGTAGAAAATTACCTTAATTTTTTTAAAACTTCTTACCAAGATCACAGGGGGAAATGCTGGAATTTACAGCTTCCAACTAGTCCGGAATTTGCGCTTAAAAAATTGTTGACCGAAGGACCCGATAAAATATTTCAAATTGCGAAGGCTTTTCGAAATAACGGAGAAATTGGCCCTTGGCATGAGCCAGAATTTTTAATGCTAGAGTGGTATCGTTCTCAAGGAATATTGAATCAAATATGTCAAGATACAAAGGCTTTGGTGCACAGCTTGGCCGATTTATTGCAATCGCGCGTAGCTTTGCCCGAAATTTGGCCAACATTTAGAGTGGAAGATTTGTTTAAAACTTGCGTTGATTTGAATTTACAGCAGTTGCAAAATGAAGCCGATTTTAGAAAAGCAGCATCGGAACATTCTATTTCAATTGTGGAGTCTGATGATTGGGATTCTATATTTTGTAAGTTATTTATGGAAAAAATTGAACCCTATTTGAAAGAACAAAAAGCATGTTTTGTAACTCATTTTCCAATTCAAATGGGCGCACTTGCAAAAAAAGAAAAAGGGCTACCTTTTGTGGAAAGATTTGAAGCTTATTTGATGGGCATTGAGATTTGCAATGGGTATCAAGAACTCACAGACAGTGCCGATTTAGAGAATAGATTTTCATTGATTTCTGCAAGAAAATCTAACGTAGTGCGGGATGAAATATTTGAAAAATATATGAAATTTGGTTTGCCAACATGTGCGGGAAATGCTTTCGGAGTTGATCGGGTTATTGCTATATTATTAGGAGAAACTTCGATTTCTGAGTCATTACCGATTTCTTTTTTATCACAGTTTTGCGATAAAACAGTGGCTCATGAATAGTTCAGAGGCATTTTTGTTGCGTACCTAAAATACGAAAAATTTCAGATTTCAAATTATTTGAACCTTGAATTTCTAAATAATCATTTGAAATTTCTTTTGGTAACGCTCTAAGATCGGACCAATATCTTTCAAATTCAGCATCGCTTCGAGTGTAGCCATCGTTTCCGGGTGGAGTTTTTTGTTTGCGCGCCCACTGTTGACCAGGAGATTCGTCCATAAAAGAATTCTTAAGAACTTTATAGGCTTCGGAATTTTGAAGTTCTAGTTTTTTTTGTGGGTCTGAATCATTGGAGTTGAAAACACTTAATATGAATAATTTTGTTTCTGCTCCAAGTGATTGTCTTGCAGCTTTTACAGTTGTAGGGCGTTCGTCTGTAGGTAGACCATCGGTCAGAAATAAGACAATTTCTGGGCGAATTTCTGTTGCAGATCGGTCCGATTTTAAGAGCTTTGATGCGCTTTCTATGCCGCTGGTATATGGGGTCACGCCAAGTGGATTCCAAGTGAATTTGAGGGCATCCCAAAGTTTCAATTTAAATGTTTCGACGTTTGAAACTGATTTTAAATTAGTCATGCTTTGGGGAAGAGCATCTGTTTTGCCGGATATTTCAGTGGCAACTCCCATATTTGAATAAACATTGTCACTCGGAAAATAAGATATTCCAATATCAGTGCCTAAGAATTCTGGATTTTGTTTAAATGCTTGATTATCTTGTTCTGCAATATGAGAAATTATTTCATAAAGTGCGTTTTGGCGATCGGTTTGGATTTCGTTTAGGCCCCTTGCTGATGTTTTGCAAACACGCGGGTCTGTGCCCATAAGCGGCCCTGTAGCGGGATTTTGGCATTCAATACCATTAGAGCTGTTGGTGGGATCGTTTGAATTTTTAAGCGGTGATCCGTTTGAACCGCTATTGTCAACAATAAATGCAATGCGCAAAGCTTTGTATTCCAGCGAGCAAAGTTTTTTTCTGTTTGCGTTATCAACTTCAGGCGGCGAAGAAATATTTGTGATTGGCGTGGTAGTTGATTGAGGTGTTTCGCTTGATTTTGGTGCTGGCTGAGCTTGTTTATTGTCAAATTGGGTTGGCGTGCAGGCCAGCGCTAAAATTGAAAATAGGTATTTTCGAGACATTAAAACCTCATCTGCTTGAGAATTGACTCAAACGGATGATTCGACATTTTCATTATCGGAATTGAGGAAAACTGTGCCTAGTGGATGTCAGATTTATTTCTTACAAACTTGCAGAACTCCCAGAGCTTTATCGATTTCTAATTTAAGAGTTTTAGGATCTCTCACTTCAATAATGGTGTTTCCAACTTCTTTTTGGATAGACTGCAGGCGTGTCCAAAAGGCTTCAAAATTGGGGAAATTGTCGTTTCCAGATGCTTCATGTCCCCAGCTGAATTTTGCGCTGTTCCAAAGTTCTTGAAGGCTGTTTTTTGCAGGGCCATTTTGAGCTTCAGAACTAGCTCCCGGCGAATAAATATTGAAGAAAATTACCGGTGTTGAACCTAAAGATTTACGAGCTTCTACTATTTTTGAAGGTATGCTATCTGTCGGTAAACCGTCGGTAATGAAAAATACGATTTCGGGCCTAGAATCGCCTGCTTGTTTGTCCATTAGGAGTTCTTTAGCTCCCCTAAATGCAACATTATAAGGAGTCATACCAACAGGATTGTGTGTAAATTTTAACATATCCCAAAGTGAATTTTTAAAGACGTCATCGGAGGCAATTCCCTTGAGATTTGTCATAAGTTTAGGGAGGGGGCCTTTGCCAGACTGCTTAACGTAACGGTCGAGACTGTCGTCTACTATTTGGCCTTCGGGAAAAGACACGACTCCAACGGCGCTTCCTGGAAAATTAGGGTCTTTTGCGATTGCTTTGGCATCGTGTTCCATAATGCTTAATACAGACTCGTACACAGCATTTTGACGCTCTGTGTAATGGCCACGTCCGTTTGAGTGATTTAATTTAATGGGGTCAGTTCCTGAATATTCCCCGGAATGCTTGCTTCCATCTTTACATGTGTAACCATTTAAATCTTGAGCCTGCCCAGGGCTGCAGCTATTAGACTCCGTATTATCGACGACAAAAGCTACTCGCAGCGGGCGAAATTCTTCTGAGCAAGTTTCGGGAGATGCGGACTTAAGTAGTTTGTCGATACCTTCGCCCGTAGCAGTATTGGGCGTTGCGTCTTTTTTACCTATTCCCTCGGCACCTGCACTCTGAGTGGTTGAACCGGCAGGTCCAGGAGGAACAGGTTTAGCAGTATTATTGCTAAACTGCGTTTTAGCTCCGCACGCTGCAACCAAATATAACGGAAAGCAAAGAGAAATTAGTTGGAACAAGAATCTTTGTTTCATTTTTGAATCCTCCCGATGACTTGTCATTAGTTTCATCGGAAGGTGTGGCCTCAAACTTGAATTTTCATTCCCAAAACGATTTTTTAGTTGCTTTCGAAAGCTTCTTGCTTAAAATTTCTACGCCTTCTTCAGCATTTGTCTGAGTTGCTTCGCTAGTGGCATCAATGCCTCCTTGAACTTTTTGAACCGCCCAGTAGACAGGTTTTGTGTCGACAATGTAAAAATGTGCGACATCAAATACGCTCTTGTTTTTTCCTACTGGAATTGAAAAAAGAAATAACCATACAAATCCGAGAGAAATGAACATTATACTGTTGCGAATCATATCGATGCTCCTTTAGAGTCTGTTAATTTAAGAAAAGAAGTTCTGAATTCTTTGCTTCAATAAAGAATAGCGAGCAATGGAGACCTGAGGTAACTAAATATGGTGAAGAAAATTCCAGGGGGTTCAAAATAATGACTCAATCGTCTGCTCTTATTCCGTTAGTGCATTTGCAAGAAAATGCTTCTGAATTTTTTAATAAAATGCAATCAAAAAGTGCTGATAAAATGATCTGTGCTGCAGGGTGTTCGAGATGTTGTTATGTTTCTTTATCGGTTTTTGAAAGTGAAGCCGCAAGAATTGTAGAATGGTTTAAGGCGCTTGATGAAATTGAACAAAAAAATGCAGTTGAATTATGGAAGAACGTTGCAGGAGATATGTCTCAAGCATTCGATGGAAAAAATTCGGAAGCTTGTGCGTTTTTGAAGGATAATAAATGTACTATTTATGAAGCTCGTCCTACTCTGTGTCGGACGCAGGGTGCAGCATTACAACTCAAAAAAGAAATGCCAAATGGAGACATTACAATTACAGTTGATTGTTGTCCGCTCAATTTTCAAGGCGATAATTCTTTACCACCCAAAGAAGATTGGCTCGATTTAGATCGTCTCGCATCAATGCAATCTATTGCCGAAAATCAGTATCAATTGCGCGGTCGTAATTTAGATCTGCGAGAAATTTGCAAGAAAAATGGCAGGGTTTCGCTGAAAAAACTTCAGGAATGGTTGATTGAAAAGAATTGACTCAAATAATTCAATTTAACCTATCCAGCCATTTCGCGCGTAACGGGTCCACCAGTAAATTAAAAAACAGGCATTAATTCCTGCATAAATCCAGATGATGCGTTTGGGATTGAATCGATCGGGAATTGATTCAATCCACAGGCCTAGGGCAAGTGCGAAAAACGGAAGTGCAAAAATATGGCGACCTAGGCTCATAAAAATGGGATAGGTTAAAAATGCAATGGCGCCATGAGCAGCAGAAAAAAGTGCGCAATACCAAAATACAATATTGCGTCGAATTGGCATCCAGAAAGCTGTTATCATCATAATCAAAGGCAGGTAGAATGCTTGAATATCCCAAAATAAAACGTTGTCGCTACCCGAAACGGATTTAGGTTGTAAAATGAGTGACCAATGAATTCCAAATTTTCTATCCCAAAGAACTTGGGCATGAAAAGGTGCAAAGGCATCGTTAAATTTTAAATGGCACATAATGCCATAAGGAATATAACCTGCCACGAGAGCCAGAATCAGTCTAATTCCAACAGAAAAATGAAACATTATGCGGCCGCGTTCGTGAGGCGAAAAAATTGAAACCAGCAAAACCGCAAAAATCATAGACAACGAGGATTGCAATAAAATGGGACGAGAAGCCGATAAGGCTGCAGCGGATAACAAAAACTGTGCTTGCTTTTTTTCCCCTTGTAGTAGCTCGTACCAATAATATAAAAAACTTGCTGAAAGCAATGCAGACAAACTTTCTGCGTAGGGAAGAGCGTGGAAAAGGCTGTTGGGATTGAGAGCGTAAATAATGAGGACAGGAAAAATATATTCCGCTGTTAATATAATTTTAGCGAACTTCTGAAGAATTATTAGACTCAACCAAAATAGAAATAATGCAAAAATAGAAGCAAACAATACAAAATCTGAATTACCAAGATATTTGATTGGAGATAGCAGAAATGGCCACAGAGGGTAAAATGCTGTTTGGCGAAATTCTGTGTATCCATTTGAAGCTATCTTTGTGTAAAAACCGGCATCATAAACCGGAATTTTGGAGATAAAATACATATTAAAAGCGTTTGGTTTGGCGAGCATTCCAATAAATGCAATTAAAATGAATGCTAAAAATACAAAAGTAGACATTTGACTTCTAATAAAAGACTTCATTTTTTTGATCATATTGTTTTACACTTTAATATAGTTTGATAATAGCGATTTCTATCTAAATAACTAAAAATAAAACTTTTAGTAATTGCCTCGGGCAAGAATGAATAACTTGGGGATTCAAAAATTACTTTGCAATTATCTGGCCTGTAACTTTTGGAATCTGTGTAACCTTTAGTTTTTTTGTAATAAAAATAATCTCGATTTATAGCATTTAAAAAGTTACCAAAAGACTCTGAATCAGCAAAAACTAAATCGGATCTGACATAAAAATTCATAGGTAATCCTCCGGCGTATCGGGGGTCTGCGCCGTTTTCAAATTTGATTGCAGAATTTTTTGGCGTGAATTCGTCGATATACTCCAATGTTGCCAGGTCTGGCCAACGAGATTTGAGACTTTGTACTGCGAGCAATATGAAATTAACTGAAATTGCTAAATAGAATGCAGTTTTTAAATGATCAGAATGAATTTTTTCGGAAATGCTTAACCAAAATTGTGAATTTCTGTATCTATAAAAAAATGCAATAATGAGTAATAAAGATTGATGAGCAACTGGAAAAAGAAAACGCAATTCCTTATGAGATATCAGAATATGAACCAATACAAAAGGAAGAACAGACCAGGCCAATAGGTGTTTTCGCAAAAAAATCATGGCTGCAACTACGGACGTTACGAAAAGGAAACCAATTGGCGGAATAGATTGAGCCAATATTGCGAAATAATAAAAGGGTCCTTCTGAGCCAAATTGCGCTGCCTTTCCTTCAAGTAAATTAACTCTAAAATAATTCCATGCGGGAAAACTCAATTGGCCGTATCCCCAGGAGTCAAAAATGAGGCCCATTAAAATTGGTAAAATAGAGCCTAAAGATAATAGCAAAAATTCTTTTGCAGATCTGAGTTTGAAAAATAGATAGTAAGCAGCAATTCCTGCAAAAATAAAAATAGATTGGTAGCGAAATTCAAAAGCCATGGAGCCCCAAAGTCCGATAAAAAATGGGTTTTTTCCTTCTGCAACATGAGCCAATGAGAGTAAAAGTATGCTTCCAGACAAGTTTTCAGAAGAGGCTCGAGCGTGAAGCATTGGCAAAAAACAAGTTAAATAACTTACTGCGCATGAAAAATTTTGCCATGCTCTTTCTTTAAACCAAATAGGCAGAATTCGCGTAAACCTCCAAACGCAAATTAAAGTAATAAATGAAGAAAAAATGCGTAAAAATGTACTCTGTATAAAAGGAGAAGTAATTTGCAGCAATTCTAAAAATTGAATTTCAACAAAAGTCATCCATGGTTGGAGCCAAGGTCTTAATTGCGCATTATATTCCCATGGCAAATTGCCAGTAAAATGGGTGATTTTGGAATTTGCAAATTCCAAAATTTGAAAATGTTCATCAAAATGATAAAAACCCCGAGAATTAATTGCAGTAATAGTATAAATTAACATTGCTGTGAGTGTCCAAAACTGTCGTGCGTGACCCCACTGGGCATTAAGTTTCCACGGTTTTTGACTCATTTTAATTTCTTTCGAGACGTCCAAGTGACCTGGCTATTAATAAGATAATTCCAAAATGTAGCTAATAAAATTCCGACAAAATTTGCGGCATAAATAGAGATTTTAAATTCTGAAATGAGCCATAAACCAGTAGCGTAATTTATGGCAGCTCCAGCTAAACATACGGAATTAAAAATAAGTCCACCTCTCAGAATTGCGGGTATTTTTTTGAATCGCACTTCTCGAAAAGTCCAATAATTATTCAGTATAAAGTTACTCAAGATAGATAATTCAATGCCAAATGCTAACGCGGTGGAATTTTGCAAATCAAAAATATATTTGAAAATTAAAACAGATATTTGATTCACAAAAACGCCCACAAGACCAGTGGAAACGTATTTCAAAAATCTAATTGGCACTACTTTGCCAAATTTGAGTTCGTACAAGGTTTCAATATAGTCGATCATGACATCGGAAGTGAGCTTACTTTCACCGTGTTGTCGTCCTTTGAAAACATAGCCTATTTCTGATATTTGTGTCGCAGCAGGTGCGTGAACTAAGAATTCTAGCAATATTTTAAATCCGCGTGGGTTTATTTTTTCCGCGGTATTTTTATATAATTTTCTGTGAATTGCGAAAAAACCACTCATAGGGTCGGAAACATTTTTTTTCAATACAATTTCTGCCATTTTAGTTGCTACAGATGAAACAAATTTGCGAATAATAGACCAGTTTTCGACTCCCCCGCCCGCTGCTTTTCGAGATCCTACGACTAACTCTGCTCCTGATTCAAATGCAGAAATAAAACTTGAAAGAACCTGTTCGTCGTGCTGTAAGTCGGCGTCCATTACGACTAACACATCGCCTGAAGCTGCTGAAAAACCCTCCATAACGGCCTGCGACAAGCCTTTGTCGTGCATGCGCTGAATGACGCGCAACCATGGCCTTGTTTTTGCGAGAGTTCTGGCCACATCGCTGGTTCCGTCTGGAGAATTGTCGTCTACTATGAGAACTTCAAGATCCCAATTTAAAGACAATTTTTCAAAACGTTCCATAAGTATTGGAACGTTTTGTCGTTCGTTATAGGTTGGCAAAATAACAGACAGAGTGGGACGCACGAATTCCTCCGACCACTTGGAAATAGGATCCACCGGAGGGGCATTCTACCCATGAATATTTATTTGTCTTGGTTTTGTGTCTGTAGAGAATTGATTAGTTCTATTTGCGCAACATTTTCGTGCAGTATTCTCTCGCCAATAGAAATATTTCGACCAAAATAGCCCAATTGGCGCAAGTTCCACACTGGAGTCAGCTGTTGTTGTTCTAAAATGAGGCCAAGATCTTGAAGTCTATTGCCCGGAATATTGGAATATTTGTCTTTGGGGAGTTCGAGAGTTTCTCTGAGTCCAGGAACGACATGGCAAGAAATACAAGGTTGTGTTGCTGCTGAATGCAAATTCGGGTCATTCACTTTATTGAAAATGGCATTGAGTTTGTCTTTAAAATCGTCTGACGGTAAATTTTCTGGGTTAGTTTCTAATTCATCTTCAAAAGAGTTGTCTGAAATAGTAATGTATGATCGTAAAGAGGTCTCGGTGGCTATATAATCTCTAAATTCTTCTGTTTGCTGGGCGCTATTGGTTAAGTCGAAGTCAAATGAGCTTTTATTACCTTGAAAATTTGCAAAATTTTCGTGATATCCCGATTGTATTACGCCACATATATTTTGAGATGGCGTTGCTGTGTTTAACGCCAAAAAATTTAAAGCTTGCTTATTAAATTTAATGTTTTCTTCTTTTAAATGAGCAGTGCGACCTTTGAATTTATATTGTGCCATTGACCAAGAATTGTCGGAACTAGGTTCGAGTCCCGTATTTGAAAAAAGTTGGGTAATTAACAGTGGCATGCTTTTTGTTTTGAGTTCGTTTTGAATAAATGAAATTAAAATTCTAGATTTTTCATTTTTGGTAGATTTAGACGCAGATGAAAATCTATTTTTCAAATTGTTTAATTGTTCTCTAAATTCGGCTCTAAGTTTTTTGCGCAGAAGCAAATTTTGATCTTTTTCCGTAAAACTAAATTGGGCTAGCAAATTTGAAAATGAAACGGAACTTGAAGTGTCAATGAGTTTTTGAATAGAATGAGACACATCTAATTCTGAATTTTCGACGATGATTAAATCTTTTTGACTGAGCGAGCCAGTAAAATTAAACACAAAATGAAAAGATTTGTCGTCTGAAGCCCAACTTTTAACCATTGAACCGTTTGAGTCGCGCTCGTTTCTAAGGCCAAAAGGCTGGGCAGTGAGTCGAATTGTAGGCCTGCAAACTGACCAACGGAAAATGCCCTCATCGGTTGTTTCTTGCAGCCAATTTGGAGGAATAGCTGAAAAAGTTCCACAATATTCAAACCTTATTCCGGTAATAAACCATTGAGAAAACGGTAAGTTTATTGTTTGTGGTGCGACTCCGCGCACTAAATTGTTATCATTAAATTTGTTACTTAGGACTTGCGCTAATAAGCTCTGATAATTGCTTTCGCTCAGGACATCGCTCAACTGAGGCATGGTTAGTTTTAGCGAACTCTCTATTTCTTTGTTGTTTTTTGCTTTGGAAAGAGAGAGCTCGTCGACGGGAAACAAATAAAGTAAATCATCAGGGTCAAATTGAACTGCGGCTCTTGCGTGCGAAGATACAAAGAGAAAAAGTAAAACCGCAAAAAACTTTTTCATGGTATGGGACTTTCATTTTATTTGAGGCTCTACAACTACAGTACGCGCAACAGAGGGAACGCCTTTACTGTTGACATAAAACATCATGTAATGGCCAGGAGGCATATAATAGGCGTTTCCCGGAAAGTTCACTGATACCATCTGGTCGGGATTATGCTTCAAGTCAAGGGCAATTAATTTCTGTCCCATGTCCCAGGCGTGCGTGGCGCTGCCAAATTTAATCATGTTTACGTGCCCTCCAACGCCAGAACCGCGCACTTTTAAAAGAATATTTTTGGTATCATGTTTTATTTTTGCGGGGGCATCTAAAATTTCTGGCCGGTCTTCTGGCACAATTCTTTTTCCATTTTCATCAAACAGATAGGGTGGGCTGAAAATTTCCACTTTTGTGAATTCTTTTTCAATTTTTTCTCCTGCAGGAATGTTTTTGATATCATTTTCTTTGGCTAATGGGTCGTTTCCAAGTCCAGGCGGGACGTTACCTTGTTCAACTTGACCATTTTCATGAACAATAGCGCGATCTCTGTTACTTCCATTAATCCAGACTCGTCCATCTGGTAAAAGAAGGGCAACATTATGATAAAACCTAGGAAACTGTGCCCTTTGCATATATTTTGAATTGTATTGGTGAGTGGCTTTGTCGTAAGTAAACAAAAGAGGATTGTAATTTCCGCGGTATTGTTCGTAATTACCACCGTTTACAACTAAAAACTGGCCTGTTGGCAACAATACTGAGTAATGCCCGATTCTTGCTGCTTTCTTATTTGGCAGGTCGCCTAAAAATGAATCTTGTTTCGACCAAGTTCTACTTTTGGGTGAATATCGTTCTAACACTGTTTCTGCTATGGTTTCTGGCGTGTTTTTTGGGGAAACAGAGCCTGGGTCGTTTGTGCCTGCCATGCCACCCATAAGCATGACTTCACCGTCTGGAGAATTCGGATCAACCATTGCTGTGCCGTAGACCCTTCTCGTGAGAAGCCGATCACCTGTTTTTTCATAAGAAACTGATTCGTTTTTTCCGATATTCATAAGCCATGACTCACGCCGGTTTGTAGGGCCTGCTCCAGTTCCGTCGCCAGTGATGAGCCATTGGCCAGCATTAAGTGGAAGAATACGCGGATAATGATCGAGTACGTTACCTTGTCCAAACGGATATCCGGGCGCGCTAGTGAGATCTGCACTTGTTACTTTATTATCTGCCGGGTTGAAAAAATCGATGCGGTCAGATATTTTTCGATTTGGACCAGAGGTCAAGCCAGAAAGTATTGCAATTTTTCCGTTAGGTAACTGGAGAAGAGTTGGATACCAGCGGCCATCGGACATTGGAGGGAGCTCAGTGAACTTCAGTTTTTCTTCATCAAATGCCCAAAGTAATTTTGCACCTTGAAAATTTCCTTTATAGGTTTTAGTTCCACCTGCAAATAGTGCACGTCCATCGTGTAAAAGGAGATGTCCAGAACAAAATAAATCGAGGCCAATTTCATTTGCTCTTTGAAATTCTGCTGAAACAGATTCGGGAATGCTCGGTACAACCTTCCATGAGCTATCTTTGGGGTCGAATATTGCTGCGTTGTCGGCTAATTTGAGGCGTTCTGGCGAATCAATTTCGACGCCAGAGTCTTGTTCTAAATTGCGATTGCTGGTGCCTGCTGCGTACAATATTCTACCGCTGGGGAGGAGCAATGCATGTATCGGATTAATATTTTTGGCCTCTGGAGGTGGGCTTAAAACATCGCTCCATTCTCCAACAAGTTGCGGGCCCTCTGAAAGTGTTTGGGCAGAGTTTAACTCAGAGGATTTTTCAGTTTGCTGAGGCTTTTTTAAAAAATTCAATTTAGTACAAGAGGTAGTTACGACTGCAACAATGATGCCTGAGATTAAAATATTTTTTGAATTGAATTTCATGTTAATTGAGTTCCTCTATGATTGTTTTTGAATTTAACGTTTTTAGGAATGATACTAAATCTTCTTTTTCCTTTTGAGTGAAATGAAGTGGCACTATTTCTGATTCTCCTCTGCTTTTACTAATGGCATTATCATAGTGCGTAACAATATCTTCTAGCGATTTTATTTGGCCATTATGCATATAGGGAGAGGTGAATTTAGAGTTTCTGAGAGAGGGTGTTTTAAATGCTCCCACCTGTTGAGGTTGGTGTGTGAGCAAGAAGTCTGTTCTGGTGCAGTCGAACTTGCGATCTTGATTTAATTTTGTGCAATTGTATGGAAAATTCGAAAGAATTTCAGAGCCAATAATCCAGCCGGCTTCGTTTGTTGCAGAAGGCAATTCTTCAACTCCAATGTTGTGAAATGATTTGTCGCTCAATAAAGGACCGCTGTGACACCGAATGCATTGTCCTTTGTTTAAAAACAAATCAAGGCCATGCAATTCTTGAAAAGTAAAAACATTTAATGCTTTTAATACTTGCTTTTCATCTATGAGTCGCGAAAAAATATCTAACTTCATTTCAGAGAAAGAAAGTGTTTCTAAAAAGGCGCCAAGAGAAAATCCTGCTATAAAAATGTGTTTTTGATTGCGCATTTTCGACTTGAATAGGGGCTGCAGCAGATTTTCTAAGGCTGAAAAATTGGCAATGTATTGTTTGTTTTGTTGGATTTTTTCTTCAAATGTTTTGAGATCTAAGCCATGTTCCAATTCGTTGAACAACGGTTCCAAAGACTGACTCCAGAGGGAATCCCTGCGTCCATCCCAAGTTTGGAAATCTTGATATTTACTTTGAGTGAGGGAGGGGGCATTACGTATTACTTTAAATAATCCAGATGACTGCCGGCGCCCATCGGACCAATCATTGTTGGGATTATGGCAAGTGGAACAAGATACTTTTTCGTTTTTACTCAATTTTGCATCGAAAAAAAGTAGCTTTCCAAGTTGCATTGCAATTTTGTTTTTGGAAAATGGATTGTTTTGCTTTATCTTTTGATTCTCTTTTTGCGCTTCAAATTGAATGGATTTCAAGTTCAAAAGTGTCATTGAATTCCAGTTTCTAATCATTGGCATCTTAATTTCAGCGTCGATTTCATTCGGGATTTTAAACTGAACTATTTTTGGAGATTGGAAAATAATCGCTGCGAATAAAGTGATGCATATTAAGCAAGTAAATTTCGACCAATTGGGCTTTAAATTGTTCATGGAGGAGTTACTTTGAAATCGATCGAAAGATATTCAGATTCATTTGGATTCAGATTGACTTTAAATATTCCTCGCCACCACCCTACCATTTGAAATTTTAGGCCTTTTATAAGGTAACAGCCTTTTTTATGAGCGGGAATTATTGAAGGAAGTGAGCTAGGGCCATGACCGTGTTGAGGCATTAAAAACTCAATTTGTGTAGGCATTGCGGGATAAACACATGCATTCCACTCGTATAAATCCCCACTCAATACTGTCTCTGGTTTGAAAAGTTCGATTTGAAGGTTGCCGCTTGAACTTTTAGTTTTGTTTGAAAGATTCAAATTCTCTGGAACAGGAGCAAATTTTAAAATCCTTTGATTCCCCGTACCTAATTGCGTTATACCAGCGCAGCAAAGGGCAATAATTATCGATAGATTCGAAAATTTCATATTCCACTCCCTAAAATGAGTGGAGTGTTTTCGAGATTCCAGAGTATTTTTTCTATAAAAACAATGATGTGTGGCTTCTTTCAATAATATTGTTTTGGGCATTTTGCACTTGAATCCATTTAATCATTTTTTTTGTCTGATTGCACAAAAAAATATTTCAAATTGTCTATTCCGTGCTAAGCACAGCCTTAGAGGATATTAAAAAAATAGGAGATACTGTGAAAATTAAATTACTTCAGTCTTTATTCGGTCTTGGGCTTGTTGCCTTAAACACCGGCTGCGGGCTAAGTGTCAATTTAACCCGTCCTGTCAGTGCCGTAAATTTGGTCAATGGAAAAGATCCTTGTCATTTTAATAGAGTAGACAACGTTTATTCCTTTGTACTAAATACCTCTGAGCCTGGTGGAGGAAGCGGCGCCGATGGACTTAAAGAAACAACTGAGCAAGCCTGGACTGTAGAGGCTTCGATGCTCCGCATGAAAGTGCAAACAAGTGCGGGATTTGCGAGAGCTGTTTCGCAGCGCATTATACATGCTGAATGCAATCCAAATTCTGGAAAAACTGTCGTTGTCACTCGCTTAGCTCCTTTTGATTCTTCAGATGTTTTGCCTGAAGACCGTCAAATTGGTATATTTTTGGTACACGCGCGCTGGCGTACAATTGAGGTTTTGACTTTACCTCTCAAAAATAATGCGCGCCAAGGTTATCTGCCGTGGGTAAATGGTGCACAAACTAAACCGGAAAATTGGACTCCCACAGAGCCGGGTCTAGCAGACTTTATTGAAAATAACCCAGATATACCTAAATATGGTTTAGAAAATACATATCAAGGAAAAACAAAATACCCGTTTCATAAAGGTCCAAAAGAGAACCAATGGGTTGGCGAAGATACATTTAACTGGGCGCAATTAAAGAACCAGCACGCTGGATGGGCGGAAATTGAATTTCCTCCAGGTGTTGCAGACGTTATTCCAGAAACTGGTGTTGAATCTAAATTAAAGCCCCGATGTCCTCGTGAACACAAGGCAAAAGGCGATTTATTTTACATTCAAACCGACTCTTCAGTGGGTTATTCTGGAGGGTATGTGATTCGGCAATGTGCAGATAAAAACAGATCCGAATCTATTTTCACGCAGGTTTTAGAATTTGTGAAATGCAAATCGGTATGGGATTCAAATACCAAAGAAACAGGCGAATATAATTCGTCTACGAAACTCTGTGGCGGACTGCATTTACTTGATTGAAGGCTCAGCTGGTACGGGTTGTTTGGATTTTATATCGCGACCTTTTTTTCTCAGAGAATCGGGAGTCTCGTTTTTAAAATAAAAAATGAGGTCCGATTTGCTATCAGCTTCAAGCTGAAGGGCCAAAATATCGTAACAATTTGAAGCCCGTTCTATGGCCTCTGTGTATAAATCAGCAAATGAAGAATATTTCTCTATAATGCTAAGGTAACGACTCAGTGCGCCTTGGCATTTGTCTTTTTTCCAATAAAATCGAGCTACAAATATCGCATTTTCGGCTACTCTGCGTCGTAAAACAAGAATTCTGTCTTTTGCTTCTGCGGACCATTCTGAATTTGGATATTTTTCGAGATACTGATTGAATTTATCGATAGCTCTAAACGCAGCATCCTGCTCGCGATCGATTTCTTCTGGGCTTTGTGCGTCGTACGATTTTGCAATTCTAAATGCTGCAAGTGGTAATTTAGCGTGATTTGGATTCTTTTTTTGAAATTCTTCATAGGCAGCGACAGCCTCTGGATAACGTTTGCTTTGAAAAAACGCATCAGCTTGAAGCAATTCCGCTTCAATTGAATATTGTGTGTAGGGGTATCTGCTGCGGTATTCGTTCACTTCTGTAGTGACTTTTTCCCAGTTCGATTTTTCATGTTGCGTTCGAATGCGTTGAATGCCGTCTTCGGGCGATATTTCAGAAATTGGTTTTGGTTCACACGCTATTGTAAGTGCAAATACCAGAGAAATAATTATATTTACGAAAATGCGAGACGGGGATTTGTTTTTCATTGACTGGCTTGCTCCTGAACTAATTCTACAAGGACTCCGCCTGTAGATTTAGGATGAATAAATATTATTTTGGTGTTATGCGCGCCGTAGCGGGGTTCTTCGTCAATTAATTTTATGCCCTTTGATTTTAAGTGTACTAGCCAAGCGTTAATGTCGTCAACCTCAAGGGCGATGTGTTGAATTCCGGCTCCGCGCGTTTCAATAAATTTAGCAATGGGACTATCGTCACCGGTCGCAGTTAAAATTTCGATGCGGCTTTTTTCTGTTCGTAAAAAATCGACCGTTACTTTTTGCTCAGATACTGTTTCAGTTCCTTCATGGGCCAATCCAAGTATATTTCCAAAAAAATCGAGTGAAATTTGTGGGTCTTTGGGAGCCACTCCAATATGGCTGATTCGTAGTATTTTCATTTTAATCCTGACTTAGAAATTTTGATTGTGTTAATAATAATTCAGAAAATTCTTTTGCCAAACGCATCGCAGGCTCTTTGCCATTGATTATATTTTCGATGCGATCTTGGTGAATTTCTGCAATTCTTTTTAGCAAATGCGGCTCAAGAATCGAAAGTGTATTTATTAAAACTTCTCTTTGTGCTCTTTTTTTCCTTAAAATACTTTGTTCTGTAGAGTTTTTATTAAATTTTTGATGAGCCTGAATGGATTCAAGTATTTCTCGTGAACCTTCATCGCGAGACACTGACGATTTTAAAACTGGCGGACACCAGAGTGTTAAATCTGCCGGAGCAGTATTTTCATGAATTTCGCGCATCATGCGTGAAGGGTCAGATATGTCGCTTTTATTTACAATATAAATGTCGGCAAGCTGCAATATTCCAGCTTTCATAAGTTGAATTTCATCGCCACTGTTCGGCATTAAAACTAGCAGAGTAGTGTCTGCTATGTCGACAATTTCGCTTTCATTCTGACCAATTCCTACTGTCTCAACCAAAATGTAATCGAAATTAAGGAGGCTTGCCAAGCGAATTGCACTGCGAGTGGCGCGCGCAACACCTCCCAAGGCACCTCGATTTCCCATGGAGCGAATGAAAATACCTTCGTCTCTAAAATGGTCTTGCATGCGAATGCGGTCGCCTAAAATGGCGCCGCCCGTAGCGCTAGAAGACGGATCTATGGCGAGCACTGCTACTGTTTTACCTTGCGCACGAATGTCTCGTAACAGGAGATTGGTAAGTGAAGATTTTCCAGCCCCTGGTAATCCCGTTAAGCCAATGACCCACGATTTTATTTCCACGGAGTTGAATAGTTCGTGTGCCAGAATTTCAGTTGCAAAAAGACTGTCGCTTTCTACAAATGTAATTGCTTTTGCAAGTGCGCGCGTTTTGGAGCGCCATGGTTCGACTCCTGGTAGAACTGCTAATCCAGAGAGTTCTTTCGCAAGTGTTTCTGGATCTACTTGTCTTCGCACTTTCATATAATCACTCACTTATATCAGTAATAAGAGTAAGCAATACATCGCCGCTGGTAACTGCTTTTCCAGGCGCTATTTTAATATTTTGAATTGTGCCCGTGCATTCAGCAACAATGCGATTTTCCATTTTCATGGCTTCAATAGTGAGTAACACTTCGCCTTCAAGCACTTTGGAGCCATTTTGAATATTTACCGCAAGAATTTTTCCAGTCATGGGAGATTTTAAATCGCCTCCACCTTGGCTGGATGCGATTTTTTTAGGTTCTACAGGGCGCATTGTTTTGCAGATAAAAGACTGCTTTCGCGCAGGGGAGCCTAAGTTGAGTTGCAGCGAATTGTTTTTGCCTTGCAGAGCAGAGCGATTCAATCGGACAATTTCATTTCCAACCATTAAGCTGCGCCCGTCGGCAATAAAACACGCCGTGGTCACGGAAAATTTATTGCCATCTGTAGAAATAGAGACTTCAAATTCTGTGCCTATTGGTGGCAAGACATTTAAATGTTTTGCTTGAATTTCTACAAAAAATTGAGCGGAATCTTTGCGGCGTTGAATTGCAAATTTCATGATTGAATTCTCCTTGCAGATTCAAGGCGGGCTGCAGTCGACCAAGTAGAATTCGGCTGCGATGCCAGATTTGTTTCATTTGGTGAATTAGCCTGGCTTGACTGGTTGGTATTTTGAATTGTAGAAAGCAATGCAACTGCTACTGATTCAGAAGTATTAACTGAATTTAAAGTTGCGTCGTGCGCCTTTAAGAGGCCTTCGTTTTCTTCTACAAATCGTGTGGTGTATTCGCCAGAGCGAAATTGAGCGTTGTCTACAAGTGCTTGGTGATATGGAATTGTGGTTTGGACTCCTTCAATTAAAAATTCTCCAAGCGCACGTCGCATTTTATTGAGGGCATCATCACGATTTACGCCATGAACTATTAGCTTTGCAATCATGGAGTCGTAAAATTCGGGGATTTTGTATCCAGAATAAATATGAGAATCTACTCTTATTCCGGGGCCAGCAGGGAATTCAGTTTGCGCAACAATTCCAGGATTTGGTCTAAATCCATTGAAGGGATCTTCGGCATTAATACGAGCCTCAAAAGCCCAGCCTCGAATTTTAATATCCTTTTGGGTAAAACTAAGTGTTTCGCCCATGGCGACTTTTAATTGCTGCTGAACTAGGTCTATTCCGGTAACAATTTCTGTTACGGGATGTTCCACTTGTATGCGTGTGTTCATTTCCATGAAGTAGAATTGCGTAGGGGATTCCATAATAAATTCTACAGTTCCGGCGTTCACGTATCCAACAGCTTGGGCGGCCTTAATAGCCACTTCACCCATTTTTTCTCTTATTTCTTGCGATACATAAGACGAAGGCGCTTCTTCAATAAGTTTTTGATGCCTTCGTTGAATCGTACAATCTCTTTCAAAGAGGTGAACCGTGTTACCTTTTGAATCGGCTAATATTTGAATTTCAACATGGCGTGGGCGTTCAATAAAGCGCTCACAAAATACCTCTGGGCTCCCAAAGTAACTAAGTGCTTCGCGCTGGCAAGCTTCCAGGGATGGGGCGAGTTCTGATTCTTGCCGAACCACTCTCATGCCTCGACCACCGCCTCCGGAAGCGGCTTTCAAAATGAGCGGGTATCCAATTTTTAAAGCGACTTCTTTGAGTTCTGCAGCGTCTTTCAGGGGCTCATTTTTTCCGGGAGAGCATGGCACGCCTGCAGCTGTTACTTTACGTTTTGCAAGTGTTTTATCTCCCATTTGGTGAATAGCTTCAGGTGAAGGCCCAATCCACACAAGACCAGCCTTTAACACTTCATTTGCAAATTCAGCATTCTCGGATAGAAATCCGAAACCGGGGTGCACTGCTTCAGCGCCCAAAATTTTTGCGGCTTCAAGTATTGCTTTAATGTTCAAATAACTTTGGCTACTCGGGCCTTCGCCTACACAATAGGCCGCATCAGCATAGGCAACATGGCGAGAGTTTTTATCGGGAGTGGAATAAATGGCTAACGGAGAAAGTCCGAGGTCACGGCATGCGCGTATGACTCTCAGTCCAATTTCGCCTCTATTGGCTATTAAAACCTTCTGAAAAGGTCGAGTTGTCAGGGGAAGATATGTTGTCATGGTAGGTCCCCTTAAAGTGGAATGTTGCCGTGTTTGCGCTTTGGCTGAGCTTTTCGCTTGTTTTTGTTTATTTCTAATGCAGATATTAAGAGCCGTCGTGTTTCTTTTGGCTCAATAACATCGTCGATAAATCCTTTGCTTGCTGCCACGTAAGGATTGGCAAAAGTGTCTCGGTAGGTTTCGATGAGCTCTTTTCTTTTCGCTTCGCTGTCTTTTGATGCAGCAATTTCATTTTTAAAAATAATATTACAGGCGCCTTCAGGTCCCATAACCGCAATTTCAGCAGATGGCCAAGCAATATTATAATCGGCACCAATGTGCTTTGAGTTCATTACGTCGTAAGCGCCGCCATATGCTTTTCGGGTAATAACTGTGAAACGTGGAACTGTAGCTTCGCAAAAAGCGTACAAAAGCTTTGCGCCGTGCTTAATAATTCCACCGAATTCTTGCTCGGTTCCGGGCAAAAAGCCTGGGACATCGGTAAATACAATCAGTGGTATATTAAAGGCATCGCAAAAACGAACAAATCGAGCAGCTTTTATGCTAGCATTAATGTCTAATACACCAGCTAATGCCATCGGATTATTTGCAACAATCCCTACGGAATTTCCGTCGAGGCGCGCAAATCCAATCAAGATATTTCGCGCATAACCAGACTGGAGTTCGAAAAATGAGTCTGTATCGCACACTCGTTTGATAACTTCGTGCATACTATAAGGCTGATTTGGATTGTCAGGAATGAGGCTGTTAAGCTCTATATCCGCACGAGATGCTGAATCATTACTGGTTTTATAGGGAGGAGTTTCTAAATTATTAGATGGTATGTAACTTAATAGGCGTTTTACGGTATTTATATTTTCGTATTCGTCTGCGCAAGTCGCATGGGCAACTCCACTCTTATTTAAATGAGTTTCTGCACCGCCTAAAGTTTCAAAGTCAACATCTTCACCGGTTACTGTTTTAATGACGTCGGGCCCGGTGATAAACATATGCGAGGTGTTTTGGGTCATAATAATAAAGTCAGTTATTGCCGGAGAATAGACTGCTCCGCCTGCACATGGCCCCAGAATAGAACTTATTTGTGGAATGACTCCACTTGCCAGTGTATTGCGATAAAAGATATCTGCATATCCACCCAGGCTCGCAACGCCTTCTTGAATTCTTGCACCACCACTGTCGTTTAATCCAACGAGTGGAGCACCATTTTGAACGGCAAGGTCCATGATTTTACAAATTTTGCGAGCGTGCATTTCAGAAAGTGATCCGCCAAAAACAGTAAAGTCTTGAGCGAATAAATAAACAGGTCTGCCATCAACTTTGCCGTATCCTGTGACTACGCCGTCGCCTAAAGACTTAGATTTCTCCATGCCGAAATCCTGGCAATTGTGCAAAACAAAGGCATCAATTTCGACAAAACTACCCGTATCAAGAAATTCATTGATGCGTTCACGGGCGGTCATTTTGCCTTTGGCGTGTTGAGCATCTATGCGTTTCTCGCCGCCGCCCAAGAGTGTTCCGTCGCGCGTCAATTGAAGTTTTTCTAGGGCTTTAGCTGTAGTCAGAGTCATTTATTCTCCTTCAACCAGATATTTAATTTGTTTGATGACGTCTTCAATGCGAGTGCCGGGAGTGAAAATCACACTCACTCCTGCTGCTTTGAGCTGAGGAATGTCGCTTTCGGGAATAATGCCTCCTCCCATAACAGGAATATCGGAGCCGCCGAGGCGAGCTAATTCTTCCAAGACTCGTGGAAATAATTCGTTGTGTGCTCCAGATAGGAGCGACAAGCCTATGACGTCCACGTCTTCCTGGACGGCTGTGATGGCAATATCCTCGGGCGACTGCCGGATTCCGGTATAAATAACTTCCATTCCAGCGTCGCGGAGTGCTTTTGCAATGTATTTGGCTCCTCGATCATGACCATCGAGTCCAGGTTTTGCAATTAATACGCGAGGGATTTTTTCAAAAACAATGCCGCCTAAATCGTGTCCCATGGCTCGTCCTTTCAGTCAGAATCGCCGTGGCGCCACAGTGTAGTGAGAAGGAGCCGATTTGCAACCCTTGCAAATGCCTCAATGCAAGTCTAATGGTCAGCCTGAAAGCCATTTGTGGCGAAAGGTAAACTATGCACGGTCGAACTGCCCTGAGGCTTCACTCCCTTTCAAGAAAGATTGATGAGGCGGTCGGGTCGAGACAAAGAAATTTTATTCCACCTATTGTATTGGGTGTTTGTGGCGGCTCGGGAAGCGGCAAATCGACTTTTTGCGAATTGCTTGTTTCGTTGTTGGGGCCTGAACGCGTAGCCTATTTGCGTCAAGATGATTATTATAAAGATCTGTCGCATCTTGCTTTAGAAGAACGAATTCAGACTAATTTCGACCACCCCGATTCGATTGAATTTGCATTGCTCACGACTCACCTTGATTTTTTAACGTCGGGACGTGAAATTGCTGTGCCTCGGTACGATTTTGGAACTCATTTGAGAACTTCAATTCAGCAAATAGTGTCTCCACGACCCATTGTGTTGGTAGATGGTATTTTATTGCTTGCCGATGCCAATACTACAACCCGTTTGCAACATAAAATATTCATCGATGCATCAGAGTCTATAAGATTTCAACGTCGTATGAAGCGTGATTCTAGAGAGCGCGGCCGAACTCCTGAATCCATTGAAAATCAATTTAATTCTACAGTGCGACCTATGCACGATTTGTATGTTGAAGCTAAAAAATCTTTGGCCGACCGCATTGTTTCGGGCGAAGCACCTTTTGAGCCGGTGCTGTTTGATCTTTGTGCATCGTTAATGCGTGAGCTTGATGATCGAGGAAGTTCTCATCAATCTGGCTCGCGATTCAGGTTTTTGCCCCGATAGAGTCGATTGGCAATTATGCTTTGAAATTGAATTATTTTTTTAATATATTTAAAACCAGAGGCGACAAAGATGCAAAAAATCGGACTCTTAATCACTGGCAATGAACTCCTTTCTGGAAAAATAAAAGATTCCAATGGGGCATATGTTGGCGCAGCTTTGCGGAAAATCGGATTGAGTATTACGAGTATTGTGATTTGCGCTGACGACAATCGGGAGCTTCAAAATAGTTTGGCGTTTTTAGCTGAACTCTGCGATATTGTAGTGACATCTGGAGGATTAGGGCCTACTTCAGACGATTTAACTGCGGAATTCATTGCCAGTTTTTTTAATTTTCCATTGGCGTTTAATGAGGCGGCTTGGAATAATTGCCTCGACTATTTTAAGCGTATGGCACGAGAAAATATTCCTGAGTCCAATAAGAAACAAGCAAATTTACCTCATAAATGTGACCTACTCTACAATAAAATTGGTACGGCAGCTGGTTTTTCAGTAAATGGAATGAAGAACAATAAATTTTTTCAGACTTTTTCGCTGCCCGGCGTTCCTAAAGAATTTGAATTGATGTTTGATGAATTTGTATTGCCACTTTTAATGCCCAATAGTCGCCACATAAGTAAGTACACCTGGCAGGTTTTTTCGCTGGGTGAATCGGCTATGCAGACGCGTCTAGCTTCTGTTGAAAAGAAAATAGCTGAACAATTTAAGAATTCAATAATTTCATATCAAGCACATTACAGCTATGCCACCTACGAAATTTCAATTCAATCCGAAAATGCCGAGCTGGAGGAAAAGAATAAAGATTTCTTTAAAAGTAATATAGAACCCTCTATTGATAGTACATTAGATGGCTATATTCTTTATAAAGATCCCCAGTTGCTCTCTCCATGGCTCATTTCAAGGTGTGTAGAGGTGAATTTGAAATTAGGTTTTGCGGAATCCTGCACAGGTGGGCTTATTGCAAGCTTAATTTCTCAAATTCCAGGTGCTTCTAGGGCCTTTAGCGGGTCTATTGTCGCATATCAGAATGAAGTAAAAAGCCGATTGTTAAATGTGAGTGATGTCACTTTAATTGAGAATGGTGCTGAAAGCGTCAAAACTGCGAGTGAAATGGCGCACGGGAGTATGTTAGCATTAAATTGTGACATTTCTCTTGCGGTCACAGGATTTGCGGGGCCCGGCGGGGGAACGGAATTTGTTCCGATTGGAACGGTATTTTTTGCTATAAGTTTCTCTGAAAAAGCATTAAAATTTTTAAATTTAAATCGGTTTAAAAATTTGGAATTGTTTGGATGGCAAGAGACATGTTCACGTAGCGGCTCATCGGGATTGATATTGAGTTGTAAACAATTTTACGGGTCCGGGTTGAGTCGACAAGTGGTGCAAGCAAGAGCCGCTAATTTCGGGCTAGGTTCGATTGCAATGCTTTTTGGTTACAATTGAGGAATGGTATGCGGATTTTTGCCGGATTTCTATGCTTAATATTTTCTCATGCCCAAGCACAAATAAGTTCAAACCTTGAAAAAAATAGTTCCTCAAATGCTCATGACAGCGAACTAATGCATGTTGATAATGAAGAGTCCGAATCACTTCAGGCAAATATGCGCAACAGAAATTTTAATATTCGTGAACGAATTGTTCATTTGCCATCAATTTCTTATGGTAGAATTTTCGCAGAAATGCCTGCTGCTCCTCCGTTTGAGTTGCCGGTTGCTCAGCAATTGCACGATATTCAAATAGGTTATTTTATTCCATTTGATGTTTTTGATTCGTTTTTAATGTCTACAGGATTTGCAGTTCGTCTTGATTATCCGCTTGCGACTAAATTGAAAAATGGCGAGCCAAGTGCGCACGCTTTTTTAAATTTTACTTCGCGTTTTCATTTTCTGAATTCATTTTCGTTCTTTAATTTAAAGACAATTCCATTTATAAATGTATTCTACGGTCGTTCAAATTATGCGGCTCGATCCTTAGTGAGATACGGATCTGCTTATGGTGCCGAAATAGAATTAGATCTTAATGCGATTAAATTATCTTCTGAAATCTGGCCAATTATAGCATTTAAATACGACTCCAATTTTCCGTTTTCAAAATACGAAGTTCAAGGAAATCTGCGAGAGAGTCTAGATATGTTTTGCGATTCAAGTAACGGAAGTCCTGACTGTTACCAAAATTTAGGTCCTGAATTATCGTCTCATGGTTTGGTAAAATCTAATGATTTTGAATTAAAAATAGGATTAAATATTTCGGAAGATTTGGAGAAAGGTAATTCAAAGGTTTTTGTGATTTCTGGTATATCACGTGAATTTTTTTTGGCGCTTTATAAAAAAACTATGTCTTCTCCAAACGTGCAAGAAAACCAACAAATGAAGTGGAATTCTATGCGCTTAGAGTGGCGTAAAGATTTCTAATTTTGAGTCTGATGTAAATGATTTGACGAATACGCGATAATATATGCGTATATCATAGTATAATTAAGGGTTGACAAAATGAGTTGACCAGTTAAAGTAATTTAAATTAAATAAATAACGTGTCATTGTGCTGTGTTCAATACGAATCATGATGCTCGAATCAGATGTGTATTGTTTGATTTTTAAAATTATTTAATTTTTTACTTTTATTTCTCTATGTTTTAAGAGAAGTATATTACTATTTATTTTGGAGAGTCTTGATGATATTATCTGAATTCAGAGCTAAAACAATTGGTACTCTGTTTCTTGCTGCAATGGCATTTCAATTTTCAGGGTGCGGCTCTGGTTCCTATAAAACAGCAAATAGTGGCGATGCTAAAATGCTTTCAGTTGGCGGTGAGCGGCTTTCTGAAATCGAAATTGCAGATCATCTGCGAGACGCCGGATTTCCCGAGTCTGCAGTGCCTACAATGGTTTGCGTGGCAAAACATGAATCTAGTTATTACACTGGTGCTACAAATACGAATACTAACGGGACGACCGATTACGGTCTTTTTCAAATAAATAGCTATTACTGGGGAAAAACTTGCGACGCAACCGCGTCAGAGCTAATGAATCCTTCAGTAAATGCCGCATGTGCTAAAATTGTTTACAAGCAACAGGGATTAAACGCTTGGTATGGCTATCAATACCACCGAAGTGAATGCGATGGCTATCCGAATCCAGGAAGCAATGGCGATCGTGCCGGTGATGGGGGGGATGGCGGTGCCAGTAAAGACGATAAGCCTAGCGAGACTTCTGAAATAGCTAAATTACCAAATAAGCTTTATTCTGGCGCTTCAGCCGAAACAGCGTTTTGCGACGATATTCCTATGGGAACCTCTGCAAAAGTATTAAAACGTAACGATGATTTAGCCTATATTGTAGTTCCTGCAGGCGTTTGTAGCGATTATCAAGGCGAAACACAAACGCGTGGTTGGGTAAAACTGAGTGTTATTGGCGAATAGAGTTTAGATTTTTCTGATTCGAGTGTAAATTTCTTTTAAATTAACTTGATAATTTGCGTCAGTTAATGCTTCTAATGGAAGCTTTAAATTTTCAGCAATAATTTCTCGAATGCGGGGTAAGTGAAAATTCTTTCGCTCAAGTTGGTTGACACTTGCCCATTGTGCTGCTGCAACAATGAGGCTTGATACCTGCTCAACGGTGAGCATTTCAGTATTTATTGTGACATCAAAGTCGCTGTGATCGTTAATATCTATTCCGTAAAGTTTCAAATAGCGCTTTCTGTTTTGCTCATCTCTTTTGAGAGTTTTGTAGAGCACAGCCTCGTAGCTGGAATTTTTTTCACTTTCGCGTCGATTGATGCGTGAAGCTCGAGCTTCAAGAGACGCGTGAAGCCAAATGCGCAAATCTGCATCCACTAGCCAAGCAGCAAGTCTGGTGCCAACAATGATTTTGCCATTAAGTGCAGCTCTAATGCATGTTAAGTCAGTCAAATAATCGTAAATAAAGTTATTTGGAGCTTCACGATGCAAGTCTTCAAAATTGACTTCAAGTTCTATTGCTAAGTCTCTGAAGGTGAAATTCATAATGTTCAAGCTAAGTGCTTTACCAACATTATTTGTTGCTGTTGTGTTTCCGCAGCCGCTGTGACCAGACATGGCAATTCGCATTCTTAGAAGTCTCCACAGGAGTTAATGGTTTTGCGTTCTCTTTGCACTCTTATCTCAAAGCGCCAAATTTCCAAAATGCAAATCCCATTTTTTTTAATCTAAAAAATCACTCAGGCTTGGTGCAAAGTTTTCTAAAAGTTTTCAAACATTCTAGAGCTTTTTCAAAATCAGTTTCAGAAACTGAAAGTACGAATCTACAAAAGCCATCTATTCCAGTCCAGATAGGATTATTAATTAGCAGACCAGTGGTTTTATGGAGCAATTCGGCAATGTTTAGGAAACTCAAAGTCTCATTTTTTTGTGAATTGTTGATGTCAATTTTTACTTTCAGACCAATTAATTTTAGGGGAGAAGCAACTAAAAATAGTCCTCCTAAATTTTGGCAGACTTCCCAACCATTTTCTTCTAAACAAGTTTTTAATTGGAGAGATCTGCCTTTTAAAACCCTTCTTTGCTCGCTCAAATCGGCCATTGTGTCTGGGCTCATTGTATTCATTGAGCTGTAAATTCGTTTTGCTGCAGATTTTATTGTGGAATGAGGGGCAGCGTTAAAGCCTTTTTTCATTGCTGAATGCCACTTTTGATTTCTGAAATACGCATATCCAAATCTTAGTCCGCCGGCAGAAAATTCTTTTGAAAGTCCTCCGAGAATTACAATAGAATTTGGTGATAATTGAAATCTTTCCTCCAGCGCCCACTGCTCTTCTTGCTTTGAAAATTCCAAACCAGCAAAAATAGAATCTATAATTACGACACAGTTGTAAGATTGTGCAATTGCGAGTAGATCGTCTATTTCTGTCCAGGAATATATTGCACCCGTGGGGTTAACTACTGGTGAATTTAAATAAATCCAAGGATTTTTCACCTTTTTAAGGGTTAAATTTAATGTCTTTGGCGTCCATTTAAAAAAGTCTTCTTTAGATGTCACTGACTGTACAAATGCACACCCCAAAAACTCTGCAGATGCTTGAAAATGCCCGTAACAGCCATTTGGAAATACAAACGTGCCAGAATTTTCATTGCAGAGCATTGCCAGATTTGCAAATAATGGCGCGACGCCAGAGGCTGGAATTAAATAAGATTGCGCAGCGGAATTGATGCCAAATCGCATCTGCAAATGCTGTTTTATTTCGTCAGATAAAGAGTCCTCTGAAAAATTCAAATTCTGACTTGCAAAAGCTTCCATGAGTGCCGGTTGGAGTACAGATGGGGAGTGTAAAATATTTTCACCGTAGTCGAGGCGAACTGTTTGAGCATTCAATGGGACTTCGTGTTCTGCGACGGCCGGGTGCAAAAAGGCTTTTTTAATGTATTCCGGAAGCTCTTGATTGAGAGATGAATTGTTCGATAAAGTGCGTACCTCCGCCATCTTTTCGCGCCGAGTAGCCGACATTTGAAAGTTCAGCAAATCGCTTAACAACTGTTCGTAAAATATTTGCGAAACCACAGGTACTCTGCTGTAAGTCAGTTCTGCTGCAGAAGTGAATCCGCGCAAAATTTCTCTGTTTTCTGAAATAAGGAAACAAAGTTCCATATCTGGATACACTCTATTTTTAACCAAGCCACACATTATAATAACGTGGTCTGGAAGTCGATTGTCTAATAAATATTGAAATACTCCGCAGCTTTGAGGCGTACTTGAAAGGTCAAAATAAGGAGAAACATCAATTAATAATTTTGTTCCTTGGCTTCTCGCTGTCTCGATGAGTCGAATAAAGGAATCCACAGTTTTGTTTTCAAATTCGGCAAGGCCAGTTACCACTAATTGTGGGCGTAATTTCTGCATCAAAGAGCAGGTTAAGTCTATTCGCTGGGGGGTTTCTAGTATTTGAACTTCACCATTTGCAAAGCAAAATTCAGACGTTTGCGTGTGTAAATCTTTTGCTAAGGTTCTATCTAGAAGCACCATTTTAGGCGATAGTAAATTTAATGTTGTCCGAATGCTTATGCTGCGTGACGGCGAGATAAATATGTTTTTATAATCAAATGGTATTCTCCAATAATTCCGCATATAGTCTGCCAATAAAGACCGTAGAGATTTTAATCCTTCTGTGTCTTCGTAAGGAATATGCGGCGACTTAGAAAGCCAATCCGCCAACGAAGCTAAAAATGCGCTTTTTTCATCTGCTAATGTAGGGTCGGTATACGATAGGTCTAATGCGCTTCGAGCGCCTGCAAAATGAGTGTCATTCAGAAAACTAAATAATTTCTTAATGTGCATCGGTTGGCGGAGTTTTGCTTCATAAACATTAAGTGAATGAGCAATATTTCCGCCGCTATTTACAAATGCAAATGCGGTTTGCGCATTAATGGGTTCGTCAGAGTTTAGGCTGATAAAAAATTCGAACCGGTGTGGCGAGTTTTGCTCGATTTCTACGAGCGATTTTATATCGGTATCTTGAGCTTGTGTTACCTTAGTTTGCCAAATGGTTTTAACGTCAAAGCCGCGTCTTGTAAAAAGTCTTTGAAGAACGGCATTTCCAGGCCTTCCGCCAAGATTCATGATTATTTTTCCGGAAGGCTTTAATCGCTCGACTGATTCCTCTACTGCACGAGCGACAAGTCCAAGCCCAAATTGGTCTTCAATTAACCCTTGCATGCCGCAATAGTTTGAAAGTGAATACAAGAAATCGTCATCAGACCCTTCCGCAATTATTTTTTGGGCTATTTCGGGATCTGGGCTTAGAACCTGAGGGATGCAGCCAATAATTCTATCTAAAGTCATCTCTTTTGTGCGGCAGTATTCCAAAAGGTCAGAAGTATGGAATTCTACGCGATCTGCCAAAATTTTCCCTTCTTCATCAACTACTATTGTTCCAGAATTATCGTAGGAGTTTAAAAATAGATTAATTCTTGCACAGGATATTGCACGAGGATTTATGTCGAGGCCAATTATTTTTTGAGGCAGACACCTTAGCGCTAAGGCGATAGAAATCCAGCCATTTCCGCAACCTAATTCAGTAACTTTACGGTCGTGAAATTCGGTTTTTGGGTAGCGCGCCAAGCCTTCATAAAATGTAAATGACCATTCTTCTGGAGTGAAAATACTGGGAAGTTGAAGCAAAGTTAGTGTGTGATTTACTTTTTCATGTGTGATGGTCAATTGAGAAAAAGAAAAGTAAAATTTATTCAAGCATTCATCAACAGAGAAATTTAGCTTTAAATGCTGATCAAGATTATGTAAAAATACTCTTATTTTGGTACTTTCAGTTTTTTTGTCAATCATATCTAATATGCATTTAAAATTTTCGTATGCCTGAGTGCTATTTTCGCTACACAAATTTAAAAACAATTCTATCCCAGTCTGATAATTTTGGCTTAAAATACAGTCGCAAAAATTCATAAAATCCTCAGTGAAATAATATTTAATCTTTAGTTTGGAAATTTTTTGTAGCCAATAACTTTTCTGCAATTGCGCCAAAAATCGTGATTGGAAATAAGGTTAAAGCGACAACAAGGGTTAAGGGAAAAATAATTCCCCCATAAACGATTACGGAAATAAGGCGAATAGCCATCGATTTTTCATTTGGAAGTCGCAGGGTTTGCGCGGAAAGGTTCTCAATTGAACAATATATAACTGTGCATAGAATTGAGCTAATCGCGGAATAAATTGCTGCATTTTGGAGACTATTCATGAATATGCTTTCGGTGGAATTCATTTTAAACCCTCAATTTTAGCAAATCTTTAAAATACACTTTTGCCTTCGTATCTTCGTGAATGAGCCTCGCAGCTTAAATTGTCTTCTCGTGGTGCCTTTTGCAAGAAGTGAGTCCATGCATTATGTTCGGTATCATTTAAGAGGCAAACATTGAAAAGGAAATGACCATGGTATTTTATAGCAAAGAGCAATTTTTTAAGGCAGTGCGAAATTTGTTTTTGAAGTGGGCTATTTTGGGGTTTGTGTTCGTAAATTCCGCTTTTGCACAACCTCCGGCAGTTACTCCGCCTCCACAAGCGGCGCTCCAGGTTCAAAATTCAGTGTCAACAAGCGATTCAGCACAGCCACAGTTTTTATCAGTGCCCGGAAAAAGTCTCATGGCTCAACGTCTGCATCCTTCTAGCTATCCGGCGGAAACGGAATTGAATTGCAGCTCAGCGTCTGAGTGTGTCTTTGGCTTAACTCGAGGTTTTGTCGTTTCATCTGATCTCTTGGGAGTAATCCAGACGCCATTGTTCGGACCCATTCGGGAGCCGGGTTCGTGGTTACTAATTGATGGTGCCTTAGGATATCAATTTCTTCAAAACGTAGACGGTTCCTATTTTGCAAATGGTTCGGTTGGGTACCGCGCATTTAGTTTCAAAGATTCCGAGAGTCGGTCTATAGATGCAAAGGGTGTTAAATTTAAAATTGCCTATGCTCAAAGTATTTCACCGGTTTTTTCTCTCGGGCTTATTTTTCAAGGTTTCCAGGGTAAAGTTAATTATTCTGGGGCAGATTCTGTGTATAAACGCAACAATGAAGGTTCGCAGAGTAGAGATACTGTTGCTAAGTTTTATCGTTATTCGCAAACATACCCTAGGGTTAGTCTTTCATTGCCTGCCGATATCGAAGTTATGAATTGGAAAAACACACATATAGATTTGCCCAATCATATTCGTAGTTACGTAAAAGTAGAGCCTTTTTACATTCAAAATGAGTTGGAGCTCGAGAATTCTTATCTCTGGATAGAAAAGAATTTTGGCATGCGCTTGGCGCTTACGGGGGCTTATGAGGCACTCGAAGATAAATCTGGTCGTTTTTCAATACTGGCGAGCTTCGGTTTTGACCTTGCTTCCTCCGCTTGGACGGTCGACTACAAAAATAAAAATTTAGGTCAAGAAATGGAGTTGCCGCGCAGGCGAGTCATGTCTCCTTATGGAGACCTCCAATTGAGTTATCTTTTTTGAAATCAATCCCGAGAGAAATTCTTATGGCACGTTTTTTTCAGCCCTGAGTGTAACATGGCTCATCCCAAAATTAGTTCAAATTTAAATTCAAATCTTGCCATGTCATCGCTTTTGTATTATGCGAAACCTCTCACGCGCCGTACATGTCCTGCATTCCGGGTTTTGTGTCGGGCATTTCATGAGGAAGATAGTTCATGGCTAAAAAGATCGTTGGTCTCATCAAGTTGCAGATCACGGCAGGGCAAGCAACGGCAGCACCACCAATTGGGCCTGCTTTGGGCCAACGCGGTGTTAACATCGCAATGTTTGTAAAAGAATTTAATGCGCGCACACAAAAGCAAGCTGGGACAATCCTCCCAACAGTTATTACTGTGTTCTCAGATAAGTCTTTTACATTCATCACTAAAACTCCTCCTGCTGCTGTGCTTTTAAAGCAAGCTGCTAAGTTGGAGTCTGGTAGTAAAACCCCTGGTAAAACAGTGGTAGGTTCCGTTACCGAAAAGCAAGTTGAGGAAATCGCAAAAACTAAATTGCCTGACCTTAACTGCTATGACATCGAAACTGCCAAGCGCCTCATAAAGGGCTCTGCTCGTTCAATGGGCTTGGAAGTTAAGTAACTTTTTACACTTTAATTTGAGGGAGGAGCTCTTTGAGTTCCGTTAATACCTCAGGAGATTATTTATGAGAAAAGTTGGAAAAAAGCACCGCGAAGCGGCTAAAAAAGTAAAGCCTGAAGGCCGTTACGGAATAGCTGAAGCCAGTGCACTCGTTAAAGAAGTATCTTACACAAAATTCGACTCAACAGTTGAAATCGCTATGAACTTGGGCGTTGACCCTCGTCATGCCGACCAGAATGTTCGTGGCGCAGTGGTATTGCCTCATGGTTTAGGTAAAAAAGTTCGCGTTTTAGTATTCGCTAAGGGCGAGAAAATCCGTGAAGCTGAAGAAGCAGGCGCAGAATTTGTTGGCGGCGACGAGCTGGCTCTAAAAATTCAAGGTGGCTGGTTAGATTTTGAAGCTGCAATTGCAACCCCGGACATGATGGGCGTTGTGGGGCGTCTTGGTAAAATCTTGGCTCCTCGAGGCCTTATGCCAAACCCAAAAGTTGGAACAGTAACTCTTGACCTCAAAACAGCAATTCGCGAAGCGAAGGCTGGCCGTGTAGAATTCAAAGTGAATAAAGCTGGAATTATACAAGCGCCTGTTGGAAAAGTTTCTTTCGACGCTAAATTAATTGAAGAAAACACCAAAGCATTTGTTGACGCAATTGTTAAAGCTCGTCCTGCTGCTGCAAAAGGGACTTATATCAAGTCTGCTTATGTTAGTAGCACCATGAGTCCTAGTGTTCGTTTAGAAACAGTAGACTTTAAGTAATTTTTATTTTCGACTTGGACTAGGTAAAGAACAGTTCTTTATTTAGTTTTTTGGTATGGGTCTGAGACTGCAGGATCGTCCTTTTAGGTTCGGTAATACCTGCATAGACAAGACCCCTGCTTTAATTTGAGTCTCGCAGAAGGTCTGTGAGATTTTGCTAGGGGAGGTTCATTTTGGATCGGAATGGAAAGGAAGCTTGGCGCGAAGAAATCGTCAAGTGCCTTGATAAGTCTGGTGCATTGTTCCTTGCGCACTATTCTGGAATGACTGTGGAAGATCTGACGAATTTACGTCGTCAGCTCAAAGCCGCTAACGCGGATTTCCAAGTTGTGAAAAACACCATTGCCAAAAAAGCAATCGAAGGACGCGGCGAAGCTTGCGTTAGCGATTTGTTTAAAGGCCAAACTGGTGTGGTTTATGCGTACGGTGATGCTGCTGCGGCTGCTAAGGTAGTTTCAGAAGTTGCTAAAAAGCTAGAGAAGTTCAAAATTCTCGGTGGTTACATGGATGCGGCGGCATTAACGCCCAAAAATGTAGAACATCTTGGTTCTTTGCCTTCTCGCGAAGTATTGCTTGCAAAAATCATTGGTTCTCTCGTTGCTCCGCACCGTGGAATCCTTGGAGTTATGCAAGGCGTGCCACGCGCTATGGTTAGCGTGTTGAATCAGATCAAGGAAACTAAGTCTGCTTAAAACCAGACTCAATTTATTTTAATTTGCTATTTTTTGGGAGTTTAATTTATGTCTACTATTACTAAAGAACAATTTGTTGATTATATCAAAGGCTTGACGCTTATTCAAGCTGCTGACCTTGTTAAAGAACTCGAAGAAATTTTCGGCGTTAGCGCTGCTGCTCCTGTAGCTGCCGCTGCTGGCGTTGCTGCTCCTGCTGCTGAAGCACAAACAGAATTCGAAGTTATTTTGAAGAGTGGCGGCGAAAGCAAGTTGAACGTAATTAAAGAAGTTCGCGCACTAACAGGTTTAGGCTTGAAAGAAGCTAAGGACCTCGTTGAAGGAGCTCCTAAGTCCATCAAGGCTGGCGTAACTAAAGCTGAAGCTGACGACATCAAGAAAAAGTTAACAGCAGCTGGCGCAGTGGTTGAAGTTAAGTAATCATAACTGCATCAATTTGATGCAGTGCAGCAAAAGTAAGCCAACCGAGGCGAAAGCGTCTCGGTTGGCTTGACTTTTGCTTGCAACGGATTAAGTCTTTCGGTCGTCGTGGCTTTTCCATTCTGAAAAAAGGATTCGTTATGTCAAATCAGGCGTCCAGCTACGTCCGTCACCGGCGAAATTTCGCCAAGGTGAACCCCATTATTGGCATGCCCAACCTAATTGATATTCAAAAGAGATCGTATGCTGAGTTTTTGCAGGGTGTAGAACACGCTGACACGCGAAGTGAAATTGGGCTTCAAAGTGTGTTCAAAAGTGTTTTCCCTGTACAAGATTTTGATGCTACGGCTTCTGTTGAATTCGTCAGTTATTCATTGGAAGAACCAAAATATACCGAAGAAGAATGTCGTTCAAAAGGGATGACATATGCTGCACCGGTTAAGGTTTTGGTTCGTTTATTGATCTGGGATATCGACCAAGAAACAGGCGTTAAATCTATTCGTGGATTTAAAGAGCAAGAAGTCTATTTTGGTGAAATCCCGTTGATGACAGTCAACGGAACATTCATTATTAATGGTACTGAACGCGTGGTCGTTTCTCAGTTACACCGCTCACCTGGCGTATTTTTTGACCATGACAAAGGTAAATCCTTGTCATCCGGAAAATTGCTCTATAACGCTCGAATCATCCCTTATCGTGGTTCGTGGTTAGATTTTGAATTCGATGCAAAAGATATTCTTTTCTGTCGTATCGACCGTCGTCGTAAAATGCCTGCAACAATTCTATTAAAAGCCCTCGGCTTGTCTATGGAAGAATTGCTTGAGTATTACTACGACCGAGAAACTTTATTGCTTCAAGACGGCCAATTCACTCGTAAAATTAACCTCGATTTGCTTCGTGGTCAAAGAGCCTCGTCCGATATTATCGATCCAAAATCAGGTAAAATTCTGGTTAAAAGAAATCGTAAAATCGGCCTCGCTGTTATCAAGCAGCTTCAAGTAGCCGGTGTTGAAGTATTGCCAATGATGCGCGAAGAAGTCATTGGTAAAGTGATTGGTCGCGATGTTATCGATGACGACACCGGAGAAGTGTTGTTTCCAATAAATCAAGAAGTGACCGAAGCTGTTCTAGAATCCATCGTTAAACGAGGGATTTCGACTTTCGATATTTTATTTATTGATGATGTAAACGTCGATTCTTCTTTCCGCGATACATTAAATGCAGATAAAACTTCTAATACTGAAGAAGCACTTCTTGAAATCTATCGCCGTATGCGCCCAGGTGACCCCCCTACACTAGAAAACGCAAGCCAACTCTTTGAAAATCTGTTTTTCGTAAAAGAAAGATACGATTTGTCTCGTGTTGGTCGTATGAAATTAAATGAAAAACTCGATATCGGGCTCGATATTGAGCATCGCACTTTAACTCGCGACGATATTCTTGGAACAGTAAAAATGCTCCTCGATGTTCGCAGTTCAAAAGTGAAAGTCGACGATATTGACCATTTAGGAAACCGTCGTGTTCGTGCCGTTGGTGAGTTGCTCGAGAATCAATACCGCATAGGTTTGACCCGTATCGAGCGTGCCATCAAAGAGCGCCTGCAATTGCAGGACCTCGACAGTTTGATGCCACATGACCTTGTGAACGCTAAACCCGTTACTGCAGTTGTAAAAGAGTTTTTTGGCTCTTCGCAGCTCAGTCAATTTATGGACCAAACAAATCCATTGGCCGAGGTTTATCACAAGCGCCGCTTGTCGGCCCTCGGACCTGGTGGTTTGTCTCGTGAACGCGCTGGCTTCGAAGTGCGAGACGTTCACCCTACGCACTACGGCCGTATTTGCCCCATTGAAACCCCTGAAGGCCCAAACATTGGACTCATCGTTTCGTTAGCTTCCTATGCGCGCGTCAATCAATATGGATTTATTGAAACGCCCTATCGTGAAGTCAGCGAACGAGCTCCGACGCAAAATGTGCGTTATTACTCTTCTATCGACGAGTGGAAAGATCACACCATTGCGCAAGCAAATGTGGGACTCGCTGCCGATGGAATGATTCCTACTGGGACATTGTTAAACGCCCGTTTTTCAGGCGAAACAAACATGTATCCCGGCGAAGAAATCGACTTAATGGACGTTGCTGCCAATCAGCCCGTTTCTGTCGCGGCTTCTCTCATTCCGTTTCTTCAAAATGACGATGCCCACCGTGCCCTCATGGGTGCCAACATGCAGCGTCAAGGCCTTCCTTTGCTCAAAACAAGAGCTCCGCTGGTCGGAACTGGTATGGAGCGCAAAGTTGCTTCTGACTCAGGTGTAACGGTTGTTTCAAAGCGATCCGGAACAGTCATTATGGTTGATGCGGAACGCATTGTGGTTCGTGCCGATTCTTCTGGCGAACAATCCGATTCTACTGAAGTCGCGTCTGAAGTTGATATTTACAACCTTGTAAAATATCAGCGTTCAAACGTTGATACTTGTATCAATCAAAAACCAATCGTTAAAGTTGGCGAACATGTTGAAGCCGCCGACATCATTGCCGATGGTTTTTCAACTGAAATGGGCGAACTTGCACTTGGTCAAAACGTTGTTGTGGCATTTATGCCTTGGGCTGGTTACAACTTTGAAGATGCTATCGTGGTTTCGGAGCGAATTGTTAAAGAAGATCTCTATACTTCTATTCATATTCAAGAATTTGAATGTGTCAGTCGCGATACTAAACTTGGAAAAGAAGAAATCACTTCCGACATTCCAAATGTAGGCGAAGAAGCATTAAACAGTCTTGATGAAGCTGGTGTAGTACTCATTGGAGCAGAAGTTAAGCCAGGCGATATTCTCGTAGGTAAGCTCACTCCTAAGGCTGAAACACAATTGACTCCAGAAGAGAAGCTATTGCGTGCCATTTTTGGTGAAAAAGCAGCTGACGTTCGTGACACCTCGTTGCGAGTTCCGCCTGGAGTTGTTGGTACGGTTATTGGGGCAAAAGTATTTTCTCGCGAAGGTGCTGAACCCGATATTCGAATGCAACAGGTTCAAGAGCAAGAAATTTCTAAGCTTAAAAAAGATGAACGCGATCGTATCGAAATCATTCGAACATCGGCGTTGGAAAAACTCACTGGTTTATTGAATGGCGAAGTGGCTGCGGTTTCAATTGAAACTAAGAGCCATGGACAAGTTAATAAGGTTGCTTCGGGTCAGAAAATCACTGAAGCAATTTTCCAGGGTATGTCTATAGAGCAAATCCGAAGTCTCGAAGTCGTAGGCCCTGACAAGAGTGCTGTTTTATCTAAGATTAAAAAATCAATGGATGAAAAAATCAATCTTGTGCGCATCATGACGGAAGAGCAAATCAGTCGCGTTAAGCGCGGCGACGAATTGCCTCCCGGCGTAATCAAAATGGTAAAAGTCTACGTTGCTATTAAGCGTCGCCTTCAAGTCGGCGATAAGCTTGCTGGACGACATGGTAACAAGGGGGTTATTTCTAAAATAGTTCCTATCGAAGACATGCCATTCCTGGAAAACGGTGACCCTGTTGACATTATATTGAGTCCGCTTGGTGTTCCCTCGCGTATGAATATTGGTCAAATTATGGAAACTCACTTTGGCTGGGCTGCGCGTGGAATTGGCGAGAAAATTAATACCATGCTTGCTCAAGCAGCTCCTCGTAAAGAAATGGAAGACTATATTTGTAAGGTTTGGGATGATCCTTCTATCCATAGCTTTGTTAGGTCTTGCAATGACGATGAGTTGAGAGGATTTATTCGCAAATATCGTGAAGGTGTTACCGTTTCAAACCCTGTGTTTGACGGTGCTGCAGAGCGCGAAATCTTCGACTACATGAAACTTGCAGAGTATAACGAATCTGGCCAAGTTGAATTGTATGACGGTCGCACTGGTTTGAAATTCGACCGCAGTGTTACTGTAGGCATTATGTATATTTTGAAATTACACCACTTGGTTGATGAGAAAATTCATGCTCGTTCAATTGGGCCTTATAGCCTTGTAACGCAGCAACCTTTGGGTGGTAAAGCTCAATTTGGTGGTCAGCGACTCGGGGAAATGGAAGTGTGGGCGATGGAAGCATACGGTGCTGCTTATACGCTTCAAGAATTCCTCACGGTGAAATCCGATGACATTGTGGGTCGTACAAAAATGTATGAAGCCATAGTTAAGGGTGAAAACATGATGCTTCCTGGGTTGCCAGAATCCTTTAACGTACTCGTTAAAGAAATGCAGTCTTTGGCGCTAGATGTGAATTTAATTCGTGGTGAAGAAGAAGTGAGTCTTGAGGATCTCCAGCGAGAAGTAAGAGAAAGCCAATAAGCTTTTTTGCCTCAGACTCTATGCCTCAAGGATGAATGATTGTCCTTGAGTAACCTGACTTAAAGACTCTTTTGAGGAGTGTTTCATGAGCGATAGCGTTAAAGCCGCCTATAATTTCTTCGAAAAGCCAGTGGACCCCTTGAGTTTCACAGCAGTCAAGATCGGTTTGGCTTCTCCAGAGCGCATCCGCAGCTGGTCGTTTGGTGAAGTTAAAAAACCAGAAACTATTAACTACCGCACATTCAAGCCTGAGCGTGATGGTCTTTTTTGTGGAAAAATCTTTGGGCCAGTTCGAGATTTCGAATGTATTTGCGGAAAATATAAACGCAAAAAACACCGTGGCACAGTTTGCGAAAAATGTGGCGTGGAAGTTATTGAAAGCAAGGTTCGTCGTGAACGTTTGGGCCATATTAACTTGGCTTGTCCTGTAGCGCACATCTGGTTTTTGAAGTGTTTGCCATCGCGTATTGGCGCGGTTGTAGATTTGTCTCTTAAAGATTTAGAAAAAATTCTTTATTGCGAATCTTATATTGTTTTAGACCCTGGTGAAACAGACCTTAAAAAGCAAGAACTCATTTCAGAAGATAAGTTGCAATCTAAATTACGTGAATTTGGAAACAATTCATTTAAAGTTGGAATTGGTGCTGAAGCAGTTATTGAAATGCTGCAAAATATTGATGTTTTTGCGCTTGCGAATTTTTTACGCGAGGCATTGCGTAACACTACTTCCGATGCTCAAACTAAGAAGTTTATTAAGCGTTTGAAGGTTGTTGGAGCATTTTTATCGAGTGAAAATCGTCCTGAGTGGATGATGTTGACCGTTATTCCTGTTTTGCCGCCTGATTTGCGTCCTTTGGTTCCGCTTGACGGAGGTCGCTTTGCGACTTCCGACTTGAACGATTTATACCGTCGAGTTATCAATCGTAACAATCGTTTGTTGCGTCTTTTAGAGCTTAATGCTCCCGATATTATTGTCCGCAACGAAAAACGAATGCTTCAGGAAGCTGTAGACGCATTGTTTGACAATGGTCGCCGTGGAAAGACCTTTACTGGTCCCAATAAACGCCCATTGCGCTCACTTTCCGACATGCTTAAAGGTAAAAACGGTCGTTTCCGCCAAAACTTATTGGGTAAACGTGTCGACTACTCTGGCCGTTCCGTAATTGTAGCGGGACCAGAACTCAAGTTGCACCAATGCGGCATGCCAAAGCTTATGGCTTTAGAAATGTTCAAGCCATTTTTATTCAATAAGCTTGAAGAACGTGGATATGTTTCAACCATAAAGAGCGCGAAAAAAATGGTTGAAAAAGAGCGTCCCGAAGTTTGGGACTTGCTCGAAGAAGTTACAAAAGAACACCCAGTTTTGCTCAACCGTGCACCAACGCTTCACCGCTTGGGTATTCAAGCCTTTGAGCCTGTGCTTGTAGAAGGCAAGGCAATTCAGCTTCATCCCTTGGTTTGTCAGGCGTTTAACGCAGACTTTGACGGCGATACCATGTGTGTGCACCTTCCTTTAAGTTTGGAAGCACAAATTGAAGCACGGGTCTTGATGATGTCGACAAATAATATTTTGTCACCTCAACACGGAACTCCTATTATTGAGCCCACCAAAGATATCGTTCTGGGCCTTTACTATCTCACTCGTGAAAACGTGAGTTCAAAGGGTTCTGGAAAAATATTCAGTAATGTTGGCGAAGTTCGAGCTGCATATGATCATGATTATGTAGAAGTTCACTCCAGTATTAAAGTACGCATGGGCGATCGTGGCAGCGAGCTCATTCAAACGACTGTTGGGCGCGTAATTGTAAGCGAAGTTATTTCAGAAAAAGTTCCGTTTTTTCAGAAGTACAATCGCGCATTGGACAAGAAAACTCTTTCTTCGCTTGTAAACGAAACTTATCGCCTTTGCGGTGCGAAAGAGACTGTTCTTTTGGCCGATGCTTTGCGTGAAATGGGTTACAAATACGCCACAGAATCTGGAATCTCTATTTCTATTAAAGACATGGTTATTCCTACTGAAAAAGTTCCCCTTCTTGAGCAAGCTCATGAAGAAGTTAAAGAAGTAAGAGACCAATACGCAGAAGGTCTTATTACTGAAGGCGAACGTCACAATAAAGTAATCGATATTTGGTCCCGCGTGCAAGACTCCATTGCAGAGCACATGGTGAAGCAAATTTCAACGCAAGTTGTTAAAGATGAAAAAGGAAAAGACACTACAATTCCTTCGTTTAACTCAATCTTTATGATGGCGGACTCGGGAGCCCGAGGAAGTAAAACTCAGATGCGTCAGTTGGCGGGAATGCGTGGCCTAATGGCTAAGGCGACTGGTGAGATTATTGAAACTCCAATTACTGCTAACCTTCGTGAAGGTTTAACAGTGTTGCAGTACTTCATTAATACGCACGGTGCTCGTAAGGGCTTGGCGGATACTGCGTTAAAAACTGCATCATCTGGTTATTTGACTCGTCAGCTTGTCGACGTTGCTCAAGATACAATTGTTTCCGAATACGATTGTGGAACGCTTGATGGGATTGAAGTCACTGCCGTAATTGAAGGCGGAGAAGTTATTCAGAAATTGGGCGCAAGAACCCTCGGCCGTACCTCGCTTTACGATGTAAAAAATCGTTCAACAGGCGGGATTATTGTTGAAGCAAACGAAGAGATTTCTGAAGAAGTCATCGCACACATGGATGATGCAAAAGTCGACCGCATTTATGTGCGCTCGGTTTTAACTTGCCGCACTCGGCGCGGGGTTTGTGCTAAATGTTACGGTCGCGACCTCGCTACTGGAAACTTAGTGAACGTTGGTGAAGCTGCGGGCGTAATTGCTGCTCAGTCCATCGGTGAGCCTGGAACACAGCTTACAATGCGTACGTTCCACCAGGGTGGAGCGGCTTCTACTTCTGCACAGCAGTCTTCGCATGAAGCACGCGTTGAAGGTACCGTAAAAGTAACGAACATTAATCTTGTTCAGGGGCGAAACTCTTGGCTTACTGCCATGGGGAGAAATGGTGAAGTTGTCGTTTATGACCTTGATGGTCTAGAGCGCGATCGCTATTCCGTACCGTATGGCGCGAAAGTCTTTGTAAAAGACAATCAATCTATCAAAGTGGGCGACACAATTATCGAATGGGATCCGCACTCTGTTGTCATTGTTTCAGAAGTGAAAGGGCGCGTTAAATACCACGATATGTTTGAAGCCGTTTCTGTGGAAGAACGAATCGATGAAGTCACGGGACTTACGCGTCGTGTCATTATCGAAAGCAGAGATGCAAAAATCAAACCTGCGCTTATAATCGCAGATGCGGCTGGCACAGCGGTTCGAATTACCGAAACTCGCGATGCACGCTATCCGTTGCCAAGTGGCGCAACAGTGATGTTTACAGATGGCGACGATGTTTTCCCTGGAGATGTTCTTGCGAGAATTCCGCGCGAACAAGCTAAAACGAAAGATATTACCGGTGGACTTCCTCGAGTTGCCGAGTTGTTCTTGGCTCAAAAACGAAGGACATTCGCAATTATCTCGGAAATTGACGGATATGTTTCGTTTGGTTCCGATGTTAAAGGTAAGAGACGCGTTATTGTTCGCCCAGAAATTGGTGATGAACGTGAGTATCTCATACCAAAAGGCCGCCACGTTGTTGTGACTGAAGGCGACTTCATTCGTGCGGGCGAGCCTTTGGTTGACGGGTCCTTAAATCCTCACGACATTTTAAAAGTTTTGGGTGAAAAGGCCTTGGCGAGCTACTTAGTGTCTGAAATTCAGGCAGTATATAAGCTTCAAGGTGTTCCAATTGACGATAAACACATTGAAATTATCGTTAAGCAAATGCTTCGTCGCGTACGCGTCAAGGATCCGGGAGATACAGATTTCTTACCTGCTCAACAGGTGGAAAAATGGACATTCGACGAACAAAATGAATTGGCAGTTGCTCGTGGAGCCAAGCCAGCAGTTGCGGAAGCTTTATTGCTCGGTATTGCCCGAGCTGCTTCTTCTACAGAATCGTTCATTTCGGCAGCGTCATTCCAGGAAACCACTAAAGTTCTCACAGAAGCGTCGCTTGCAGGTCGAGAAGATCTCCTGCGTGGCCTCAAAGAAAACGTTATTATGGGCCGTTTGATTCCAGCCGGTACAGGGGTTCCAGCTTACAAGGCCCTAGAGATGTTCGTTGAAGGTCAAAGCTTAGACGCAGAAGCTATTATTGAGGCGGCAACGCCACAAATGGTTTCGCGCCTCGGTGGTTCCAATCAGGTTTACCGCTAACTTGATATTCGACTCGGTATGAAAAAAACCCTCTTTTCAAAAGAGGGTTTTTTAATTTTTTCCTTGACACCTTTTAAACCGTCGGATACGACTCGGTGCCCATGATTGGAGAATTGTTCAATGGAAAGCCAAAAGATTCGCATTCGTCTCAAAGGCTACGACGTCGGACTTGTTGATCACAGCGTTGCGCAGATCATCAACAAGGCCAAAGGTACTGGCGCTCGTGTCGCTGGTCCCGTCCCTATGCCAACGGTTATCAACCGTTACACGGTTTTGCGCTCACCTCACGTGGACAAAAAATCTCGTGAGCAGTTCGAAATCCGCACTCATCGTCGGTTAATTGATTTGCTTGAACCCAAGCAACAGACAGTTGATGCTTTAATGAAGCTCGATTTGGCTGCAGGGGTTGATGTAGAGATTAATCTTTACTGATGAGTTTTTTGAATCGCTGACGGAGTGAATAGGCGGAAATAGCCGCCCAGTACTCCGCTCTAACAAACTGGCGCTGCGAATGTTTCGCATCCAGTCCAAGGAAGAAGTCATATGATTCGTTTCGCATTCACAAAAGTCGGCATGACCAGCGCGTTTGCAGACTCCGGCGTTGCTCAAGGTGTAACAGTGCTTAAATTACAGCCCGCTAAGGTTGTTCGGCATGAAAAACTTGAAGACGGCCGGATTTCCGTCGTTGTTGAATACGACGTCGGAACCGCAAAAAAAGTCTGCCGCGGTTTTATTTTAAGTGATGTTTCTGCTTATGCAGTTGGCACAGAGCTTAAAGGTCCAGAATTGACCGTCGGTCAAAAAATTAAAATTTCAGGTTGTTCAAAAGGTCGCGGCTTTCAAGATGCCGTTACTCGTCACGGTTTTGCGGGCGGTCCTGCGAGCCATGGTAGCCGGTTTCACCGCGCTCCTGGTTCTGTTGGTATGCGTACTGAGCCAGGTCGTACACCTAAGGGCAAGCGCCTTCCGGGTCACGACGGTGATAGTCAAGTTACTTTGCGTAACGCCAAGGTGGCCTACTGGTCCAATGAAGAGTCGCTTCTTGCTGTTCTGGGTGGCGTACCCGGTGCACGCGGCGGCGTAGTGTTTGTTTGAAAGGATCAAGAGAGGTGGTTGTTATGTTGAAAAAAGTTCAAACTTTACCCACGTGGCTGAACGATAGCGCCGAAAAAAATACTGGTGTGCTATGGCAGGTTGTAAAGGCCTACCGTGCAAACCAAAGACAAGGTACTGTCGGGGTTAAAACGCGCGCACAGGTCAATTCGACCGGTAAAAAGCCTTATAAGCAAAAGAAAACGGGTAGCGCACGTCGTGGCTCGTTCGTCAGTCCGCTTCATCGCGGCGGCGGCGTAGCTCATGGGCCCAAGGCGCGTGATTATCGCCAAGCTATTCCCACAAAAATGTCTGTTGCTGCGCTTAAAATAGCGTTAGCTAAGCGCATTGAGTCTGGAAAGATTTTTATTGGTGATTTGAATGTGGTCTCTGGTCGTACCAAAGACGCAGCAGAATTACTAAAAGGCGTAAAAGAATCTGTTGGTAAGACCATCATTTGTATGGACGCACCTACCGAATTGACTTTGCGTGCATTCCGCAACATTCGCGGTGTTATTCTAGTCAGTCCCCAGCAGCTCAATGCGTTCGATGTTGTTCAAAGCCGATTGCTTGTAACGACTCCCGAGGCGTTGAAAGCAATTGAGAATCGTTTGAATTGATGTGTACTGGAAGGATGAAGAATCATGCAGCCTGAAATCGTAATTAAGGGATCAGTCCTTAGTGAAAAGGCCGTCAGTTTAAGCGCAACTGGCACATACGTGCTGAAAGTTGACTTAAAGGCGACCAAACAAGATATCAAAGAAGCTTTAAAAGCAGTTTTTGGTGTTGATGCTCTCTCTGTAAATACGTCGATTTTGCGCGGACACATTGTTCGTAAATCAAGGTCACGTAAATCCGGAGCAATTGAGATCAAGAAGCCAAATGTAAAAAAGGCATATGTTCAATTGCGCGCTGGCCAAACGCTTCCTAGCGTTGCTTTTGGTGAGCCTGCGGCTGAAGTTCAATCATAACGTATTGCAGGCACGGATAAATGTCCCAGCTATCGTGCGCATTGGGAGAGTATCATGGCAGTTAGACAGATGAAGCCTTACACGGCTACGACAAGATTCCAGAGTTATGTTAGGTACCGGGATGTACTTTCAGGCTCTGCTCCTTACAAGCCTTTATTGGAGCGTAAGCCTAATAAAGGTGGAAGAAACAACACTGGTCGTATTACTGTTCGCCATCAAGGCGGCGGCAATAAGACTAAGTATCGTATCATCGACTGGAAGCGCGCTCGCAAGAATATTGAAGGCGTTGTTACTAGTGTGGAATATGATCCGAACCGCACGGCGTTTATTTCGCTCGTTCAATTTAAAGATGGCGATCGTAGATACGTTCTTGCGACAGAAGGCGTTACAGTTGGAACTAAAATTTCCAACTCTGCAGAGGCAGATATTAAAGCTGGAAACAGCTTGCCTCTGAAGAAAATTCCTTCAGGTACAATTATCCACAGTATCGAGCTGAAACCTGGAGCAGGCGCTAAGCTTGTTCGAAGTGCAGGTACGGCAGCGACATTGGTTGGTCGGATTGAGCAATATGCGCAAATTCGTATGCCTTCTGGTGAGCTTCGTTTGATTCCCGAAAACTGTTTTGCAACAGTTGGCACGGTTTCCAATTCAGATCATATGAATGTGTCCCTTGGTAAAGCAGGGCGCGCGCGTTGGAAGGGTATTCGTCCTTCTGTCCGTGGTGTTGCTATGAACCCAATCGACCACCCAATGGGTGGTGGTGAAGGTCGTACAAGCGGTGGACGCCATCCTTGTTCTCCTTGGGGCCAATTGGCGAAGGGTTTCAAAACTCGTCGTCCTAAGCCAAGTGATAGATTCATTGTTAGCCGTCGCAAGAAGTAATTGATTTGGAGATGCAAAAATGCCTCGTTCATTGAAGAAAGGCCCCTTCGTAGATTCCTTTTTGCTGAAATTGGCGGAAAAGAATCAAGGTGCCGGTAAAGTAATTAAGACTTGGAGCCGTCGTTCTACAATTATGCCAGACTTTGTTGGTCTGACTTTTGCAGTGCATAACGGTAAAAAGTTTGTTCCCGTGTATGTTAATGAAAATATGGTTGGTCATAAATTGGGTGAGTTTGCTCCCACGCGCACCTTTTTCGGTCATGGCGCCGATAAAAAAGCCGCCAAGAAGAAGTGAAAGGGTATATCATGGATGCAAGAGCGACTCATTTTTCGGCGCTGTGCACACCTCGCAAAGCGCGGTTGTTGCGGCCTTTCGTCATCGGTAAATCAGCTGTTGAAGCAATTGCTTTGTTGTCAGCTGAAAATCGGGCGGGTTCCTGGGCAACTGTCAAGTTGATTAAATCAGCTTTGGCTCAATTGCCTGGTGATGCACTGCCTCGTGCAACAGTGACAGACTTAGAGGTCAATGAAGGCCCTAAACGTCGCATGTTTATGCCGCGCGCTCAGGGACGGGCATCTCCCGTGATCAAGAGAACGGCTCACTTGACAATCAGATTGAAAGCAGACTGAGGGGGATAAAGTGGGACAGAAGGTTAGTCCGATTGGACTGCGTTTAGGTATTAATAAGACTTGGGATTCTCGTTGGTTTAGTCAACGTGAGTTCGCAAAAAATTTGAATGAAGATTTGAATGTGCGTAAGTACATCAACAAGAAATACGCTGAAGCTGGTATCGCTAAGATTGAAATCGAACGCGCCGCTAAGCAAGTGACTGTAAGGCTCTTCACTGCGAAGCCAGGTAAAGTTATTGGCAAGCAGGGTAAGGGAATTGAAGTCCTCAGGGAAGAAATCAAAAGTGTTTTGAAGGCCGCTGATCGCGTTGTCAAAGTAGATGTGTTTGAAATCAAAAATCCTGATTTAAACGCTCAACTTGGTGCGGTCAACGTTGCTCAACAGTTAGAAAAGCGCGTTTCTTTTCGTCGTGCTATGCGTAAAGTCATGCAACAAAGCATGAAAGCTGGCGCCAAGGGAATTAAAATTCGCGTTTCTGGTCGTTTGAACGGCGCGGAAATGGCTCGAACAGAATGGTATATGGAGGGACGTGTTCCTCTTCATACTCTTCGCGCAGATATTGATTATGGATTTACAGAAGCCCTGACGACTTACGGCCTCATTGGCGTAAAAGTTTGGATCTTTAAATCTGAAATTTATGGCAAGTCCACTTTGGCGCCTGGTGCTGCAAAGCCCGGTCGCAGTGAGGAGTAAAACACATGTTAGCTCCAAAAAAAGTTAAGTATCGTAAGTCTCATAAGGGTCGTATTAAGGGCACTGCAACTCGCGGTAACACGATCTCTTTCGGTGACTTCGCGCTTCAGGCGCTTGAGCCCGGGAAGTTAGATTCTCGTCAGCTTGAAGCTAGTCGCGTTGCATTAAATCGCCATATTAAACGCGGTGGAAAAGTTTGGATTCGGGTATTCCCCGACAAACCAATCACTAAGAAGGCTGCAGAAACTCGCATGGGTTCCGGAAAAGGAGCTCTTGACAAGTGGGTGTGTCCTGTGCGAGTTGGGCGAGTTGTTTTTGAGCTACAAGGTGTTCCGCAAAGTTTGGCGGAAGAAGCCTTCGCTTTGGCAGCAGCTAAGCTGCCATTCAAGACCCGAGTGTTAAAACGCTCGGAAAAAGTTTGGGAAGCTTGATTATGTCAAAGTCTACGAAGTTTTCAGAGTTGAATTTGGACCAAGCAATTGCCAAGAAAAATGAACTTGCAAATTGTTTGGTTCGTTACCGAGTGTCTATGGATGTTTCCGAAATCAAAGATGGCGGAAACGTTCAAGGGCTCTTGAAGGACCTAAAAGTATTGGGTCGTAAAATAGCTGTTGCATCCGTCGAGAAGAGGTGAGAAATGAATCGTCAAGCTGAAGTTACGAAGAATCCAGTCCGGGCGAAAGTCATGTCACTCTCTCTAGATGGCAAGACAGCTAAGGTGGAAGTCCCCCGCGTGGTTAAAGACAGCATGTATGGCAAGACCATGCGTCGTGTTGTTTCTCTTCACGTAGATACAGCGTCATTCGCTGTAGTCGTTGGTAAAGAAGTTAATGTACTTCCTTGCCGTCGAATTTCGAAAACAAAGAGTTGGAAAGTGGTCAGCATTTAAGTTGCTGGTCATGTTTTGGAACGTTTTAGGTTTCATTGAGGTGTAAAGTGATTCAACCGGAGTCCATCCTGGTGGCAGCTGACAACAGCGGCGCGAGATCTCTTAACGTGATTCGTGTATTGGGCGGTACAGGCCGTCGCTATGCTCGAGTTGGTGATTTGATTGTCGTGTCGGTTCGGGACGCTGTACCTGGCGGTAAAGTGAAAAAGGGCGAAGTGCACAAAGCAATTGTTGTGCGATGCAAAAAAGAAGTTTCGCGGGCTGATGGCTCTCGAATTGGATTTGATGAAAACGCTGCTGTTTTAGTGAAAATTGTGAAAGCCGATCGCGAGCCGATTGGCACACGTATTTTCGGACCAGTAGCACGCGAGTTGCGTCAGAGCAACTGCGGTAAGATCGTGAGCCTAGCTCCGGAGGTCTTGTAAGATGGCCAGTGAAAAGTCGCAAAACGCCGGTAAAAAAGGCGGAAAAAAAGGTACTGATTATGGCGCTGTTATTGCGCGTGGAGCACACGTAAAAGGTGTTGAACCCCGCTATAAAGCGAAATTCAGAGACAATGTTTTACCTGAATTGATTAAAAATAATTCAGATAAGAACGTTATGCAATTGCCTCGCCTTGTGAAAATTGTGGTGAACACATGCCAGGGTGAAGCAACGCAAAACATTAAAGCACTCGAAGCTGCAACTGCAGAGCTCGAAGCAATTACTGGTCAAAAGCCTATTCAGACTCGCGCAAAGAAGTCCATTGCGACTTTTAAGCTCAGAGCTGGTATGCCCATTGGTGCTTCAGTAACTCTTCGTCGCGAACGAATGTTTGAGTTTTACGATCGTTTGGTTAACGTTGCTCTTCCTCGCGTTCGTGACTTCAGAGGCGTTCCTGTGAATAGCTTTGATGGTCATGGCAATTACTCCCTTGGTATTCGGGAACAAATCATTTTTCCTGAAATTGAGGCAGATAAAGTTGAGAAGGCACGTGGTTTGAGTATCACAATCGTTACGTCTGCAAAAACAGATGAGAGCGCTCGTGAACTTTTAACTTTGATGGAAATGCCTTTCAGAAAATCAACGGGAGTGTAAAATGGCTCGTTTAGCGATGATTAACAAGGCTAATAAAAAGCCTAAGTTTTCGACGCGGCAGAAAAATCGCTGTATGCAATGCGGTAGGCCACGTGCTTATTATCGGGATTTCGGTATTTGTCGAATTTGTTTTCGTAAGCTAGCGCTTGCAGGCCAAATTCCTGGTGTAATCAAGGCTAGTTGGTGAGGTAGTCCAATGAACGTTACAGATCCAATCGCAGATATGCTGACACGAGTCAGAAATGCGAGTCGCGCTGGACTCCGCTATGCCGTGATTCCTGCGAGTAAAATGAAGATTGATATAACAAAGATTCTTGAAACTGAAGGCTTTGTACGCGGTTTTCGCCTTATCCGTGATAACGGACAAGGGAAAATTAAGATTGCTATGAAGTACACTGAAGGCGGCGAATCTGTGATTCGTGGCATTCAGCGTGTTTCTAAGCCAGGTCGTCGTGTTTACAAGGGCGTTGCTGAATTGCCTAAGGTCCGTGGTGGTCTTGGTATGAGCATCGTTTCGACTCCCAAAGGTGTTTTGACAGATGCGGCTGCTCGTGCTGAACGTGTTGGCGGTGAATTGTTGGCAGTTGTTTGGTGAGTTTTGCTAATCGCAAACATCCGTTCATAGGCAAATGGGGTAGGTAAGTCATGTCTAGAATTGGCAAACAGCCGATTAAGGTTCCTTCGGGAGTGAATATTAAACTTGAAGGCGGGCTCCTTACGGTGTCTGGCCCCAAGGGTTCACTTTTACGCAATACATATAATCGCGTAGAAGTTGCTCTTGAAAAGGGTGAAGCCATGGTTAAACCCATGGCGGCAGTTGAAGGTGGAGCTAAGTATTGGGGTCTTTATCGTACTCTTTTGGCTAATATGGTCGAAGGAGTTACGACTGGATTCACGAGAATGTTAGAACTTCAAGGTACTGGTTACCGCGCAAGTATGAGCGGTAAAATTCTGAATTTGACAGTTGGGTATTCCCATCCTGTTAATTTAGATCCTCCAGTTGGAGTCGCTTTTGATGTTGATAAAGCTGGTAAAGTTGTTATTACTGGCGCTGATAAAGAATTAGTGGGTCAAATAGCGGCTAAAGTTCGTTCTATTCGTCCACCAGAGCCTTATCATGGCAAGGGAATACGTTATCTCGGTGAAGTGATTGTGACTAAGGTCGGTAAATCAGCCGGGAAGAAATGATAGAAGACCTCCCTGTATGTGAGCAGGGAATAGGGAGATTTTTATGTATCGTGTAGTGAATCGCCGTAGAGTTAGAGCTCTTAGAAAGATGCGCTTTTGGCGTCGTCGAAATAATGATTTGAGTAGGCCGCGTTTATGCGTTTTTCGCAGCAGCCGTCACATTCAGGTTCAGCTTATTTGTGATCAAACTCGTTCCGTAATTGCCTGCGCTAGCTCCGTAGAGAAGACGTTTAAAGCGTCTAATCTTAAGGGCAAAGCTATGGCAGCGAAAATCGGTGCAGTCATTGCTGAACGTGCAAAAGGCAAAGGCGTGAGTGCCGTTGTTTTTGACCGCAATGGTTTTAATTATCACGGTCGAATTCAGGTACTTGCTGATGCGGCCCGTGAATCTGGCCTACAATTCTAACGCTGCGGGGAATTCAAATGCAGATCAGAGATGAACAGAAAAAAGATAGATTTGAAGACCGGGTTGTGAGCGTTAATCGCGTTTCTAAGACCGTTAAAGGCGGTCGACGCATGAGCTTTTCAGCTTTGGTTGTTGTCGGTGATCGTGAAGGCACAGTTGGTTTTGGTTTGGGTAAAGCTGGAGAAGTGCCAGAGGCAGTTCGTAAAGCAGTCGCTCAAGCTAAAAAATCTTTAGTGACTGTACCTTTGGAAAAGGAAACTATTCCTTTTGTTGTACAATCAAAATTTGGTGCAAGTTTGTTGTTGCTCAGTCCAGCTCCTGCAGGTACTGGAATTGTTGCTGGTAGTGCTGTTCGTGCCATTGCCGAGTTGGCTGGTATTCCCAACATTATGGCGAAAATTCAAGGAAGCCGCAATCCTCATAACGTTGTTAAAGCGACCTTTAAGGGCCTTAAACAATTGATGACGACCGAGCAGTACTTGAGTGCTCGTAAGTCAAATCAGTAAGGAAGTGGAGTTATGACTAGCTTAGATTGCAAACAAATTAAAGTGACTTTGGTAAGAGGATTAGCTGGAAAGAGTGACACTCAGAGAAAAACTCTGAAGTCTCTCGGACTCAAGAAAATTGGCTCAAGCCGGATTCATGCAAATGTGAATCCTATTTTGGGTCAAGTTAATAAAGTGATCCAGTTTATCAAAGTAGAAGCGGTATAGTAAGGAGCGAGCTGTGAGAATAGAAGAATTGAAGCCCAATCCCGGAGCCCGTAAGGATCGCCGGCGTCTGGGTCGCGGACCAGGGTCTGGTCTTGGCAAGACGGGTGGTCGAGGCGGTAAGGGTCAAACAGCGCGTGCTGGTAGTAGCATACGAGCTGGTTTTGAGGGTGGGCAAACTCCTTTATACCGTAGAATTCCAAAGCGCGGATTCAAAAATGTTTGTGCTGTTGAATCTAAATCGTTCAACTTGCGAAATGTTGCTGTTTACGTGAAAGACGGCATACTCGATGGCAAGAATTTAGTGAGTGCATCAAGTACGCGCGTGAAGCTTTTGTCCATGGGCGACGTTCCTGAAAGCTTGAAGACAATCAAGAATATTGTTTTGTCTCAAGGTGCTCGGGAAAAACTTGCTGCTCGCGGCGTAACAATCGAGGAGTAATTCAGTATGGCGCAGCGCGAATCTGTTGGTGAGAATGTATTGTTGAAGCGCTTCGCATTTACTTTAATTGCTTTATTGGTATTTCGTTTGGGAGTCCATATTCCGACCCCTGGCGTAAATACCAAAGCTTTGGTGGCTCTTGCGAGTCAGCAGGGCGGTGGTTTGTTGAAAATTTTGAATATGTTTTCTGGCGGAGCACTAAACCGTTTTTCGATATTCGGTTTGGGCGTAATGCCTTATATTTCAGCTAGCATCATCATACAGCTTATGACGGTCGTTGTTCCGGCGTTAGAGCAGTTGCAGAAAGAAGGAGGAGTGGGGCGTCAGAAATTGACTCGCATCACTCGAGGTCTCGCAGTTGTTTTGGCAATGGTCCAAGGGTTTGTATTTGCGGCCGGATTAGAATCTGCACCTGAGACCGCGTCTGGTGCCGCGGTTTTGGAACCTGGATTTGCCTTTCGGTTGATTGCGGCCATAACTTTGACCGCTGGAACCTGTTTTGTGATGTGGCTCGGCGAGCAAATCACAGAAAAGGGTATGGGGAATGGTATCAGCCTTTTGATTTTTGCTGGTATTGTGGCCTATTTTCCTGCCGGTGTCGGCCATGTAATTTCTGCGCTTCGAGATGGAAGTATGACCGTACTTTCTGCTTTAGGCCTAGTACTTTTCATGTTGACAGTTGTTTTTGGAGTGTCGTTTATTGAGCAGAGTTATCGTAAAATTCCTGTCCATTACGCAAAACGTGTGGCGGGAAATCGGATGATGTCGACTCAATCTAGCCATTTGCCCTTAAAAGTTAATATGTCTGGCGTTATTCCTGCGATTTTTGCAAGTACTCTCTTAGCTGTACCTGCGACTTTTTCGGGTTTTTCAGGAAAAAGTAGTAGTCCTTGGTTGGGTGACATGTTGCCTGGCCGCTGGCTTTATAATGTGTTTTTTGCAGTATTCGTTTTGTTTTTCTGCTTTTTTTACACATCAATTACTTTTAAACCAGACGATATTGCCGAAAATTTGAAGAAGCAGAATGCCTACATTCCTGGAATACGTCCAGGAACAGAGACTTCAGAAGCATTGAATATGGTTGTTGCTCGTCTTACCTTGGCTGGCGCGCTTTATATGAATATTGTTGTTTTGCTGCCTTCGTTGATGTCGGATGCAAATGCGCAAGTTTCCTTTGGCGGAACGTCGCTACTAATTGTTGTGGGTGTTGCTTTAGAGACTATTCGGCAAATTTCTGCTCAGACGGCTAACCAGCGCTACGATAATCTTTTGTTTGGTTCAAAAGGAAACGCGGCTTCTTCGACTCACCAACAAGAGGTGACGTTGTGAAGGTTTGCGTGTTTTTGGGCCCTCCGGGAGCTGGAAAGGGTACGCAGTCTGAAATGCTTGATTCTCGTTTGGGTTGTCAGCATATCTCGACTGGTACCGTGATTCGCCGAGAAATTCAATCCGGAACGGCCCTTGGGCGCAGTGTGAAGGCATTGGTTGAAGGCGGAGCGCTTGTGGATGACGAAACGTTATTCAAATGCCTGGAGGAGGCTTTAAAAGGCCTTGAAGGTGTGGAGTGCTTGTTGCTTGATGGTGTTCCAAGAACTGTGAGTCAAGTCGCACTTTTGGACCATTCTTTGAGTCGTTTGGGTTTGAAAATTGATGTAGCTGTTGCGTTAAAAGCGCCACTAGAAAAATTGGTTTCCCGATTTGCGTCTCGTTGGACTTGTAAAAATTGTAATTCGGTGTCGACTTTTGAGAATATTGAGGCTAGAAACGCTTCGGTGTGTCCAAAATGCAAAGCATCGGATTCTTTCATGCGGCGGGCGGATGATGCTCCGGAAGCTGTAAGAAAGAGACTTGAAATTTACGAATCAGAAACCGCAAGTCTTGTGTCGGTGTTTTCAAAGCGTGGAATCTTAGTTGAAGTTCCTGCTGATCAAATAGCTGAGCGAGTTTATGTAGATGTGGCTCACGCCATACTTCATTTTACAAGCTGATGCATATGCTCTTGCAATTTTTGTGCGAGTGTATTAGCCAAGTGGCTCTTGAGCAAGTCGAGTGTAGGTGAACATGGAACGTGATGATCGGATTGAGGTAGATGGAACCGTAGCAGAGAAGCTACCGAACAACATGTTTCGTGTAGAACTCGAAGGCGGTCACAAAGTTCTTGCTCATGTTTCTGGCAAAATGCGGATGAATTTCATCAATATTTTGCCCGGAGATAAAGTGAAAGTAGAATTGAGTCCCTACGATCTTCAACGCGGTAGAATTGTGTTCCGTGCGAAATAGTAAGGCAAGTTTGTTTCGAAAGGTTGGACTGTTATGAAGGTGCGTGCGAGTGTGAAGCCCATTTGCGAAAAGTGCAAAGTGATTAGGCGTAAAGGGGTTGTCCGCGTTATTTGTTCAGTTAAAAAACACAAACAGCGTCAGGGCTGAGAGAAAATCGTTGGAGGTTAGTTGTGGCTCGTATTGCCGGTGTAGATATCCCTAGAAGTAAGCGAATCGAGATTTCTTTGACGTATATCTACGGAATTGGAAGAAAGACGTCGCAGAAACTCTTAGATTCGATTTCGTTGGATCGCAACATCAGAACGCAGGAGCTGAATGATGATCAGGTTAATGCCCTGCGTAAGGCAATCGATGCTGCGCTCGTTGTAGAAGGCGATCTTCGACGATTGGTGACTTCGAATGTTAAGCGATTGATGGACTTGGGTTGCTATCGTGGTTTGCGCCACCGACGGGGACTGCCTGTTCGTGGTCAAAGAACTAAGACGAATTCTCGTACTCGTAAGGGTCCGAAGAAGACTGTAGCAAACAAGAAGAAGTAACACGATTGTAGAATCGAGAGAGTTGAATCATGAATAAGGTTGTTACGCCTAAAAAGAAGCGAGTCAAGCGTAATGTGCCCGTTGGTGTGGCCACAATTTCCGCTAGTTTCAACAACACCATTGTAACTTTCGCTGATGCCGGCGGAGATGTAGTTACTTGGTCAAGTTCGGGCAGTAAAGGGTTTAAGGGGTCTCGTCGTAGTACTCCTTATGCTGCTCAGATGGCTGCTGAAGATGCAGCTCGTAAAGCAATGGATTGCGGTATGAAATCGTGTGCTGTAGTTGTGACTGGACCTGGTGCAGGTCGTGAGTCGGCTATTCGTGCGATTTCCGCGGCAGGTATGAAGGTTACGCTTATTAAGGACGAAACTCCAGTACCTCATAATGGATGTCGCCCCCCCAAGCGTAGACGTGTATAAGAATTGGGCGCCATCGTTGCGCAGTAAGAATGGAGTGTAAGTCGTGGCTCGGTATATTGGACCTAGTTGCAGATTGTGTCGGCGTGAAGGTGTAAAGCTTTTTCTTAAAGGCGATCGCTGCTACACAGATAAATGCGCTGTAGATAAGAGAAAAAGTGCTCCCGGTCAGCATGGCGCACGCCGTGCTAAGCTTTCTGACTTTGGAACGCAGTTGCGTGAAAAGCAAAAGCTAAAGAGAATTTACGGTCTCCTTGAAAAGCAGTTTAGAACTACTTTTGAAAAGGCTGCGCAAAAGAAGGGTAAAACGGGCGAAACGCTTGTTCAAAACCTCGAATTGCGTTTGGACTCCGTTGTTTTCCGACTTGGGTTGTCCGCGAGTCGTAACGCTTCGCGTCAGCTTGTGCGTCATAACCACATTTTGGTTAATGGACGTCGTTGCAACATTCCTTCGGCTCTAATGGGTTCGGGAGATATAGTAAGTTTGGCTGAGAAAAGTCGAAGTTTGCCTCCCGTGTTGGCTTCGTTAGAAGCTGGCAAACGCGAGGGTCATGGTATTCCTGCGTGGCTTAAGTGGGAAGCTTCATCGTTTTCCGGGACTGTTTTGACTAAGCCTAATCGCGATGACGTGGCATTGCCAGTGCGTGAGCAGATGGTTGTGGAACTTTATTCGAAGTGATGATTCTCTGCTTTCGTGTGCGTTTTGCAGTGCGTTGGTATCACGTTGATGTGGGTGGAGTAGGACATGCAAAGTAACTGGAAAGCGTTGGTTAAGCCTCAATTTATTGAAAAAGAAGAGGTATCTTCGGTTTTTGGTCGTTTTATTGCGAAGCCGCTTGAGCGTGGCTTTGGTACAACGATTGGGAATGCACTTCGTCGCGTGTTGCTTTCTTCGCTTCAAGGAGCCGCAGTCGTTGGTCTGAGAATCGAAGGAATTGATCACGAGTTTTCAAGCGTGCCGGATGTAGCTGAAGATGTAACTGAAATTGTTTTAAATTTGAAATCATTGGGCGTTTGGCTTGATGGTGAAGCAGAGCGTACTGTAAGTATCGACGTAGCTGGTCCAAAAGTTGTGACAGGCGCAGACATTAAGTCTGATGGCTCATTGCGAGTTTTGGATCCTGATCATGTAATTTGTACAGTGGGTAGCGGCGGTCGGTTTAAAGCCGAAATCGTTGTTCGCTCAGGTAAAGGTTATGTGACAAGTGAGTTGGTAAAGGAAGCTGGTTTGGCGCATGGCGTCATACCGCTTGATGCTGTGTTTTCTCCAGTGAAGCGAGTGAGTTTTGCTGTAGGCGAAACGAGAGTTTCTCAGCGTTCAGATTTTAACAAGTTGGTTTTGGAAATTTCGACGAACGGAGCAGTGAGTCCAGAAGACGCATTGGCTTATTCGGCGAAAATTTTGAAGGATCAATTGTCAGTCTTTATTAACTTCCATGAAGCTGATGAAGATTCTCCTGTGATGGAGACTGTGACAGTTGATGCGCGTGTTAATGAAAGTTTATACAAGTCTGTGGACGAGTTAGAATTGTCAGTTCGCGCGGCAAATTGTTTGGAAAACGCTGGAATTCGGTACATTGGTGAGTTAGTAATGAAATCTGAGTCTGAAATGTTAAAGACTAAGAATTTTGGGCGAAAAACTTTAAATGAAATTAAAGATATTTTGTCTGAAATGGGTCTCCATTTGGGCACTAAGATTGAAGGTTATGATCCTTCAAAGGTTCGTGAAAGAGAATTTAAAGCGTAGAAGTTTTATGCGCTTTAAGGCTTATCAAAGCAGGCTCGGTAGTTTGAGTCAGTTTTGCAGAGCTCTCGCGGCTGATGTCGGGTTGGTTTCGCAGGGCAGACTCGGTTGTTTCCGAGTTGAGGTTTAGATTTAGCTCGAGATGTTTTGGTCTCGATGGGGATTTGAGAAATGAGACATAGATCTGGTTATCGCAAGTTGAATCGTGGTCCTGCTGAGCGTAAAGCTTTGCTTCGTGGTCTTGCGACTCAATTGATTCAATTTGGTCGTATTGAGACAACTCTCGAGCGCGCAAAAGAATTGCGCGGCGTTGTAGAACCTTTGGTTACAATGGCGAAAGCTGACAGCGTTGCAAACCGCCGTATTGCTGCTGCTCGTTTGTATGGACCAGATGTTGTTCGTCGCTTGTTTACCGATGTAGCGAAGTTAAATTCGACACGTCCTGGTGGATACACTCGTATTATGAAATTGGGTTTTCGTCCTGGTGACCACGCGCGCCGAGCAATAATTGAATTCGTTGAAACTCCACTCCTTGTTTCTGAAAAAGCAATGGTGCAAGGTTGAGTTTTTAATTTTCACCAGAATTGTAATGGTTTTGATGTGAATTTGAGTTTTGATTATTTTTGAATCAGCACAATTCTATGAATTGTGCTGTTTTTTTGTTTCGGTTTTATTTTGGGTGAGAGTAAGTTGAGCTGTTTTGTTGTTTCGGTTTTATTTAGGATGAGAGCGAGTTGTGCTGTTATTTTGTTTCGGTTTTATTTTGAATGAGTTGGATTTTAGTGGCCTCACGGCGGGCCGGTTTTGAAGCTGGTTTAATTAATTTGTTTGAAACTGGTATTAGATTTGTGGGGATTTTGAGTTTGGTCTTATATTAAATTTGGCATGAGATTTGGTGTCGTAATAAGTCGATATTTTTGGATCAATTTTCTTGTTATTTTTGGTTCCTTTGAGTTTTCCCTGGTTGGTGAGCTCCCGAATTAACAGTTGGAAATAGAAAATCGACACCAGTAAGTTCTCGATGGAATTAAAAATCATCGAGGCATCAAATGACCACAGAATTAAGTGAATTAGAAAACCAGTTTTTTGCATGGCGTCAAACAAAAACGTCGCGAGTGACACAAGTCCCTCTCGAGTTAATAGACAAAGTATTGGCGCAATTGGCCAGTCATTCGAAGTCAAAAATTATGTCCGAATTGAATTTAAGCGGAGTAATGCTGCAAAGATGGCAAAAAGCGAAAAAAGAAAATCTGACAGTCCCTGAGTACTCAAAAATCGTGATACCGGCGGATGACACCGGCATAAAAAAGAAAGAATGGACCGCCCATCAGATAGAAAAGCCAATACATAATTTGGCCATGCTGCATTTTGGTACTTTAAAAATTGAAATTCAAGATTTTGAAATATTTAATATTGTGCTTCAAAAAATCCTGATTGAGTCTCAGAAATGATTGCAATACCTGCTGGCATTTTAGTGATTGTTGTTCATGAGCCAGTGAGCTTTTCTTGTGGTATCGATGGCATGCGAGGGCATTGTGTGTCAATCACTCAAAAAGATCCGATTGAATCTGGATATTTTCTATTTGTGAACAAAAGAAAAAATCAAGCCCGAGTGATTTGGTACGATGGCCAGGGTTTTTCACTGTGCTCAAAGGGTCTTTCTTCAGGAAAATTTACCAATTGGCCACGTAAGCAGGATGATATATATTCAACAGTGGAATATTTTCAAGCTCAAGGAATTTTGAGTAATTCAAAATCGAATTTAGAAAATTATCATCCGGTTTGGAAAAAAACCTGAGTCAGACTTGATTTAATTTTATTTATAGTATAACTAGACCTTATGAAAAGGAAACAAACGCGCACAATTAAAGAGAAAAACTATTCGGCGATTAAAGAAGCCTTAGCGAAAGTTAAGTTAGACCCTGCAATTCTTGCGGAGCTTCTTGAGGTGGTTGAAGATCATAAAAGTATTACAGATCAAGTTTTGGCTGCAATACAAAGACAAGAAAAATCAGCAAAACAATATTTGGAAAAATTGAAGGAAGATGAGCTTGCTCGAGCTAAATTAACCGAGGCTAACGAAACAGCAGATAATAGTTCTTCCGATAAAGACAAGATAAATGAAGTCTCATCAGCCAACGGCGACAAGCAGAAACCAGATTTGGCAATCGACGATATTGAACAACCTAAACAGAATCCTGCGCCGCTCAAGCGTCAAAGAGTTATTAAGCATCCACTCAATTCCGATCAATTAAAATGCCCATGCTTTTCTAAAAACATGCATAGAGCACATAAAAAATCAGTAGTTATACTTAAATTCACAGGCTTCGCCGAAGATGTGCACGAAATTGAAACAGCACGATGCCTCACGTGCAATACAAAAGCGGAAGCCGCTGGCCCAGAAGAAAAACGATTGGTAAATTCTCAATACCACTTGCAGCTATCTTTATTTTCCTAAGGTATGTTCAAGGAATGCCATCATTTAGATTAGAAGAAGTGACTCAATCACTGGGGTATCGCATACCAGATAGCACCCAGTGGGACCTTTTTGAAACTGCTGGAAATATTTTACATTCATTTTCAAAATTTTTGAAAACTAAGGCAGCCGGCGCTAAAGTTGTTCAAATGGACGACACAAGTGCGCGCATAAATTCGCTCACTCATGAATTTAAATTGGCGGCCAACGGCGGAGTCGAAAAAATAAAGGGTGCAAGAACCGGCGTTCACACGACTGGATTTATTGCTAAATTGCCCGAAGGAAAAGTCTGCTTTTTCGAAACTAAACTTCATCATGCTGGAGAAATGTTCGAAAAAATTATGAAATCAAATTCAATTGAAGATGAAGTCATTCTCATGGTTGATGCTGCTAGCGCAAATTTGAGTAAATTAAAATATCTTTCCCTCAATTTTATTGCAGCAAATTGCAACAGTCATGCGCGTAGAAAATTCGACGAACATGCCGATGACCGCGTGTACAAAGAAAATATCGACCCAATTCTTGCTATGTACAAAGAGATATTTGCGCGAGATAAAGAACTCAAAAATGGCTCGCCAGAAACTCGACTGAAAGTGCACAAGGAAAAATCACTTCCACAAATGCTCGAAATTCGCGCCAAAATTACAAATGATTTTTTAGATCGGAAAGTGGAACCCAATTCTCCTTTAGGTCAAAATTATAAATATTTCCTAAATCACTTTGATAAACGGTGTGTATTTTGCAATTATTTAGGCGCACCCATTTGCAACAATGAGTGTGAACGATTGCTCAAAAGAGCCATTCGGCACCGAAAAAACTCCCTGTTTTTCAAAAATCTTGTGGGCGCTGCTGTAGGCGATATTCACATGACCATTCTCATGACTGCAAAAGAAAACGGACTTGACCCCGTTCAATATTTGGCAGATCTTCTCGAATTCAGAGAACATCTCAACGATAACCCAAGCGCATGGTTGCCTTGGAATTACGAAAATACTGTTGCAGAATTAAGAGCAACAAAAAGCATCGCGTAAATCCAATTCATCATTTAAGCTTGTTTTGAAGCTACATCTTAAATTTTGTACCTCCCAATTTTTTTGGCGGATGGACACCCTGGTTGGGGTTTGCCAAATTTATATATGTTCAGAAATTAAAGAGCAGAGAATAGTCTGTGGATAGCGTTGTACCTGGAAATTCAACAGTGTTAAAAGCCGGCATTCCTCCGCCTCCTTGTCTCACTTTATAGACAAAATCGTCTAACGTTAACTTAGTTTTCAATACTGCCTTTTTACTAATGTCTATTTTTTGTCCATATTGGCCATGACAATTTGCGCATTTTGTTTGGAAATACTGCGAAAGTGTTGGGCCGGCGGGGCCATTTGGCGTTGGATTAGGAGTTGGATTTGCGGTTTTTTGCGCCAATTCAGTTTGATTGATAAAGAGTTTTAATGCGTCTTTTTCGGACTGCGTGAGGGCTGTTCCGAAATTTGGAGGCATGGGGTTGTTCGGGGAATTGAATACTCGTTCTTTTATTCTGTCTAAATAGTCTACTTTGAAAATTTGAAGGGTATCGAATGCGATAGGCGGGGTGAGTTTGGGAGCACGTTGAGGTTTAGGTTCTGCATGGCAATTCATACATTTGACTTGGATGAGAAATTGTATGTCTGCCTCCCAAGTCGGTTTGGTTGTATCTATTTCGGTTTCGCTGGGAGGATGCGTGCCGAGGTCGTAACTGACACCGCACGCGAGAAGCTGAGTAAAAGTAAATGCAATATGTGCGTGTATTGATTTTAACTTCATCGGAACTCCTGGGACTCTGGTGGAGGAATTCCTTCTGGTACATCGGTGAATGAATTGTCGAGGCTCTGGAAGTCGTCTATGCCTGGTGGAGGGGTGTAATCAGGTTTTGATTGAGGTTGAGTAGTATCGGGTTTGCTTGAGGGCAGTGATTTGTCCGTTTTCGGGTTTGAGCTCCCTGGGTCGTTGAAGGGGGCAAGGAAGTCTTCTTTTTTCTCTAATTTTTGGTTTTTCTTAGGTGCAATTTTTGGCGTTATTTTTTGCTTCTTTGACTTTGATTTAGAGCTGATTTGGACATTCATTTGTTTATGGTAACCAATACTAAACCTTGGGATGATGGCTCGATTGGGAACGATTAAATATGACAACGCTGCTTTAATTCCCCAAGGAGTATTCCAGCCAATTGAAGATTCACTAGCAAAAGGCAGTGAAGAATCTTGCAAGTTGTCGGTGAGAGTGAGGCTGGTTTCGTCGTCTCCAATGAAAAAAATGCTAGTTGTTCTTTTAATTGAAATGAATTGAGCGATCCAAAACCCCCAAGGGCGGTAATTTATGCCTAACGATGTCCAGAGATAGGAAGTTCGAGCAGAAAAAGTATCTGGTTTGCTGGAACTTGCAATTTGGCCTTTGATTTCGGCGTTACTAAAATGGTATCCTGATTGTATATAAGTTGAAAATTGAGAAGATATTTGCACAGAGCCCTCCAATTGTGCACCCATTTGAAAATGAGATAATTTCGATTTGATTCCAAAAGCGGGGCTCAAAAACGTAGGTGCATCGCCCATATAGGCGCGACCGCCAATTAAATATTTGGGGCTAAGACTTCTCAATCCACCTGCGGTAATAGTAGGAATAACATGATATTTAGGGTTGGGAAATTGAACAAATTTTTCTCCAACTTTTGGATTTACTTTTGGTAGAAAATTAAAATCGCAATCTGTGCCCAAGGTCCACCCTTCTGAATTGGGTCGCGGAACTGGAGGGGAATCTAAATAAGCGGCGCCAATATTTTGAAGTCGGTCTGCCTGTTGCTCCCAGGTGGCAGCATAAAGAGGCATGGGGGTTAAAATAAGACAAATGCAAGTGGACTTGAACTGGGTATTCCAGCGAGTCAATCTTTGAATTTGTTCGATTTTGACGAGACTCAAACGATGGTCCTTTGGTTTTTGTTGGGACATAAATTGTTTCGGCAATACAGGAACTAAAATTTAATTCTACTTTTGTCCAAGTGTCAGGAAGGCGGGAATTGAGTGGTCTGGTTGAAGATTCCGTTTGTTACTTTCTTCTGAGTACAGGCGCACAAGTCCTTCAAGGGCTTCACCAGAAAATAATGATTCTAAATATTGAAACGCAAGTAATGCATCTTGCCAAGATTTATTTTCAAAATGTTGAAGCGCCTGTTCAAATAGCCGATCAATTTCAGATTCGCCTTCAAGCGGAGTTTCAAATAAACCGTAGACATTATCTGGCAAAGTTTTTCCTAAAGGAATGATGGGTCCAAGGTATTTTATTTTCCAGCGAGGCGAAAGGAGATGTGATAGTGGTAATAGTCTGTCGGGCGCTAAAGTGAGACAGCACAAACAGGACACTATTTTGCCCAGTCCTTCCATTCGTGAAGCTGTATTTACAGCGTCGCCGACGGAGGTAACAGTTACATACGCTCCTTTTTGTTCTACTTTTACTGTGACCTGGCCACGTGACATTCCTGTTCTGAATGTAACACCAGCAGCTCTTAAATCCGGTGTGAATTTGATCCAATCGTTAACGGCATCGGCAAGTTCCGCGACACATAATAGCGCTGCGCTTTCGTTGCCAAACACCAACATATACCCGTCACCTGTAGATTTATCGATGCCTCCGTGATTTCGTTCTAATATTGGTAAAAGAATGCCAAGCATTTCTCCAATGACTTGAGCCGCACGCCGTGAGTCAACTTGGGTGGAATAGTAGGTCCAGCCGCCAAGGTCTGTAAATACGACTGTGAGATCTTGTTCTGCATCGGCGCATTTACCTGCTTCGAGAATAGATCTTATGTCGAGTATTTCAAGGTATAGTTTTGGCGTAGATAAGGAAAATCTGCGGTCTTTTTCAATAAATTTCCACTCTAAAAGTATTTCTTGGCGAACGAGTGAAAGCATAAGTTTTTCGATGGAGAAGAGTCCGCCGTTTTTTATTTTGACAAAAAGACTGCAAACTGAGCGGTGATCGTATTGGCAACTCAGTGGTAAATTTAAGTCGGCCTCTAAATTCATTTTGTCTAGGAACTGCGTAGAGTTTTTACTTTCTATTGTTAAAAATTCAAACTGTGCTTTGTTATCGCGAGATAGGATTGCTTTATAAATTTGCATTGTTCCGATTGAAGGCTCGAACCACGAAACAAAAACGCAGGCATCGTTGTATTGGGGAATAGATTTGAGAAGTAGTGTTATTCCTGGAAGTAATGCGTCAAATCGAGTGCGCGTGCGACCGTCATCGATACCGATTTCAAAAACATGATGATCTCTAAATTCTCTAAGCGCAATTTCGAGTCGAGCGACCATGTCGCGCATAGTGCGACTTGATTCTGCAATGGCGACGAAACTTGCTACCATTAAGATGAATATATGAATATTTATCAAAGGTGATAATGGATGTCTTAGGCCACCGTGGGAAATTTGTTCAAATTGGTTCAGTGATTCAAAGGCGTGAATTCCGAAGGCGAAAATAAGTAATATTAGACTCAAGCGGAACGCTTTTAAGTCACGATGTGTGTCTAGGCTTAGGGTTGTTTTTTTGGATGACATTATTTTTTTAAAATGAGCGAAAATAGCAGCTAGTGTAATGAGCAAGCAAATACTAAAACTTATGCTGTCAATAAAGAGATCGAATGATTGGTTTGCTGAAGAGTTTCTGTGAGTCATCCAAAGAACAGTCGTGAAGAAGAATAAAATTGTTGTTGTTAATATTATTTTTTTGTGTTTGGCGATTGGCCATGTACGGGACATGATTAAAGTGTAAACTAGCAGTGTGGAGGACAGAAGAGTACAGAGTAAATCGCGAATGAAAAGGTCTGCAGACGGACTCAATATAGAAATATCGTTTCCATTTAGTCTTGGAAAAACTAGTTCAAAAGCTAGTTTTAATGCCCTTAATATTGAGTAAAATACTAAAACCACAAATCCGGGAGAGGTTTCCATGATACTGAGTACGCCAATAAGCAATAGCGGAATTCCCAATATTAAGAGATTTGGTATGAGTGACGCGGTTTCATAGCGAGGCCAAATGGTACGAATTTCTTCTGAAATTGCAGGATCGGCCAAAATAAATTGACCAATTTTAGGACCGAAAAAACGTTGAGAAGAAATGTCGAACACAAGTGTGATTTGCTTTTCTTGGAGCAATTTTTCAATATTGAAATGAAAAATCATGTCGGCTCTTAAATTGCGACGCCATTCCAGGCCCTCAGTAGATTCAAGAATTTTTAGTCCAAATCCTACAGATGGTGGAACATAGAGGGCGATTTGTGGAGGAATTTGTTTGACGCGGCGACCTTCCTTAATGAGGGAATTATTTTCTTCTTGTTTTTCCTTTAGAAAATCAATAGCTAAATTATTGAGTGCGTAAGACAAATATACTTTTGAGATGGGCTGTTTTTTTTCGGACTGGCTTTTGAGAAAAGATGAATAAGAATTTGTGTCCGAAGGTGTGAGTGGAAATGGAATTTTTTTAAGCTGGTTTGGGGGCTCAATTTGAAGACATTCGCCTCTGTTATGCATACAACTTTCTAGAGAAACAGTGAATGTATCGTTAAGTTCTAGAATCGAATTTTGTTGTTTGAGTTGACTCAGTACCTGATTCGGTTCGAATTCAGACTCTAGCTGATTTAAATATGTGACAAAAATACAAGACAAAAGTGCGGCAAAAAATAATACAAATTTTTTTTTTGTGTCTTTTCTTTGGTTTTTCTTCGTTTTATTTTTTGACTTGCGCAATTTTTTAATCATGAACCTGTCTTTTTTACTTCCACAGAGAAATATTTTATTTATTTGGGTCGTTTTTACTAAAATTAAATGGACGAATAAATCGCTCTCTCGCAAGAAAAAAGAGTGATTCTTTTGGGATTGGCATAGAACGTGGGATAGTCCAATCGTAATAATCGTTGTTAGAAATGCCATAGGAGTCAATTATTTCGGTAGATGTGGCATATATTGTGCCAGATTGATCGATTATTTTAAGGTCAATGGTTTTTTCGGCTAAATTTTGAGAATTTGGAGTGGGCTCAGAAACGAAATACAGCTGCTGATTGTTGCTTGGGTTAATTAATGTGAGACGGAGTTGAGCCTTGCCAATGTATTCTCTTTTAAATGTATTGGGGCGCTTAATGGTAACAATGTCTCTAGTTTGGGAATTACTGGGATTGCTGCAGTCGCGGATGTGATTTCCATATTGTTTTGCCAAACACCGGTAACTTGTTTCGGAATTTTCTGGGCCGGATTTAGTTTTTGCCATGAGCGAAATTGCACCGGTAGGCTGTCCTTCATTTTCATTCCAAGACTGACACACGAGGCCTTCGAACTGCCCAGCTCCTGACTGAGTTGAAGGTATGCGAACATGCACTTCGGCAATCTCGAATGGAGAGCAGCTGCGACTGCGGCCTTCGCCAGGAACAATGGAGCCACGGGATGATGCTTGATAGACTTTGACCTTCTGGGTTGAAAGGATGTTTTGGGCGGACCCACCAAGCTTTTCGTTAGTTTGAGGTGGTTGCCCAGAGGCTGCTAGAGAGTTTACTTCTGCCTCGTATTTGCCTGGTTTGCAGCTGAACGTAGTGAAAACAACTAAAAGTAAGTAACAACGCATGTTCGCCTCGTGGTAAAATCTCGTGCGTTATTTCATCGGCTTATGCGGTGAAACGAGGAATGCAATATTTTCAGCACAGTAACTTTGATGTCTGAGCAAGAAGAAATTGACAATCGCGAAAGCTGCGGTTAAGGAACCTGCACCGGCGGGAGGGTACCGAAGTGGCCAACCGGGGCAGACTGTAAATCTGCTGTCATACGACTTCATAGGTTCGAATCCTATCCCTCCCACCATCCTTTAGAAAAAGCCCGATTTTGGTTAAAACCTAAATCGGGCTTTTTTATTTTCTAAATGAGCATTAGTTCTACAAATAATAATAATTTGAAAGTAATTGAAAAGTATAAATTAGAAATTTCCTTCCTTAAGTGATTACTTTGTAAGATTTTACAGATTTATTTGCGATTTTTAAAAACAAGACTTAAACGACTTTAAGGTCAGGCATTCGTGCTTTTATTTGCACGAAATATAGAATAAATATGACCAAATCGGAGGTTTTATGAAAACGATTCAACTTGTTTTGGTGGCGTCACTTTTAGTGGGTCTATCTGTTGTGGCATATGCTGATGCTTCACTTACGCCGTTTGATGTTGCATTTTATGCCTATCGTGGATATTTTAAAAGCGAAGGAATTACGTCTTATGGAGAGCTCTGCTCAAATATAAAATCTCAAAATACTACTGGTGAAGAGATAGTATCTGCTGCGCTTGCAAATGGCAGGCTGACTTTGGATTATGATGACGACTTTGATTCATTTGGCTACGATGTTAAAAATATTTTATTAGGCATTTGCAGTTAGCAGGGGGATGGTGATTTGAATTCTTGGGATGTGGTCATTGTAGGGGCCGGGCCCACGGGACTTGTTGCTGCCGCGCTATTTGAGAAAATTGGCTTGAAAGTTGCTTTATTTGACTCTGAAACCAGTGGAGTTAATGAGCCAAGAGCCGTTCACTTCGATGACGAAATTATGAGAATATTTCATTTGGCTGGAGTGGGTCTCGAAGTTGAAGAAATTTCTAGGCCCATTTTTGGTATGCAAATTAAAAATATTCAAAATGACATTCTTATGAATTTCAGTAGAGAAGGGTTAGGAGAAAATGGTTTTAGCCGCGCATATAGTTTTGACCAACCAGAATTGGAAGCTATTCTTCGGCTGCATGTGCGGCAGTGTAAAAATGTTTCTTTTTATGAAGGGTTTAAATTAGTATCTATTTTTGATAAGTCTATAGAGGAAGCTTGGAATGATTCGCTAAATCACTCAATTGGTTTGAATTTTGAAATAAAATCAGAACATAAAAATGGAAATGAGCAGATTTTAACAAAGTATTTGTTGGCATGTGACGGTGCCAAAAGCTTTGTGAGGCAACATTTTGAAATTGCATTAACTGATTTTGGCATGCACGACCGATGGATGGTTGTGGATGCGAATGTGACTGAAGAATTAGAGCTTTTTAATGGGGTATTGCAGGTCTGTGATGAATTGAACCCTAATACCTATGTTCGCACTGGTGCGTTGAGGCACCGTTGGGAATTTATGCTTAAATCGGCTGATATTGAAAATGAATTCCTACTTGAATCGCAGATTCGGAAACGTTTAGAATTTTGGATTGGTCTAAAAAGTGCCCAGGGCGCGCATATAAGAAGAAAAGCAGTGTATCAATTTCATGCGCTTGTGGCCGAGCGTTTTAGGAAGGCAAATGTTTTTTTGCTAGGAGATGCTGCGCATCAAACGCCACCATTTATTGGCCAAGGAATGGGTGCTGGAATTCGTGATGCGCTGAATATTTATTGGAAAATTGCATTTGTATTAAGTGAGAAATCAAAAAGTTCAATTTTGGATAGTTTTGAAATAGAGAGAAAAAGACACGTGACTCTGACAATAAAACAAGCTTTGTTGTTGGGGAAAATAATGAAATTGAAAGATTGGCCCCTATTAAAATGGACTAAGTTGCGCAATGCCATATTAATTATTTTTAATAAAATTGAATTTGTTAAAAGTATCCTGGAGAAAAATACAAATCCAAAATTAAAAGGCGGAAATTTGATTTTCGGAATTCATAGACTCAGTGGATCTCTTTTGCCGCGGTTTGTTTTGAATATAGAAGGTGAGGGTGAATCTTTGCTCGATATGTGGGCTCTTGGAGGACTCAATTTAATAGAAAAGTCTTGCATTAATGATCAGGGAACTGTGTGGCCTCAGAAATGGGGAAAGTGTTTGAAGATTAAAAGTGAGCAGTCTTCACACTCGATTTTATGGGAATGGATGAAGCAGAATGAAATTGAGGCCTTTGTGTTACGCCCAGATTTTGTTGTGCTAGAAGCGGGCAAAAGCAGAGATGTGAGCAGGTGGGTCAAAAGAATTGCAGAATTTTTGGACCGGTGAAACTTGACAACCCGTATTGAGGAAGGTAATTGTTGCGGCGCCTCTCTTTTTAAGCGGGAATAGCTCAATTGGCTAGAGCGTCAGCCTTCCAAGCTGAATGTTGTGGGTTCGAGCCCCATTTCCCGCTCCATTTTTTTTTCTAAATCTAAAATTTAATTATTTATTTGAAGTGACTTTGCTAAAGTTGCTTCGAACTCGTTTTTCTGACATAAATTTAAGCTCTGTTTTTTAATCGATTAATAAATTCAATGCACTGCGATAAGTTGCGGCGCAAAAGAGGAATTGAAATGTTTTCTGCAGTATTGATTTTGCATTCGATATTACGTTGGGAAGTTTTGATATTTGGACTTTTAGTTTTTTTATTAAGCTTGAAGGGTTGGATTGGATCTGAGCCGTTTTCGAAGATTCAAAAAGTATTGGGACTTGTTTTTATGGCGTCATTTGACTTGCAAGTGATGCTTGGTCTGAGTCTTTATTTTGGATTGAGCCCTATAGTTCAAGAAGCCTTCAAGGATCCTAAGATTATGATGCGAACGCGAGAATTGCGTTTTTTTGGAGTAGAGCATATTGCAATGATGATTCTTTCCATGACAATAATGCATGCTGGACGAATAATGGCAAAACGTGCCAATGAAAATGCAACCATTCAAAAATGCATAGCGCTTTCTACAGGAATTTCTTTTCTATTGATTTTTGCAAGTATTCCTTGGCCATTTTTGGGTCACGGCCGGCCTTTATTAAGGCTTTTTTGAAAAAGTTTTGGTAGAAATTTTTTGCATTTATACTTGCTTTGCTAAGCCGGGCGGCATTGTGATTTCGAAGGCCGGAACGCCGTCTAGGCATTCCCAAAGTGTTTCGTCTGTTCCGTTGAGAACGGTTTCCCAATCTAGATGTGGCAATCGAAAACTTAAATATTGAAGTGCAATGCCAACATCTATTATGCCTTGATGCAGGTTTTTGCCATTTATCGAATAATTAACTTTAGATAAAAATAAATTTTGAAGAGTATTTATAATAGAATTTTCCCGAAATTGTAAAATATCGCCGCGTGAATCCGGACGAATGCTTTCGAGGCGCCATGCCACAGCATCTGTAAGGATACCGGTTGCCAATATTCCTAGTTTTTTAGCGGCCCAGCGTGATTCTATAAGCCGAGGCCAGAGGTGAGCCTCGTGGTCATCTAAAAATTCTAAAATGGCATTTGAGTGCGGAATAGGCTCGAAACCTTTTGCTATAAGCACTGGTATGAGGCCTAAAGGGTTGAGCTTCAGAAATTCAGGAGGTGGAGGGAACAAATTTTCGACTGTGACTTCGTCGTAAGCAAGCGACATTTGACGCAAAGCAATGCGCACACGACGTGCGAAGGGAGAAGTAGGAGAAGAATATAAGGTAACATCTTTTAACATCAGTTTCTCCAAGTATTGAAGATTGAACGAAAACCCTTTTCATTTTGACTCAATATGGAGAATTTAAACAACCTCAGGCATTGATTTTGAGTTCTTGTTCTATTTTGCGCTCATGTTTTTGAAGTTCTGGCCGAAAAATTATTTATGGAAAAAAGAGTAGAACCGTACATTTTAATAATTTGTCAGAATGCAGGGATTCAAGCCTCTCTCATTCACGTTTTCGGGCAAATTAAAGAGAGTTTTGATATAGTTTTTAAGGATAGTATTGAGGCGTCTCAACAACTGTTGCTTGCGCGCAAGCCTGAACTTTTAGTACTTACTTGGTTTGAAGGCACTCTAGAAAAAAATGCCACTTTTTTGCAGTTCTTTAGAGGCCATGCCAGCGGCGCGTCAACTCCAATCGTAGTTTTATCAGATGTATTGAGTAGACAAATTCTGTGTATATCTACAGAATATCATGTGACAAAAATATTGAATTTAGCGACATTCCAGGCTAATTTATTGATAACTGTAGAAGATATATTTGTTGAGCAACGTAAACCGTCGTTGGCTCATGCTTTGGTAAAAAAAATAGAATCTGCCGGAGTGCGTGGAGAATTAGGTGAACAGCAAGAACACATTCAGGATTTTTTTAACTTGCATCCTAATGATTCTAGGGCTCAGATTGAATTTGCAAATTTGTGTGTTCAGCGGGGCGATTTTTCTAAGGCTTGTCAGCTTGCTGAAAAGGTTCTAGCTAAAGATAAAAATAATTTACGCGCTTCGAACGTGTTGGCACGGGCGTATATGCATGAGCACAAATTTGGAGAAGCTCTTTTGATTCTGGAAGAAGCAGATGCATTGAGTCCTAAAAATTTAGACCGTATTGTTATTATTGCAGATGTTTATCGCACTCTAGAAGACAATCAAAATGCAAAAAAGCATTATAATGAAGCGCTAAAATTGAATCCTAATCACAAAGGTGCTCGCACGGGAATGGGGCAAGTTGAGCTTTCGGAAGGTGAAATTAATTCTGCTTTAGCTTTATTTGGTGACGCGGCTACTGAAGAAGAAATAGGTGGTTTTTTTAATACAGCGGCAATATTTGCGGTGCGAAAAACTAATTTTGAGAAGTCTATTGAGTTGTATACTGCTGCGCAAAACGCATTGAAGTCGAATATATTAAAATCTAAAGTTGTCTATAATTTGGGTCTTGCGTACAAAAAATGGGGCAAACCAGACAACGCAATTCCATTTCTTAGACAAGCGCTTGAACTCAACCCTGAATTTGAAAAAGCCGCAATAAAACTTCAAGAGCTCATGTCTGCGGAAATTATTGTCGACGAAAATGACCGTTTAAGTGAAGACATTGTTGCTGAAGATAAGTTAAGCGATTCAGCATTGTCAATTTTACATGCTGAAGATAAGATAAGTGACTCGGCTTTGGAAATTTTAAACCAAAATAATCGAGCGATGAAAATGGATGATTCTAAAGAAATAGTAAAACAAAAATTTGTAAATGATAATCCGTATCAAAAAATTACAGAATCAAAGCCAAGTGATAAAAAGAAAAAGATTGAAAATAGTAAGATAGCAGATAAATCTTTTTATGATAACTCTGAAGATTCGAAGTCAGATTTTGGAGATTTAAACGACGATTTTGAGACTTGAAAATGTAAATAATTGTGTATTAGTTTCAAGACGAAAATGAGTAAAGAGTAAGAAATATTTTTTTAAGAAATTCCAATCTCACCAAGTTTAGCTTTGGCTTTTTCGAATTCTGGTGCGATTTTGAGACAACGTTTGAGAATTTTGCCGGCTTCATCTTTTTTATTTTGAAGAATGAGTACAAGTGCTTTATTAAATAAAACAGGGTGATTGTCGTTTTCCCGCTTTAATATTGTATTGTAAATTTCGACCGACTCATCGAGAAGCCCAGCGTCGCGACAGCAAATTGCAAGTGAATTTGCAAAGCCCATGTTTTCGGGGTCGGTTCGCAATGCTTGGCGCAGGTATTTTTGAGCTTTAGGATAGTCTTTATTTTCGAAGTAGCAGTAGCCAATGCGTTCGGCAATAAAGGGATCTTGAAGTCCTGCGGTTAAGCCGATTTCTAAGATTGAAATTGTTTCGTTGATTAATTTATTTTTAAGCAAAAATTCGCAACATTGTTCATAACGCATAATGTTGAGAGGTGATATTTTTATTGCCGTTGAAAACGCTTCTGTGGCTTCAGTAACTTTGTTCATTTTAACTAAAATTTCTGCTTTGAGTGCATGGGCGTGCACATACATAGCGTTTCGTTCAACTGCGAAATTGACTTGTTTCAGGGCTGCATCGACTTGATTATTAACGAGTGCAACTCGCGCTAAACCCACATGGGGGCGTGCGGCTTTGGGGTTGCTCAGTGAAAGTGCTTCGTACACTGCTTTTGCGCCATTTAAGTCGTCGGTGCGTAATTTCGATTTGGCGAATTCATACACTCGTTCAGGGCTTTTAGGATTGACAAAATTAGCATAGGCAGTACGAATTTTCGGCATTAAATCGGTGAGTGCAATGGGGCGTACCATGAAATCGTCTACGCCGGCCTCGATGGCAAGCATGGCCTCGTTTTTTTGAAGTGCTTTTGTCAGCAAAACAAAAGCTCCACGTTGGGCTTTTGGATTTTCGCGCAACTCGCGGAGCAATTCTAGCCCTGCGACTCCAGGGAGGTCGTCGCCGGCAACTGTAATATGCGCAGGATCGTTGAGAAGCTCCGCTAGGGCGACTTTCCCACTGCGTTCGGTACGGTGAACCACGAATCCCAGTTTTGTGAGATGGTGCGAAAGTATAAGCCGAATTTCATTGTGAGATTCTGCCACTAAAACTTTCAGTGCGCCCGAAAACGGTGTAGGCTCTGGGATTCCAAATTGGGTAAAAAGATCCATGGGATGTGTGCTCCTCAGGTTTCTGTATTTATCATACGCGTTTTTGCATTGAGCAGCTGGCAAAGGCTTGACAATTGGCTTGCTGGACCGTATCTGGAGTTTCCTGCCTTCGTTTTCGCCCATGTAGCTCAGTGGTAGAGCACTTCCTTGGTAAGGAAGAGGTCTCGGGTTCAAGCCCCGACATGGGCTCCATTTTGGTATTTGCCATCTTCAATTATCTATACATTTTGAAAATATTCTTAGGCTTTCATTTTTCGTGCCGATAAACCGCCTGAGAGCTTTGATTGCGTCAATGACTGGCATAATTGGAGACTTAACGGAGATCTTGGGATGGTGGCAGCAGCACTTCATAAAAATGAAAATGAAAGACTGCATGCACTGTATCGTCTACAAATCTTGGACACTTTACCAGAAGTTAACTTTGATAATATTACCAAACTCGCGGCATCGATTTGCGAAGCGCCTGTTTCATTGATCACTTTTGTCGATAAAAATAGAACTTGGATTAAATCTAAATTTGGCAGTGATGTTACTGAAACAAGTCGTGACGATTCGATATGTTCGCACACAATTTTAAACAATGAAATTTTTGAAATTTCTGATGCAACTCAAGATATTCGATTTGAGGCCAACCCGTTTGTAGCAAATGTGCCTAATGTTCGCTTTTATGCTGGAATTGCTTTTCATTCGCCAGACAAATACCCTGTTGGAACTTTGTGTTTAGTTGATTTTAGACCAAGGGTACTAACTAAGTCCCAGAGAATAACGTTAAATTTATTAGCGCAACAATTGAATCAAATAATAGAATTACGAATTAAAATAATGGAGCTTGAGGAATTTAGAAAACATGATTTGATTCACCGTACTGCTTTTAATCAGATGTCTGAGGGGGTTGTGTTACAGAACACAACAGGTGCTATAGTGAGTTTTAATCCAGCCTCACTCAGCGTTCTAGAGCTCTCAGAGGACGAATTACTGGGAAAATCGTTGACGGATCCCTCTTGGAAATGTTTTAAAGAAGATGGTTCGCCTTTTCCGAGTGAAGAACACCCTGCCATTCAGGTACTAAAAAATGGCCTGCCTTTGCGTGATGTATTGATGGGAGTGAAGTCAAATTTATCTCCTTTAAAATGGTTAAACATTCAATCGGATCCAATTTTTTCGGAAAATGATGAAAAACCTTGTTTTGCTGTTACAATATTTGCAGATATTACAGAAAAACATGAACATCAAATATTAATGATTCAAGATGCCAAAATGCGTGCGTTGGGCGAGATGGCAGGAAATTTAGCCCACGAAATTAACACTCCATTGGCAATAATTACAGTTATTGCAGAAACATTGATTCAAGATTTAGAAGAAAACGAATTAAAAAAACCAGAAGTGGACAAATTACTGCGTAAAATAGACTCAACCGCCATGAAAATAGCAGCCATTGTGCGTGGATTAAAGGCGTTTGCGAGAGAGTCAGATGGGGACCCAAAGCAAGCAGTTTTAATATCGACAGTACTAAATGATTGTATGGTGTTTTGCCAGCAAAAATTTGCAACATTGGGAATTAGACTCGATATTGAAATATTGGATGACGGCATTATAAAGTGTGTCCCTGTTCAAATATCCCAAGTTATTTTGAATCTTTTAAACAATGCTGCTGATGTTGTGTTGGCTCGACCTGAAAAATGGGTAAAAGTAATCGTCAAAAATAACGACGGAAAAATAAAGCTCAGTGTAGTTGATTGCGGTACCGGTATCCCGCAAGAAATTGTTCAGAAACTTATGACACCTTTCTTTACTACCAAAGGTGTGGGCAAAGGCACGGGCTTGGGTTTGAGCATTTCTGCGCGTATTGTTGAATCTTGCGGTGGTAAACTTTCGTATGAATTGTATGAAGGCCACACTAGCTTTACATTCGAGCTTGATATTGTGAACCCGGAGGTCTCTAAAAATGAAGCCGCTTGAAGGCATGCGAATTTTGGTGGTAGATGACGATAAAGATCTGAACGAGGTCTTGTCATTTGCCCTCAAAATGAACAGTGCCATAGTAGAATGTGCAGACGGTGGTTGGAGCGCCTGGGAGCTTTTGCAAACATATTCTTATGATGTTATTTTATGCGATATGCGTATGCCAAAAGGTGATGGTCTATTTTTATCGCAAAAAATAAAAGAGTCTGGAAAATCGGAGTCTGTATTTATATTGCATTCCGGATTTGATGACGTCACGGAAATGCAACAAGAAGAATTTGGTATTGACTGTGTTTTAAGAAAGCCAAGCTCGCTTGCAGAGCTCGAAGAAATAATATTAAAATTGCGCGAAAAAATAATAAAAAAACCCGCCTGAATTGTTATTTAGAAACTTTTATTGCTGATTTTGAGAAGCATTGTTCAAGGATTTAATGAATGTCGGCATCTCTCAATTTTGACAACTGCCCACTTTGCCAAAAACTCACGCGAAGAAGCGTTGAGGTCGATTTTTTACACGACGGGTTTGATTTTTTTAAGGTATTTAAAAGCCCTTTAAATGAGCAATTTATTGGCTCTGTAATGGTTGTGTATACCAGGCACGTGCGCGAACAATTTCAGATTTCAAATATCGATCGCGGTAATTTTAATGCGGATTTTGTTGATTTGCAAAAAGCGGTATTGAAGGCCACGAAGGCAGACAGACTAAACGTTGTTAAATTTGGAAATGTTTGTAAACATCTGCATTGGCACATCGTTCCTAGGTATATTAATGAAGTGTATGGTCAGAAAACACCATGGGAATTGACTTTGTTTTCGCGGCAAGAGTTGTTTCGTAAAACCGATGATTTATTTTCTGTGCAATTTACAACAGATATTTTTGAATCAATTCTTGTGCAGTGGCAAAGGGAACGGCAAAAAAGGCGCCCAGCATATTTTGGAAGTTCGTTGTTTTTAAGGCATAAAAATATTGAGTTGAGGAATCGCTGGGAAAATGAATCTATAATTAATATGATTATTGATTGTCGCGCACAGCCTCAAAATTGGGAGGTATTATTGATGCAACGGAATTATTTGGATTATGCCTGGGATTCTGTTGGTGGAGGTGCAGATGCCCATGAGTTTCCGAGCCAGTGTAATATTCGCGAAGTGCGAGAAGAGTTTGGATGGGATATTGGTGAGTGTGTTGAGGTGACTCGTCAGTGGAACCGGGGAGTGCTACGTGGGTTCGTCTATGTGGCAAAACCGATGTTCGAAAACTGGACAGCCGATTCCCCGCGGCGCATAGCCTGTGACGAAGTGAAAGATGTTCGGTATTTTGATATTTTGGAATTGAGTGTCGATAAGCGTTTTAAAGATAGCGTTACAGGTCGCATAAAGGCGCTCATAAGTGGTGAGTCCGACTTTAGTTGTGAGGGGATTTGACTTGTTTGACTTGACGGCCAGTTAACAAACGATTAGAGATGAGGCAGACCCCCAATAATAAAAATTAATCGCACTGTGGCTGGAGTTCAAGGCGCAGGTTTGGCGGAGCCGTAACCAGATTGAAATTTCTAAAGTGTAAAATTTTCGCCTAAGTAAACAGCCCTGACGTTTTCCATGCGAGCTACTTCTTCTGGCAATCCTTCTGCTAATATTTTTCCGCCTGCTAAAATATAAGCACGATGGCAAATACCAAGTGTTTCGCGCACATTGTGGTCTGTAATGAGCACACCTAAATTCTCTTCTTTAACGAGGCGGCCAATGAGTCCTTGAACCTCGTCAACTGTTACGGGATCGATGCCTGCAAAAGGCTCATCGAGCAATAAAAATCGGGGCGAAATAACTAGCGTTCGTGCTATTTCGAGACGCCGTCGTTCACCGCCTGACAGGCTTATGCCAAGACTTTTCCTGATATGACCTATGCCAAATTGTTCTAATAATTTTTCGAGTAGAGCTTTTCGTTTGCGCCGGGGAGTTCCCCAGACTTCCATAATTGCAATTAAATTATCTTCTACGCTGAGCTTGCGAAACACGCTCGCATTTTGCGGTAAATAGCCGATGCCGAGTCGGGCGCGCTTGTGAATTGGCAGGCGGGTTATTTCGGTATCGCCTAAGTAAACATGACCTTCGGTGGGGCGAAGGAGACCAACAGTCATATAAAAACTTGTAGTTTTACCTGCGCCGTTGGGGCCTAAAACACCAACGATTTCGCCACTTTTAACTTGAAAACTGACGTCTTCAACCACCCAGCGAGAGTCGAATTTTCGTTTTAAATTTTGAGATCTCAAGACTGAAATCATTATTTTGCTCCCTTTGAATCTTTTTTAGAGGAGCCTGATTTATGATTCGATTTAGTGCTGTTTTTAGTGTCTTTTCCTGGTTCCATTTTGGGATCGACCACAGCACTTGCTCCGCGCACATTCACTTCTTCCGTGTCTAGATTCAGATTTATTTCTTCACCCTGCAAGAGTTCATGACCACGCCAGACTTTAGGGCGGCCGCGTAAAATGACCTTGCGAGTAAGTACAAAATATTCTATTTCTTCCGCTTGCGCCCTTAATTCTAAAGCACCTGGACCGGGCTTTTTACGAAGAACTACGTTACCTTTAGCCACTGCTTTTTCAGCGGCAGTACTGCCGGGTTTTGAAAAAAGTTCGCAAGCATCGGCTTTCAGCACAGTATCGCCTTGAATGAGTTCAACATTGCCTTTGAGCGACATTTTTCCGCCCTTAAGTGAGCCTTCTAGAGTGTCGCTGTTTTTTAATATTATAGGTGCTGCAGTATTGTGCGTGCGCACATCCGGGCCAAAAAGCCCGCCTTGCTCTCCGTTTCCTGTCGCTGGTGACGCGGTATCTGCGGTAGGTTGTGGGTTGGGTTGTTGTTTTACTTTATCGCTTTTATTATTTTGCGAATTGGATTTTTCAGTGGTTTTTTTATTTTGATTTGATTCATTTCCAGTTGGTTTTGGTGCTGGGGTTGGAGTACCAGCAGATAAACCTGGGAGCTCGTCGGTGAAATCAGCATTTGATGTACTATTTAATAGTAAAATAGTGAGAGTCGGAAGTAATAAAAAAGATGTGTGACGTAATTTCATTTATTGGGAATCTCGTGTGAATTAGTGTTTTGTTTTTCCGCTTCTTAATGCAGGTTCGACTCGTCCCTGGATTTTCCCGCCGATTTTATATTCTTCTGTGGCCATTGTATATTGGAGTCCGCGTCCTTCGAGACGCAGGCCAGGGCCTCTGACGAGAACGACTTCGGACGTGACTAAATTTCCTTCCTGAATATTAACCGTTACATCTTTAGTGTCGAAACGGTCTTCGCCTATCCAAATGGCAACGATTTCGGGAAATTTTACATTTTCAAGCTTTCGACTGCTGTCTATGAATGAATGACCTTCGCGAATATTCTGGAATTTTCCAACTGCTTTTGGTGTTTGCAGCAAGAAATTTTTTCCACCAGAACTATTAAAGCTTTCGTAAGTAACAAGCCCCGTAAGGTTTAAATGTCCGTCTGAAAAAATTCGACCTTGTTGGCATTTTAATGAAGATTTTAATGCGCCATTTTCGTATTTTTGAAATTTAAAATCTGAAAGTGAAGCAACTGCGTTTTGCATTTTATCGGCGGCAAGTTCGGCCTCAAACTCTGCAGTGTAGAGGTCCATTGTGCTCTGTTGAAGCCAAACCCCAGCACCTGCTAAGGCTAAAAAAAGGATTGTAAAAATGCGAGCCCACATGGTTTTGGTATCCTATTTATTAAGAAAATTGGCTCTTGCTTGAACAAGGTTAAAAAAAGCATTCAAAAATTTATCTCCACCCAAAGATCGGTAACTTTCGGGATGAAATTGAACACCTATTTGAGTTGCATCACGTTTTTCTACGACCACCGCCCAGTCTTCAAAGCTTAGCACACAATTAAAATAATTATTAAATACCTTGTCTTTAGTTTCGGCTGCCAATGAATTGTAGAGAACAAAAGCACCCTGGTACGCGTCAGGTGCAAGTATGGATTTCGAGCTGGGTTGGCTAAGCAAAATGCGCTCTCCGTGCAATGGAAGGCGATTGCGGCGCTTTATTTGTGCACCTGCAGCGTGCAAAAGTAATTGGCAGCCCAGGCAAACTCCCAGCACAGGCAATTGTTCTGGAAATAAATGACACCACCTTAAACTTTCATTGTATTGAGAGGGGTGTCCGGGGCCTGGCGAAAGAATTACGCCGCTGTACGTGGTTTGCAATGAAATAGGATCGACAAGTTGAAGTGATTGCTGATTCGCCCAAGTTAATTCGCAGCCTTTATTTTCAAAAAAGCTGGCGAGGTTTCGGGAAAAGGAATCGGAGTGGTCGATAAATAATATTTTTACCATATGCCTTGTCTAAATGATTTCCATTTGGAATTCAATTCTGCGCCTTCGGAGGCAGAATTTGAGAGCAAGGTGATTCCTGCGCCTACTCCCGCTGTAATATTATTGTTGTGTTTGAAAAAGCTTCTTATTAAAACTTGAGAATCGAAGTCTCCGTTACTTTCGATAATTCCAGAGATTCCTGTGTATGCTCCGCGTGATTCAGATTCGAATTTACTTATAAATCGACATGCCGATTGCTTGGGAGCTCCCGTTATCGATCCGGCGGGACACATGGTATTGAGGATGTCAGTAATATCTAATTGTCGTTTTAATACTCCAGTTAAGGTTGTTTGCATTTGCAAAAGAGTCGATTCAATTGCTATAAAAAATGGGTCATGAATTTGCACACTTCCTGGATTGCAAACTCCTAAAAGGTCGTGACGTAACAAATCGACAATCATTTGTTGTTCGTATAATTCTTTTTTGTCATTCCAAAGATTTTGAGCTGCGTCAGTAATATTTTTGAAATCTGAAACAACTCTTGTTCCTTTAATTGGCTGAGTGAGAAGAAAATTTTTTCGTTTAGAAACAAATAATTCTGGACTAAAACTCATAATTCCTAAGCTTGAAGAATCAAAAAATACCCCAAATCGAGAAGGTCGTTGAATCCAGGCACGTAAAAAAGACTCTGCGCAAAACATTTGCTTGGGTAGAGCATTCTTTATTTGAACAGCTGCGTTGATGACGTAAAAATCACCAGATTTTATATGTTCTTTGAGGCTGTCTACTGTGTCGCAAAAATCTGATAACGTTTCAGAAGTGATTGGACTAAAATAGTTGTCGGTTTGATTCACTTTAAATTCACGCTGAAGAACAAGGAGCTCGGATTCATTTAATTCGAGAGTAAAGTCTGTTTTAAATGCAAATGACACATAAGGGAACGTGTCAGAATTAGCAGAGTTAGGCTCTTGGTAGGGTTGTAAAAAAAACTTAGAAAATGAGGATTTATTTTTTAAATTTGAATAAAAGTCGTTTTTTTTATCGAATTTTTCAAGACAACAAATTAGGGTGCCAAAATGTAATTGATATTTGCTAATTATTTTTTTTGACTCCGCTAACCAGATTGTGGGTAACTCGGTGGAAATTAATATTGATTCGGGATCGGTCCATTTTAACCCCTGGCGCTCGTTTTTTCTAAAGATCAGAACCCGGTGCTCTGGGACAGTATTGTTGAGCCAGTCTTGTATTATGTTGCACTGGCTTTTATGATCGTTCATGAATTTACCTTTGTGCTGTGCTCTCGAATGCGATGTGGCATTGAGCCCACATTGTGCTGATGGAATGATTAACATAAACAAGATAAAAGATGGAGAATCTGTATGAAGACCAAACAAGAAATTTGTCAGAATTGGTTGCCGCGCTACACAGGCACAGCCGTAGAGGATTTTGCAGAGTACATATTGCTCACGAATTTTCAAAATTATGTGGAAGTATTCGCGGAAAAAATGGGTGTGCCTGTGAATGGTCTCAACAGAGCGATGCCAAATGCCACAAGTGCAGACAAAAAAGTTTCAATCATTAATTTTGGAATGGGATCTGCAAACGCTGCTACTATTATGGATCTTTTAACAGCGCGAAAGCCAAAGGGCGTCTTGTTTTTGGGGAAATGTGGAGGATTGAAACGCAGCAGTGAAATCGGACACTTTATATTGCCCATTGCGGCTATTCGAGGTGAAGGTACTTCGAACGACTATATGCCTCCAGAAGTTCCTGCATTACCATCATTTAAACTCCATAAATTTGTTTCTGAAAAAATTGTAGATGGCGGATACGGTTATCGCACGGGTGTTGTTTATACTACCAATAGACGTGTTTGGGAGCATGACGACGCTTTTAGATTGCGTCTTCAAGCTATGAAATGCATGGCGATAGATATGGAAACGGCTACAATATTTATTGTGGGGCACAATAATGAAATTGCACGCGGTGCATTGTTGCTGGTTTCTGATGTTCCTATCACTCCCGAGGGAGTAAAAACAGAGGCATCAGACAAGCAGGTCAATGCCACTTGGGTAGATATTCATTTGAATTTAGGAATTGAAGCCATGTCGGAATTGGGGACTCAGGGCGAAGAAATTAAACATTTTAAATATTAATTATTTTGTTGGAATGGTAATAACACCAGTGTCTTTGATCCAATTCATTTTTGGTTTGTCTTGACCAAGTGCAAAATCTACCTTCATGATGTCAGGTTCTTCGGGGCTGCTGCACAATGCGTGTTTTCTGGCGGGCGCGAGTGCGAATTTGTCGAGAGCATTTTTAACATAGTTAAATACTATGGGCCCCTCGAATATAGTGAATATATTAGAGACAATATTTACCGATAGGCCTACAATTCCGCCACCATCTACGCTTTCAACTTTGGCGTTGAGTTTGAGTTTGGTGAGTTCAAATTCGCAAATGTCTTTGCCTTTAAAGAGCATTTCGGGCTTCATAGAATACACAACATTAATGATTTTACCGCTGGCATTGAGCTTTACGGACACGGTCTCGGGCAAATTATTTACAGCGCTTTCCGCGGGCGCATTTAAATAGGCGAGCTCAGCAGATTTGAAAGTAACATTTCTGGTGGCAAGTTTTTGAATGCTTAAGCGTTCTACTAAATTTCCAAAATCAAGCTCGAAATAAACTTGCATATCGTTAATTAAATTAAGGGTTTTGTCTTTGAGGTTAGAGACACAAAAGAGCATTTTAATGCGACCATTTGCATTTTTTTGCTGCAATTGATCTGCTGGGTCGCGCGGGCGGAAATACTTATAAACTATTGTGCTTTCTTTATCGGGTTCGTTGCAGTCTGTTACTTTAAGCGTTTTGGTGACTTGTTCTGCGTTTGCAAGTGCAGGGTCGATTTTTCCTGGAACAATCCCTTTGAGAAAATCGCCAAAATTTTTGCTTTCACTTTGCTCGGTTTGTGCATTTTGTTTGCACGAAACGAATAAAGAATTGAGTGCTAAAAAATAAATGGCTGACTTTAATGCGGGCATTCTATTTATCCTTGTTTAAAATTCGTCGTCGCGGCCAGCAATAAAACTTTCTGCTTCGCGTGACTTTGGGTGAGTGAAAAATTGAGGGGTAGAAGTGTACTCTATGGCGCGACCATGCAGCATAAATAGAATATGATCTGTGACACGACTTGCTTGATGTAAATCGTTAGTGGCCCAAATTAATGTTGATTTTTCTGCCAAATTTAAAATTAAATTTTCGGTTTGACGCAGAAGAACGGGGTCCATTCCCAAAAATGGTTCGTCGAAAAGGAGAAACGCTGGTTTGCGTAAAAGTGCTCTGATGATAGCCAATTGTTGCAATAAAGGACGCTCAATTTGAGTAGGCATGAGTTCGGCCAGTGCAAAAATTTGGGCTCTGTTACGTTGTGAAAGTGGTAGGGATTCCAGAATGTTTTCAAACGGCTCAGGGTTTTCGCTGCCGCTGAGCATTTGAATAAGTGCAAAATTTTCAGCAATTGACACTGGTAACCAAGTTGAATTTTGCCCCACAAATGCCGTTTTGGAGCGCAAAATTTCGAGCGTTGGAAGCGTTGGTTTCTTGGGAGTTACGGGGAATCCTAAAATACTGCAATTGCCTTCGAGCCGAACCGAATTTTGGTGATTTGAATCGTCCCAAATTGATTGACTCATGACCTTTAAAAGAGTGCTCTTGCCAGAGCCGGAGGGGCCTACAATTCCAATAGATTCACCCGTTTGAACCTCAAAACTGAGATCAATGAGTGGAGATTGATAGCCAGTGGAAAGGGTAAAATGAGAAAACTCAAGAGCCGATGCCTTGAGTGTATTGGAATAATTCTGATTTTGAGAGCAGAGCAAAGTACTCTGCCCAAAAAGATTAGACACGTGAAGCCAAAGGAGAAATGTGCGCTTCAACGACGCCGACATATTTAGCGGCAGGGCGGTAAATGCGGTTATCGTTCCACATTTCAATGATATGAGCGGACCATCCAGCAACACGTGCTACAGCAAAAATAGGAGTGAAGTCGATGGGCTCCATTCCCATTAATTTATAAAGACTTCCAGACCAGAAATCGACGTTTGGCCAAATGTAATCTTTTTCTTTTTTGCCTAATTCTTCGATCATGGTGTCGTGAACATTCTTTAAGATGGTATATGTTTTTGTATCACCTTTTATTGCCACAAGCTTCTCAAGCATTTCGCGTAAAACTTTTGCCCGAGGATCCATTGTGCGGTAAACGCGGTGTCCAAAACCCATCACTTTGCCTTTGTTGGCAAGTTGGTTCATGACCCAATCACGCGCTTTTTCGGGGGAACCAATGGCATCGGCCATTTGCAACACGCGTTCGTTTGCGCCGCCATGCAAGGGGCCGCTGAGCGCTCCGGTTGCGCCAGAAAGTGATGCGTTGAGTTTTGCTTCTGTCGATCCCACAACCCGGCCAGCGAATGTGGAAGCGTTAAAATCGTGATCCATATGAAGCATAAGGGCAACATCGAACATGCGCGCTTCGTCTTTTTTAGGTTCAACGCCATTCAGCATATAAAGAAAATTTTCGGCATGTGTGAGATTTGCTTTTGCAGCAACGGGCGCAAGTCCGCGACGATTGCGAGAAACTCGTGCTACAATTGTTGCCGTTTGGGCAATAGAACGCACTGCCGTTTGAATGTTGCCTTCAACATTTTTTAAATTCACTTCGGGTTCGTCGTAAGCTAAAGCCGCATAGGCAGCTTGCAAAACGTACATTGGATGCGCATTTTTTGGTGCTGCATCGATAACAACTTCTACGTGCTTAGGAAGCGAGCGTGCTTCGCAAAGTTGTTTCGTTATGGCTTCAAGTTCGTTTTTGTTAGGTAGGTTACCTTTTAAAAGCACATAAGCCATCTCTTCAAATGTAGATTTTTCGGCAATTTCTTCGATGGAAATTCCACGATAAATTAACCGTCCGTCGTCGCCTTGCACTTGGCTGACAGCCGTTTCGCCCGCAACTACTCCTGCAAGACCTTTAGAATAACCAAGCTCTTCAGCCATATACAAAACTCCTCTGAATAAATGCCCTAAAACTAGAATTGAAAAATAGGTAAAAAATCAAATATGAGTTGATGAAATCAAAATTTCTTCAACCTCAATTCAATTTCCTATTTCACAACTACAGACGATCGTCAAAAAATCCTCTAGCTTGAGTAAATCGTCATTTTAAGGTGTCAGAATCTGCTGCGGCAAAAAATGCGTGAGATTCTCGGGCCAATTCGGCATAGGCGGCAGGTTTACCTTCCTTGTTTAAAAACAATAAAAACTGATGTGCGCATTCGCGGAATTGTTGAGCATCAAGAAAACCTCTGAATTTTTGCAGCGCCAAGTAAACTCCGTATGTAATGAGCACGTCGACGGCGCAGTATTCTTCTATTTTTTCCCAAGCCCGGTTTTCATAATACTCTGCTGCAACGCGACTGCCATCCATACCTGTCATCTTGCCGCCAAGGCCCATGGAGCGCGCCAAAATATCGAGACCCGAGCGGCCCACAGCATTGCCAGAAATGTAGTGCAATAAATCGAAGCATTTGTCGAAAGCGTATTTTGACCTGTAAGAATCGTATCCCCATTCGCGACCGTATTCGGGAATAGGGCAGGTTATAAAATTGCGCATGCTGCGTTGTTCAAGTACAGGAAGGTCGAATCCACTAATATTGTAACCGCAAAATGTGAGTGGAATGGGCTTGAGTTTACGCCGTTGGTAGTCGGACATGCGAAAGTCGGACTGCAAACTATCGTACCAATTTTTTAATTTATCTTTTTTCTTTATAGTAAACGCCCAAAAATCGCGCAATAATTGTGCTTCTCCAGAAAGTAATTCGGCGTAAGATTGGGGAACGGGCACGCTTTTTCGAAAACCATCGATGATTTGATTGGTCTCTGGGTCCACAAAGAGTGCGCAGATTGAAATGACACAATGAAAAATTGGCGGAGGAAAATTTAAGTTTTTTTGCACTCGAATGGCTTCGGGCACGCACACATCTCGCCAATCACGAGATACGTCCCAGCCGCCTTCCAGCGCAGGTTCGTAGTGCATATAAAGTAACGGAATGTCTGGTACGGTTTCGATATCAAATATTAATAATGGCGCTGCGGGGCGCTCTTGAGGAGTTTGATTCATACCGATAATTTTTCAGCAATGGCAATAGAGAGCTGAATGCCGAAGCCGGAGCTTATTTTTTTAGGGTAACCTATGCCCATATTATTATCAGCAACTCCTGCAATATCAATGTGAGCAAAAGGAATGTCTTCGGTGAATTCTTTTAAAAATGCAGCAGCTGCACAGCTTTGAGCAGCGCCAGTTGGGGTGCCTAAATTTTGAAGATCGGCAATTGTACTTTTAACCCCATCGAGATCTTCCTCCCAGACGGGCATGGGCCACGTGCGCTCGCCTGTCGATTCTGATGCGTCGGAAATTGATTTAGCTAGTGTGTCATTTCCAAACGTGAAAACGCCTGCGGCAACGTGCCCTAATGCGGTGATCATTCCGCCTGTGAGAGTAGAGTATTCAACGATATAATCTGGTTTTAACACTCGTGCTGTGTAAGAAAGTGCATCGGATAAAACAACACGACCTTCGGCGTCTGTGTTTAACACTTCGATTGTTTTTCCAGAATAAGAAGTAATAACGTCGCCAACTCTAAACGCATGGGCGTCGATCATGTTTTCGCACAAAGCAGCAACTGCAAATACACGAACCGGTAATTTTAATTCCGCCATTGCAAGTACAGAATTTAATACGACTGCCGAGCCAGACATGTCGTATTTCATATTCATTTGAAGAGGTGCGGGCGTTTTAATGGAGTAACCACCCGTGTCCATAGTGAGACCTTTGCCAACAAATGCTACAGTTTTTTTGTATTGCGCGGGTTTGTATTCGACAACCACAAATTGGGGTTCTTGAGCGCTGCCGCCTGCTACTGCAAGCATAGCGTTGAAACCCATTTCTCGGAGCTTTTGCGCGCCATAAATATTAACAGTGAGCCCTAATTTCTTAGCGCGTAGTTCTGTTTGTTCGGCAATGAATTTTGGTGTGGAAATATTCGGAGGACCGTCTTGAAACAATCGGCAGACTTCGGTGTGGGATGCCATAATCATTGCTTTTTGAATTGCTTCAGCTGCTCCTTTTGCGTCGGAAACTAATGTGGCAATGAAGGGTTTTTCAAGTTCCGATTTTGCTTCGGCTGACATATTTGAGTTAGGGTATTTGTAAATTGAAGCGCTCATTCCAAAGGCAATTTGAGCTATATTTGAAGTGTTTTTTAATGTCTTTGAGCTTCCGGAAATGACAATATTTGAACTTTTTAACTTAACCGATTCTTCGGCAATTTTGAGTCCAATTGCCCTAGCGCGAGCTTCGGAATGAGTGGTTTTTTTACCTGTTCCAATGAGAAGAATGCGGGAGGCAATTTTAGAATTTGGCAATAATGAAACAGATGTTTGAAGCCACTTGCCTTCGAAATCGCCAAGGGAAGTCAGTGTCGAAATCACTTCGTTTGTTTGTGCGTCGAGAGCAATTAATTCTGGCGACAAAAGCTTGGAGTTTTCAATATCCGACTCATCGACTATAAGCACAAAGATATCAGCACTCGATTGAGCCACGGACTTAGCATGCGAAATATGTACAGGCTTAATAAGGGGAAGTACCATGGTGTGATTCCTTGCTTGCGAAAATGAGTCGATCAGAATTAGTTAAAATGCCCGCTATGAGTTGCGCGCCTGAATCGCGCGAGAATGCACCTGTATGAGCCTTAAATCAAGAGGCTAGGGGGTTAAGGAAAGTCCACATGATGAAACTCGCACTCGTGATTCCAGTGACTCTTGTTACCTTAATGACTTTATTAGCGATGTGGATTTTTCCATGGGTGTTTAGTTTTCATATGGGGACATTGATTTATTTTCCATACGGCTCCGACGGAAGCAGTCGCTACATGAGAATGACGGGGCCATTGCCTGCGGTTTTTGGTGCTGAATGGGCCAGTGGTGAAAATATTCCAAAAGCATGCCGCACAGCGCTTATTGCCTCGGAGGACACAAAATTTAATATTCATCATGGTGTTGATTTTGAAAGCCTTCAGCAAAGTATAGAATATAATAAAAAAAGTAAGAAAAAGCAGCGTGGTGGCAGTACAATTACTCAGCAACTCGTTAAAAATGCGTTTTTGTCGCGCGACCGTACTTGGTTACGCAAAGGACGAGAAATTGCAGGAGCCCTTGTATTAGATGCGACTTTAAGTAAGGAAAATCAGCTCAATTGGTATTTTAATGTTGTAGAATTTGGCCCTAATATTTATGGAATTAAAAAGGCGTCGAGTTACTATTTTAAGAAAAAAACAAGTGAGTTAAGTGCTGCGGATTGTATATCGCTTGTTGCAATATTACCATCGCCAAATAAGTGGAATAAATCCTTAGAAACCAAGGCTCCTTCCGGCTTTTTTAAATCGCGTTACAATGTTATTTTGGCTCGCATGCAAATGATGGGCCTCACTCCCGCTGCTCAATTGACTGCCGCTCGAAAATTTGGAGCTCCGCCACGCGTTTCATTGGAGCCCAATACAGATGCGGATCTCGTTAGGGTTGACGATTTTCCGCCGTCGACGGTTCACGAAGTTGAAGCTCTTGAGGGTGGTGGGGCTGTTGAAGAAGATAAGGCGATTGATGAGTCCGCTGGCACAGAAATTGAAGCTCTGCCGCCACCCCCTTTGGAAAAAAAGCCAGAAGAATCAGGCGTGGAAAGATTAAATCAACAGAATTCTGAGTAGCATTTGCAAAGAGGCTACTTCAGTGCTATCCACGGCACGTTCTTATTTTTTTTGTGTCTCAAAAGGATGCCTGCCATGACTTCACCAACCGATATCACCACTCGTCGTCGTAAAGCTAAAACAATGAAGGGCGGAAACGCTCGTAAAAACGTTGTGCGCCGAGTTGGAACCACGCCACCCCTCTTCAAACTTGACAAGCCCGTTTCGAATGAAAAGAAGTGAGCCAAAGTCAGTACAGAAGTTTTGACGAGTGAGGGTCGCGGCGCTGTCCGCAGCCCTCGCTTTTTTGTTTTTTGAAGTTATTTTACTTATTCAGGCTTTTGCGCCTAAAAAATAGGCAATGAACGCTGGTGTAGGATAGAGTATTTCTTTCGTTGTTCCTCTTCATTGCTCCCGGATGAGAGGATTAGTTTTTGAGTACGGGATTTTTTGGTACGGCAATTTAGCCAGATATTGAGGAGGTTTGCAGACAGTATGCGTCAAATGGGAACACCCAATCGTAACGCCCCGGCACAAGAAGGCCCCCGCATCAATGAGAAAATCCGTGCTCTTGAAGTGCGTCTCATAGGTGATGACGGATCCCAAATCGGAGTCCTCGCAACACGCGATGCCATTGCACGCGCTGAAGAATTGGGCCTGGATCTCGTGGAAGTCTCTCCAGACGCAAAGCCGCCTGTATGCCGCCTTATCGATTATGGCAAATTTAAATACCAGCAAAGTAAAAAAGCTCACGAAGCTAAAAAGAAACAAGCTGTTATTGAAGTAAAAGAAGTAACTCTTACTCCTAATACAGACGATCACGATATTGAAACCAAGCAAAATCACATCCGACGCTGGGTTGCTGACAAAGCACGCGTACGCGTTGGTGTTAAGTTTCGTGGACGTGAAATGTCTCACATTGATTTGGGTTTTAAAGTATTGCAAACCTTGCTTGCTGGGTTGACTGAACTCGTTGTTCAGGAATCACCACCCAAAATGGAAGGTCGTCGACTCGTGGTCACGTTGCTTCCAAGAGCTGAAAAAGTTCATTCTTAATATTTCAAATCTTAGCCGTCTGGACAGTTGACAGGCGGTATTGAAGGGAATATGACTGAAAAGTAGTTTTCTCCTCCTTTTTGTTGCTCTTTACGGCACTGTGCTTTGGGTACAGTGCCGCTTTCTTTTTATTCTCAATTAAAATGTACAATTTTGGAACACTAGTTCTGCTCTATCTATGGGCATTAATTCTAAAAACGTGTCGTTTCCCCAGTGACTCTGTGTGAGCAACTTGTTCCTTTGAACTTGAGACAGGACTCTTGGAAAAGCATTTAATTGCCACGAATCTGTACTTTTGCTGGCGATACCGTGAGGGCTTGGACCCATGAAAAATGGCGCTATAAAAGTATGCATAACGTCTAGTGAGTCGTTTTCAATGAGCTGAGACAATAACGATGGTCCGCCTTCGACCAAAATGCTTTGAAGGGGTCGGCCGCCTCGGTAGGATTTAAAATCAAATGCATTGAGTGTTTCAATGAATCCAAGTGCGGGTGAAAGTTCTGGGTCGCCCGCCAAAAAAGTAACATTACCTTCGTTTTTAAGCTGATTTAGTGTTTTAGAATCGGAATTGTTTAATGTGTTTTGCAATATAAAAATAAAATTCGGCTGGTTGGGGTTTAAAGTGCGCTCGAAGAGCTTTTTTTGATTGGCTTCTGATGCATTCAATATGCGCCCTTTAGGATCAAATAAAATACGCAAAGGTTGCGATTGAATGGGGGCAGCGCAATCTCGTACGTCGAGCATTGGAAAATCGTTGAGAGCTGTGCCGGCGCCCACTACAATTGCATCGTATTTTTGTCTCAGCCAGTGCGTGTGGGCGCGTGCTTCGGGTCCGGTTATCCAGCGCCAGCCGCCAGTGTGATCGGCAAGTTTTCCGTCTAGAGATTGAGCCCATTTGCCAGCTATAAAAATTTTATTTTTCTGAATTTGATATAAAAATGGCATAAGCCATGCCTGTACTTCGGACTTTAAAACTCCCACCTCAATCTCTATGCCTGCAGCGCGCAATTTTTGTAGCCCTTTTCCGGCCACTTGAGCGTTGGGATCAAGGGCTGCAATTACAATTTTTTTGAATTTTTTTTCCACAAGAAAATTGGCACAGGGGGGCTGACGCCCTGTGTGCGAGCAGGGCTCTAAAGTAACAAACGCCGTGACATCTGAAAAGTCATGATTTTCAGGCAAGCTCATTATTGCAGTTCGTTCTGCATGCCACCCGCCGTAAGGTTGCGTGTGCCCACGTGCGATTTCTTGATTATTACGAACCAAAATACAGCCAACAGGTGGGTTTGGAGAAGTAATGCCAATGGCTTTCATTGAAAACCGAAGTGCTTCACACATCCAATATTCGTTGGATCCAAATTGAAAGGGGTTGATTTTTGGTAATTGAGTCGAGTTAACTATCGTGTCTGCTAAAAAGCCACCACAATTAAAATTGCTGAGAAGGGAAATCATAATTATTCTGTTACTTCTTCAATGTAAATTTTTCTTTTAGTTTTAAACGAACCTATGCCAAAAGGCTCGTTCATTGATCTGACTTTAAAAGTTGTGCACGGAAAAAACAACACTTCCGCTTCGTTTTGTCGTTTTGAGGCGTTCATTAAATCGCGTCCTGTTTTGCCTTTAATGGTCAGTTCAGTATCACCTGAAAAATATGCAGAATTGAAGGCAACTGATTTTTCTTTTGAAGAACTCATAAAAATAAATTCTTGAAATGAAGTCCGATTTTCTTGAGCGCTTCGGTATTTATTTAAGAGATTATCGTTGTCCAAACGTATGCCGCGGTAAAACTCTCCGTCGTGTTTGGGCAGCCTGTCGAGTCCAGAATAAAGTGCCTTTAAATAAAGTTCGTCGAGTTTTCCAAATTTTTTAGCATCTTTATTACGTAAAATTTTATTGATCCTCGCAAAGGAATTATCGGTGTATAAAAAAATTGCGATGCGTTCGCCGATGTGAAGTGGGCCGTCGGTGCCCAACACAGACTCACCTTGGAAAATATTTAAATTCTTAATTGTTTTCTCGCGAGTGTCGCGGGCGTATCCAGACCCGTAGAGCTTATCAAGCTCCATTGCTAGCTCGTTTGATTTGTTTTCAGGGTAAAAAGTGTCAAAAAATTCATTGTTTTCTGCTTCTGTCGCTCGGTATCCTGGCTTGATTATAAAACCAGAACCTAAGGTAACAGGGCAGGGTGCTGATTCTGGATTGTTAATTTTAGAATCAATTTGCGACGCTGTTTTAGGCGGTGTGCAGTTTTGAAAGCTTGTGCAAAATAGGACAGCAACTGCCAGAGATTTTATTTGATTGATAAACATATTTGAGCATCCACAAAAAAATTTTTAACCGCTTCATGCGATTAAATAGAATTTTAATATGGATAATGTGTAAAAAAAACTAGTGAGTCAAAAATTCAGTTCTAAAAAATGCCTATTTTTTGAATCTTAAAAACAGGCATTAAATACTTAGCGAAGGCGCAATGCAATACGGCACATAGCATCGCGTTTATCTTCAGTTAAAACTTGGACATAGGGGCAATCCCAAATATTTCGCGCAGCGATTTCAGTTGTATTAAATCCTGTGCTGTCGCCTTGGACGCCGCGTGTGACTTCGTAAAACGCTGGGTGTGCACCATTTGCTGGGCGTTTGAGAGCGCCTAAAATGCGACCTACGGGGTCCATGACTAAAAAATAACGCATGTAGTGACCGATGTTTTCGTCGGCGTGCATGGGTTCGATTTCAAATTTAAAAGTGCCGTCTGCTGTGAGGATTCTGATTTTAAATCGCACTGAATGCAGGGGCATTGCAGCAAAATGTTGATAAGGAGTTGTGAGAATTCCGTCGCCTGAAAATGCTGGAGCTGTTGTGTCTTTAAATGCGTGCGCTGCTTGATTGATGTCGCTTCTAAATATTGCGGGTATTTTATTGATGGCTTCTGAGCCCAAATGGCTGTAATCGAAGCGACTGTTGCGAATATTTGTGCTTTTTATTAGATATTTGTAAATGACTGAACTGTTTTGACCTTTGCGCACTAAGTAAACAAGTTTGTAGTCTTGGGTGCTATCTAGGGTGAGTTGATCGAATACGACGTAGGGGACCATGCCTTGCGAAGTTTTATCGTCGGCAGTGAAATGCGTCGAAGCCACAATTTTATTTGCTGCGTCTACTAAGGCAACATATTCAACATATGCAGATGCTGTTTGAGGCATGTCGACATAGGCCGAGAATTTGGCACGGGTTGTGAGCTTTCCTGTTGGTTTTAAGGGGTCTGTAAAGGGCCCGTCAATCCAGTAAAGTAACTGAGTAGATGCTTCCATTTCGGCAGGTAATGTTGCAGTATCGCAAGCGCCATATGCAACCATTTCGTCGAGGTTTGCAAATGCTATACCTGAGAGTCCAAGAGCCGAATATTTTAATAAATCGCGTCTGTCGCAAGCTAGAACTGTTTTAATAACCGTCATGATAAATCCTCACTTCTGAATTTCTGAAATTTCTAATTATCCAATTGTATAAAAATATCTATGATAATGGTCGTTATCTAGTGTGTAAATGAGCAATATGTTATGACTTACTAAGACAGTTGCCGCGAATCCAATTTCAGTACCCAAGACGTCGGTCACCATATGCGTCGTACTTATGGTTGGCATTGGCCAAGTTGAGGAATCTGTTGCCACTTGAAACATGCGTCCTGCAACGGAGCTTGCCTTGTCTGATTGTCCACCGCCGCCTCCATTCACTCCACCTACAAAATCGCCAAAGCCCATTGTGGGCATAAAGTCTGCATAGTTGGCGTGTGCGGTGTTTCTAAAGACCCAAATATCTACCACTGGTTTACCATTGAAGGTCATGGAAAAATCGGCATCAGTTGTAGAGAGCGTTGCTTTAGATTTTGCTGCGCCCGATATAACGACGACTTCGAGGCTTTGAATGCCGACAAGGCGCAATCCATCAAATATGATGGCCCGTGTTAAATCTAAAGGACCAACAGTTTTGCGACTCATGGGAATGCCATCTTTTTTAACTAGCAAGACTAAATCGCCAATTTTTAATCCTGCTAAAAGGACAGCGATCATTGTAGATGTGCGCCCTGACATATCTCCGTAAATAGATTTTTTAACAATGAGTGCAGGATTTGAAGGCATATCTAGTGATATTTTTTCTGCACCACCCACCAATGCACAATTTGCATCGGTGCTGTCTCCGCCGGTTTTTCCATCTCCACTAGCGCCATCGATGTCTTCTTTTCCAGCAGAATTTGCTCCACTTTTATCGATTCCTTCGCCGCCTCCTTTTTGGCCTGGAGTAGGCTTAGGAGTGGGCTTTTTAGCGACAACTGTATTTGTTTTTGTGGAAAAGCTTGCAGGTCCGCAAGCAGCGGCCACAGCGGCAATCCCTGAAGCAATTCCTGTGAAAAGAAGCCTCCGTTTTGAAACATCTTCCTGTTCTTTATTGATTTGACTCTGAGCCTTTGAATCAAGTTGAGAATTTTTTTCATTCGAAGTGTGTTTCTGACTCATGGAATTCCCTCGGGCATAATGCTGGTCAAAACGTACACGGTGCGGAATCGCACGTCGTAGATACTTCATCGGCATTGGCTCAAAAAAATTTACTGGAAAGTAGAAAATTCGAAAAAAATTTGTAAAATTAGAGGTTTGTGAGGTCTAAAAAAAGTATGTTTTTTCAAAAACATAAAGATAGATTGTGAAATCGCGTTTTGCGATTCGGTGAAAATGCTCCGAAAGTAGTCCGGGCGTAATTTTAGGATGCTAGGTGTAAATCATGATTATTATTCGATATTCTCTAATGAATCAGCGATATTTCCAATGGAAAGTCTTGAGCCCACTAATAGCGTGTTTATCCCCAGCTTGTGTGCTGGCAGATCGTAATAAGGGTCGTTGCCAATCATGACTGTTTTTTCGGCCACTGCTCCAATCATTCCCATTGTCTCACTAAAAAAATCGGAATGAGGCTTGGTCGATTTCATGACATCCCATGAAGTTACCAGGTCGAAGTCATGCAAATACAAATGTGAAGCATTGAGTCGTAGCTCGATTTCGCGCCTGCCAAAAACAGCATTTGTTGCTAAGGTAACATGCCGACCGCTTGCATGGAGCAAATCTATGAGTCTTCTGGCGTGTGGTTCGCTGTGCAAAAAAAGGCAAATAAAAGGGTAGTCGGAGTCGAAAAATTTTTGAGAAAACTTTTCGACCCTGCTTCGAGCAACTTTTAACTCAGAAGCAAGAGTCTCAAAGAACGCATCTTTATTTGAAGCAAAACCGTGATTGGAAAGAATTATTTCTTGTGTTTTTTTAACAGCTTTGATGAGTTCACTAAAACTTGCTAAATGTGAAAGTCGAAGCAATGCAAAAAGGGCAAATAAATTGTGAAATATTGCTCCTGGTTGGCCTATCAAAGTGCCATCCATGTCTATTAAAACATGTGTTTTTCCGTTCCACCATTCTGGGGATAGCCGAATACGACTGCGGATTTGTTTGAGCTCTGACTGCGCTTGTAAGCGCGTATTTTTTTTTTGATTCATGCGAGGAATTGCCATATTTCAACCTAAGTGTGAAAATGCCACGACAGCATTTGTTTCAGCACGTTAGATTGACAACAGAACCTGTTTTTTGCAATCCAACAGTACAGTAAATTTCTTCAATAAGCCTTTGCTCGAGCATATTAGTGGGGGGCATTTTAAACAGATGCGCAATGTTTTCGCGCTCAATTCCGCTCAGTTTTCCTGCCCTTTCAAGACCTTTAACCATAAAATAAAGGCTTTGAATAGTTAATGCTCCAGCAATATAAGTCTTCATTTTCTCCATGCCAGCTTTTATATCACCCTGAGCTAACAAAAGATAACCATGTAAGACCCCAGTATCGGCAGGCACTTTTTGCCCATTCTCATAAGTGTCTATTGCAGCTTCAATTAAGCTTTGAGCCTTGCGAAAGTCTGTTCCGTTAAATGTTAATTTTAATGCTTCGAGTTCGAACAACTTTGAGCGGGTTTGTTTGTCGTCAATTCCACTTTTGAGTGCAATGTCGATCCATTCGTCTACTAAGGTCCATTCTCCAGAATGACTGTAAACCCGAGCAATGCACGAAGCTAAGTTGCCAAGAGTAATCTCCCTTTGAACATGAGTTTGTGAGAGAAAAAGTAACGTCTGTTGTGCTGCTGAGCGTGAATTTACGCCTGCTCCTGCTCGTGAGTAGAACTCAATAGTATCTTCGTTTTTGGGATTCAGCATAAAAAGGCACCTTGCAAGCAGAAATGCATATTCATTATGCCCAGTGCGCAAAGAAGCTTTGCCGCGTTCCAATAATTTTTGTTCTAATTGTTCAGCTCCTAAAATCACTTTTTTAGAAAGTAACAATTGCAATTCTGAAATTGAACCCGTTTCTGGAAGGGGCGATAGAGTTTCGTTTGGAGTGAATAAATCTAATGCCAGGCTTATGTAAACCGGATTCCATGCGTCATTTTTAAGTGCTTTTTCTATCTCAGAACGTGCATCCTGTATTCTATTTGAACCTGCAAATGCTTTGGCTTGAGCCCACTGCAATTCGCTAGACTGTGCTGGCGTGAGGCCAGGAAGAGCGAGAGATTCGGCCAACACTTCGGTTAAATCATCTGTCATTCCTTGGCCAACTAAGAAGCGGACGTAGCGTAATGCCGATTCACTATTGAGTGGGTCGAGACGATACATGGATTGAAAATGAGTTCGTGCTTGTTCTAACGCGCCTAATTTTGTAAGGACTTCACCCAGATAATAGTGAATTTCTGCATCTTGTTCAGTGTCGGCGAGTGAGTCGGACATGAGTTGTAATGCAGTACCTGCATCATTTTGAGAAATGAGTGCACGAATTCTGTTTTTGCGATCCATGTAGTGTCTGACAGAAACACCCAATAAATTTAACTCGCACAATAGTTGGCAAAATCTAATTTCTGCATGACCTTTTAAATTTTTATATGCAACAGAAAGGCACTCTTTGAGAGCGGGGGATGCACCGGTGGTAACGCAATGTGCTGCGGTGCGAACAATGAGTTCTACTTCTGCTTCGGGGTGTGTGAGCACAGAAAAAAAGCACATGCGAGCCAAGCCAGTGAGTCCATATTCTTCTGCAATTTGGCCAATAAATGCTAGTTGTGAAGCGTTTTTTGGCGATTTCTTTACGGATATTGCAATGAGCTCTGCTTCTTTTTTGCATGCGTCAGAGGCTGGTATGTTACCTTCTAGGGCATATGCTTTCATAGCTCCAAAAAGACAAAGCACTTCTATTTCTGCAGGTACTTCTCCGCGTTGGCGTTGAATCCAATCGCCTAAAGTGCGCAGTGCTGCAATTGCAAGCGCGTATTCTTTGCGTGTTAAAAATTCTTTATACAATTCGGTGTGGGTGTCGAAAGTGCCGTGTACCAAATATTTATCAAGTGATTCAAACCGCTCGGAATAATCAACATCATCTATAGGAATAGCGCCAATTTGCTGCAGTTCAGCCATTGTTGCAAGAGTCGATAGCGCAGTAGGATTTAAAGATATTGCTTTGGCCCAAGCATCTATTGCTCCAGACAAATCTCCTAAATATTCTAAAGAGCATCCAAATACAAACCAAGAAGCGTAGTTTTTGGGGTCATTTTCAATAATTTTTTGTGCATTTAGTATTGCCGGGTGGTCGATTCTTGAATCATATTTTTCGGTAGATTGAATGGCTGCACCGTCGGCAGATGCTTCTGCTAAATGGGGAATGTCGGGTGGAGCTAAGTCATCGGCGACTTCTGGGTTACGCATTACTCTTACATTTTGAGAGATAATACCTAGCACACGACCCGGTGAATTAAGGGCCATTCCTGGTAAAATATGACGTGCCGCAACGCTGCCGTGACGTTCTGCGTCTGCAGATAATCCTGTGACATCGCCTCGGCCGATACGCAATGATGGATTGACTAACTCTTCGTTACTTCGTGCTTCGGTGGCGATTTTTTCTAAATACCTAATTTCTGCTAGCGTTGCTGCATACTGAAGCGCTACAATTTGAGGACATGCGAGAGCGCGTGCACGCAAGTCTTGACACACTTCGCCTAGTTCATCGGTGCGGCATGCGACTTCGATGCGGCGAAATTGCACTTCATAATCTGCGGGAAATTTATGAGATAATATTCCTAATACTCTGCTTGCTTTCTCAAAATCTTGAACAAAAATAAGTTTGTTAACTTCGGTCAAAGATAAAGTAAGGCGAGCGGAGCCTTGGACGAACGAGCTTATTCTGCTGTGTAAGTTGCGATGCCCTGGTTTGGCATTGGTACCAATTTTTCGACCGCAGCGCTTTAAATTTCTGCTGAATGTTGCGTCGACAGCAGGAAAATCGCTAACCAAACGTTTGTTCATACGTGCTCCCGAGCATTGCTCAATGGACTCTCTGTGGAGTCTTCGGAGTGCTTGTGAAGAACTTGAAGTTTTGATGTGTTTAATTTTATTTATTTTGTGTCAATGAGAGAAATCGTCGCCACCAAAAAGGAAGTAAAACATCAATGAACTTGCGAGGATAAATAACACAGCGATAACAAATGCGGGACGCATTCCAAACAGTGTAGATTGTATGGGGCCGATGGCTTCGAATCCAATTTGGCTCATGGGGACTTCGGAAGGAGGCACGTTGTTTTGCTCGGTCGGTTTGGTTTTTACGGGTCCTTTATTCGAGGGTGCGCGGGAATTTGTGTCAAACACCGACGAATTAGACGCCAATTCGTCGTGGATAGACGCTGAAAGTGTAGGTAAGGGTTCCGGCGCTTGAACATCGCGGAGGCCGCTCAGGCGGGCTGGACGGTTGATGTTACTTGGGTTGCGCGTGTGAGACATGGGAAGAGTCGAACTAGATACGGACGAAGAGCTCGAATGAGTCGGTAGTAGTTCTTGTGGCTCTTCTGAAAGTTCCGCCGGTTTTATGACGCGTTCCGATTTCAAAATTGCAAAAGGCGGAGGGGTATTTTCGCTATTTTCGGGGCTTGTTACTTTAGTTCTGGGTGGTTGTGGGAGTCTGACTTTTAAAGGAACAGGTTTAGACACATCGGCGGACGCTTCGTTAAGTATTGAGTTGTTTTTGGCATTGCTCGCTTTTTTTTCTACTTCACTCATGGATTCGGCATTTGATGCCTTAAATGAATTTCCAGGAGTAGTAATGAGTGTGGCACCGTCGAGTGCGTCGTTTTGAAATTGCGCTTCTTGTGCAGCTAGCTCTAGCTTTTCTCGAGCTCTAAGTTCTCGTTCAGAAAAATATCTTTCGAGACGGCGCACAACTCTGCGGACGACTATTTCTTCTGATTCTTTTTGTGTGTTCGAAAAATGCACGCCAAAATATCCTGATCTATCAAATAGGCATATCGTATCAAGAATGCCGCGTTTTGTGAGGCGGTTCAATGCAGCTTCAAATTAGCCCACCGTCCCTTTGACATCGGAAGCCTGACGCAGCAAAGAGACCTTTGGTAGAATTTCAACGAAGTCAGACTCCTGTAAATTGATATCGTAACAGATTAGCTTAAAGGCGGATCGCTCAGATGCAAAAAATTCTAGGTCTGGATATCGGCAGCTACTCAATTAAAGCTGTCGAAATATTAAACACCTTCAAGACCTATAAGGTTACAAATTACTACGAAATTACCATTCCAGAAATTGAAGGAATTGATCCTTCTGTAATTGGAATGACTGCAGTTCGTCAGATGTTTTCTGAAAACGAAATAGAAGCAGATCGCATTTACACAGCCATGATGGGTCTCATGGTTTCAATGCGCGTAATGCCGCTTCAAAATATTAAGAAGCGTAATGTGCCAATGGTGGTGCAAAGTGAATTAGAAAGTCAAGCTCCGTTTTCACTGGATGACGTTGTTATCGACCAGCAGATTGTCGACATCAAAGATGGTGTGACTTCAGTGCTCGCTGTGATGTGTCGAAAAGATCACGTAGAAGCATTTTTGGGTGGCCTGAAAGATCTCGAAATTGATCCTAAAATTATAGATGTCGATTATCTATCTTTTATGAATTTGTATCCTTTTTTGCATTTTGAAGATGAAATGCCAATTGCGTTTTCAGATGAAGACGGAAACCGTAAAAGCAAAATTGAAGTTGCTCCGAAAGGAAAGTGCCGTCTCATTTTGGATATTGGGCACGCAAAAACTTCAATGGTCCTTTTTAATGATGGAAAAATTGTTACAGCTCGCACCATTAAAATGGGTGGACGTTACTTTACCGACTTTTTGCAGAAATCATTGGGAGTATCTTTCAGTGAAGCGCAACGATTGAAACATGCCGTGAGTCGCATTGAATACCGACCAGATGTTAAGGTGCCAGAAGGTAAAGAACGAGAAGCTGTAGTTGCAAAACAGTTGAGCATAGCTGTAACTGAACTCATCAAAGAACTCATTCGAACATTGCATTCTTTTAAAGCTCAGGAACGCCTCATTCCAGACAGTATTCTCATTACTGGAGGTAGCTCTGGCATAGTCAATTTGCCCGAATTTTTACAAGAAGTTTTAGAAGTTCCAGTAACGCGCATGCAATTTGACAGTGAACGTCTCAAAATAGAAGATATTCAATGGGTCCAATCGCCATCGATTGCTCAAGCAATGGCCATTGGATTACGCGGTGTCCCAGGAAAAGTTCATTCACAAATAAACCTCAGAAAAGGTGAGCTAGCTCTTGTTGGCAGCTATGACCTCGTGTTTAGGCAAATTGCTAATGTGAGTTTGCTTGTTGTGAGTTTGCTTTTGTGTCTTTTTGCCAGTTATGGATTGCGATGGTGGCTCTATGGCAAACAAATTGATGCGCTTAAAAATCAATACCGCAAAGAAGTATTGCAAGTTTTAGGCAATGAACCAAAGCAACTTAAAAATATTTCTGCAAATTCCAACTGGGATTTAAAGACTTATAGTTCGCAAGCTATGAAGACGATCACAGATGAAATTCGAAATAGAGAATCGATTTTAAATTCTATGGCGACCAAGAAAAGCGCAATACCCTTGCGAATTATGGAAAGCGTTTCAAAGGTCATTCCTAAAAATGTACCTATTGATGTCACTAACTTCTCAGTCACAGGGTCTACGATAATGATTGAAGGTGAGACTGATAGTTTTTCGAATTCCGAAAAAATATTAGGTCTCATTAAAACTTTAAACACACTTTCGAATGTAGAACGAAAATCGCAAGAAAATAAGCCAGGATCTGAGGGTAAAATCGTGAAATTTACAATGTCTGCAGTTTTAAAAGAAGGGGGCTGATTTACAAATGGAAGGACAGGAAGCGGAACAGAAATCCTGGGCCAATTGGCTCGCCCCTATGCGTAGCTTGATTTTTGGTCGCCAAAACGAGCGCATTGAATTTGTTCGAGACAGTTATTTTAAGCTACCGCCAGAAGGACGCACTGCTGTATTGGTGGGTGGCACTGTGCTGGGGGTATTCACACTTTTTGGATTTATCGCAATATACATTGCAGCCTTAGGCTCGTTGCAAGGTAAATTAGATCAAGCCTTTGAAGCTACAAATATATTGCGAGAAGCACATCAAACACATTTGATAACTAAACAAAAATTTTCAGATTTGGAAAATAAATTACAGTCTGCAAATCAGGGTTTGGTGGTAATAAGTGTGTTAGAAAGTAAGGCAAAGGAATTGGGTTTGGCAACCAGTGGGTTTCCGCCGCAATTGCCAGTTACGGATTTGCCCGTGAACAATCCGCTTGCCGACAAATATCAAAATGCAAAAGTAGAATTCAGAATTTCAAATGCGAGTCTGAAAAAAATTATAGACTTTGTGATTGCGATTGAAGGCACGAACCACATGCTTCACGTGGTTTCGTTAAAAATTAAGGGTCTGTATCAAAATAAATTATTTTTTGATGCCACTTTAGAAGTTGAAGCGACAGTAGCAAAACGCTGAACAGGAGTTTCTATGGATTCCCAATCTACCCATGAAAGTGGAGATGCTGTTGCATCGGCACTGCCAAATGATGCACCGCTTTCAGCGCAACCAATGGCTGCTTTTGGATCTTTAAAAAGGCCAACAGCATTAGGCAAAAGTGCTTGGAACGAAGAGTCGACACCAAAAGGCAAACGGACAAATCGGTTTTTGCGCGCGGCCCTTTACGTCTCCTTAGGGTTTTGTTCCTTTATTTTCTTTTTATACCTGACATTCCCATATGGTGTTTTAAAAGAAGTATTAGTGAGTAAAATTACTGAATCAATTCAAAAAGCAGGCTACCCTGTGCGCGTGGGTATTGGAAGTTTAAGGCCAAACTGGATCACCGGAATTCAGGCAGAAAATGTTATTGTTTCGAATAGTACCGATTCTACTGCATTGTTAAAGTTAGGAATTGTGACAGCTCGCGTGAACTTGCTGCCGCTACTCATTGGACAAATTGGAATTTCTGCCTATGTTTCACAGTCTGGTGGTTACTTAGATGCGGACTTAAAAATTCCAATGTTCGGTGCCATTAAGGGTGCTGGCCCTAAATTTGTGCAAGTAAATTTTAAGTCATTTTCATTGGATCCGATTTTTAATCATGTGCTTGCCATTGCTCGGGGTTCTCGCGATCCCGCAATGGTTTTAGTACTTCCGTTGTTAGCAAAAACAGTGGCAGGAGGCTCTTTATCGGGGCGTATTCAGTTGGATAATCCTGAGCCAATGACATTTGTAAAAGCTGTTGGTAAAATAGATCTCAGTATTGCAAACGGATTTTTACACATCGACGATTCTACTTTATTAATACCAAAACAGTCTTTTACAACGGCAAAAGTTGACCTAAATTTCGGAAATAATTCTATTACAATTGGCAACTCTACTAAGTTTTCAGCCGAAGATATTGGCATTGGGCTCGGCGGTAAAATAGGATTGCCAGAATCTGCTGCAGCGCAAGCCAATGCAGACCTCGATTTGGAACTCACAATGCGCGGAAATATTGAAAAGAGTCTGGGGTTCATCGTTCCTAACATGTTACGCTGCAAACCCCTCACAAATGGCACGCTTAAGGCGAAACTGTCTGGCCCCGTAGCAAATATGGCATGCCAATAAAAGAGCGGCAAAATCTTTGCAAAATAATGCAAAATAATAGTCTCAGAATTTTTATAACGTATTAATATTTAATGTTTTATTAAATAGTTCTTAATTGCAAAATAATTTCGCCGATAAGTCTTTTGTGGGAAGGAAAGGTTCTTTCCCTTTTGGATCGTTCATTGAGGAGTTTTGAAATGCGTCTTAAATCAAATTCTAGCCTTGTTACTTTAGTGGCACTTTTGACAAGCGCTTGCGGTACTCAAGAAAAACGTAATAAATCGGATGTTGTGGATGCAAATGAAGTGACGGTTTCAAATCTTGCAAGTAATACTGAGGCCCAAAGTCAAATCATTGCTTCGCACAGCGCCGATGCATCTGAAGGAGCTTTTCAGGGTGAAACTTCAGAATCGACTTCTGCTTCTTTAGTAGAATCTGGCGAAGGAGATTTTAAGAATTTAACTCGCAGTTGCGAAGTCAAATCTGACGGTAGCGCGGTAGTTACAATCTCTTCGGAGATGGAAAGAAAGCGCTCCATAGATAGAAAAAAAATGAGTGCAGAAGGTGTTGATAAGGGAACTGGCAAACTTGTGAGAACCTGGAAAAAAGAAGGCGCTACATTAGAGTGTTCTAAAAACGGCAAATACGCGGCAATAGACTGGGCTAATATTCAGGGTGTTAAAGCAGATGTGGAAATCGAACGCAGTAGGTCGCGCTCTATGACTTTAACAAACAAAAAAACAAATGTTGCAGTTAGTACATCAAGTTCCTTTAGTTTAAAAGCAAAAAGAAGTATTTCTTGGCTTGCGGCATCAAAAACTGACACTCAAATCATACGTAAAAAGAGTATAACTTCGACTGCCACACGAGCAATGAGTTACAAAAATAAGGCTGGAGAAACCAAAACGCTTGAAGTGTCAGTTGCAACCAAAGAAGGTTCGCCATTAGTAGTCGAAATCGTGCGGAAAATTGCTGCACCACATGAACTCGTAACAAAATCGATTGTCAGTGGAACCACGGAAAGTGTTCTAAAAGACGGCTCTAAAATTTATTCAACCTACGACAATTTGAAATTTGATTTTGATTCTAAGAGTTGTGCTGTTTATTCTGGCGGATTTAGCACATCATTTTTAGACAGTGCTGGTAAAGAAACTAAAAAAGTAACTTGCACCGTTACTGAAGGGGACATGGCTTGTGCTGATGCAGCGGGAGTAGCAATTGAAATTGAGGCTCCAATGTGTGACCCTGAAGACGCTAAATGAGCGATGAATTGTCTAGAGTATGTGCAAAGAGGGAGGAAATGGTATGCCTAAAAATGAAAGTTTTAATGCAGCTGTTGAAAAATATCCTCCCTCTCACTACACAAATTCTAGCTTATTTTTAAAAGACATATTTTCGTTTTTAAAAGAAAATTTAAAAAAATATTCATTTACAGAATTTGCAAAAGATTTAGGGTTTTCTCCTTCAAACGTTGTTTACTTATACGTTCAAGGAAATCGACCACTGACTGTAAAAGCCGCTGCAACTATTGCCAATAGTTTAAATCTTTCTTCTTTTGAAGCAAAATACTTTAACACGCTCATTCAATATGAAAATTGCAAGAATCCGGTAAAGCGTGAATTGATGTTGCAGAATTTGATATCAATTAAACACTCGACGAAAATTTCGCATTTAAATAAAATTCAGCTTCGGTTTTTTGATGAATGGTACCATCCCATTATTCGAGAGATGATTACGCTTCCTAATTTTAACAGTGATCCGCATTGGATTGCTGCTCAAATAATTCCAAATATAAGACCAAAACAGGCTGCGGAAAGTCTGAAAATACTTCAAGAACTCAATTTAGTAAAATTCAATGAAACAGAAAATAAATATTGTGTTACCGAAAATAGCATTAGCACCGGAGATGAAATTGCGTCTTTGAGTATTGTTCGCTATTTTCAGCATATGATAGATTTAGGAAAAGAAAGTATTACTGCAATTGATGAATCTGAGCGCGATGTGAGTGCAATTGTGGTTTCACTAGACAGACCAACATTTGAGAGCGTCAAAAAAGAAGTTCAGCTGTTTAGAAGACGCATTTTGCAAATGTGTGAATCTGTGCAAAATCCTGAATTTATCACTCAATTAAATATGCAATTTTTTCCGGTAAGTGTGAAAGGAAAAAAAAAGAATGAAGAAAAATAATTTCCTTTTGCGCGAATTTAACTCATTCAAATTATTCTTTTTGTACGGAGTTGTTTTGGCTTCGGGCTGCGGAGTTGAAATTGGTAATCCTAAAAAACCAGGAAACGACAAAGATACTTTTGTCGTAGACGAGCAGAATTTGAGCTCTGAACTTGCAGATGTTGTGATTAGCGACAGTTTGTTGCAGGTGAAAGATAATTACAGTTCTGTTCAAAGCCAAACCAATGAAACAGATACTGCGTTAATGCTTGCTGCCGAAAATGACTCAGAGTTGAATTTGGTATTTAACGGTGAATACAATTTTTTACCTGCGGATAATTTTCAATGCGAAAAAACATTGGCAAATGGAATAAATGGCACACTAAGTATTTATGAGTCATCGCGTGAAGAGTCAAAAAACGCATTGCGCAGTAAAGCAAAGGTGAAATTTAAATATTCTTCGAGTTTGCGAAAAGAGTTGAAATTTACAACTCCAGATGTTGCGCTTGCCTGCAGTGCAAAAAAAGTTCCTATTATTCCATGGCATAAAATTAAGACTTTGGAACATGCTGTCAGCATTAAAAAATCGAATTCGCGGATATTGGAATCGGGAGATCAGCAGGCAGCCAAAGCGGCACGCAGTCGTATCGTTGAATTTAAGTCTGATCGTAATGTAGTGGACAACATTACCTGGGATTCTGTCAAACAGGAGCTTGAAATCAATCAAAAGATTTCTTTTCATTCCGTTCAGACTCTGACGCTTTCGCAGTCTGCTGGTGATGAGAAAAAATTAGAGCACACTGTGAATTTTGACTTTCCTTGGTCTGTGGTGCTTAAATATAAAAATAAGCAATTTTATTCCAAAGTGTTAAATTCTGGTTCGCAGACCTCAACATCACAGGATGGGTCTGTCATGAAATTAAAATATTCAAATATCGTATACGAACAAAATTCAGTTTGCGCACCTAAGTCGGGGGGCATTAGTGGTGTACAATATTTGCCCGATGGAACAACGGTCAAAAATACATTTGAAATCGAATTTGTGAATGGAGCTGGAAAAATAAAGAAAAATGGCGGAGAAGAAGAATACTACGAAGTAGAATGCAATGAGAATTAAATTAATTTACAGTGAAAATTGAATATTATTGGCGCTAATAGCAATATGTTAAAGCGCGCGATCTGCCAATGCGGGGAGTTTTGTACGAGCATTTTTGACTTCAGATAACGAGAGTTCTGCACAAAGTACTCCTGATTCTTCACCTAATTGAGTCACTATTTTTCCCCAGGGATCGATAACCATAGAATTTCCGAAATTGCGTTTGCGTCCTTCGGAATGAAACCCTGTCTGATTGCAGGCAACAACGTAACACTGGTTTTCAATTGCTCTGGCTCTCAATAAAACTTCCCAGTGATCTACGCCCGTTTGGTGAGTGAATGCAGAGGGTATAAAAATCACATCGTAGGGATTAATCTTTGTTTCAGGTGTTCTAAATAGCTCGGGAAATCGTAAATCGTAACAAATAGCTGTAAGCGCACGCCAAGAATTTTCTCCTACGGGAATATTAAAACCCGCAATTTCTTTGCCTGGGGCTAAAACTTGAGATTCGCAATACAATGGTTGGCCATTTGAATCGCGTAGATTAAACAAATGAATTTTGCGGTAAATATTGAGGACGGTTCCTTCTGATGAATAACTGACCGCTGTGTTAAATACTTTTCCAGGTGTTTTTGATTTCTCTGCATGGGACCCTGCAACTACATTGACTCGCAATTTTTTGGCAGTGTCGGCTATTTTTTCAAATATGCCTTCGTCGAGGTTATTAGCGCTTTCGAGACGTCCATTTTCGTCGCCCATGAAAGAAAAAACTTCGGGCAAAACAATTAACTGCGCACTACCTGAGTGAACAGCGTGTTCCATCATAGAAATAATTTCGTTAATATTGCGGTGTCTATCGCTGCCGGGGTTTGTTTGCAAACATGCAATTTTCATAAATTCTCACTGAGTTGTTTGGGGCGCTGTAGTTTTTAAATACGACCTGAGTTTATCTGCATCCGTCGCACCTGGTTGAGCAGCAATTTTATCAGAAAGGCTGCCTAATTTGGAAGCTCCGCCGCTATTTTCGCCACTAGATGCCTTCAATGCTTCTTTCGTTGTACTCAAACTTTTTACCATTGCATTGGCTTCTTCGTCACTCATTTGATCTACTTTTTCACTTGAAATATTTCCGTTAGAATCGGTGCCTGATTTTTTTGCTAAGGTCACAGCCAGCGAAGCGGACGCAATTGCCAATTGATAATTTTGTTCTGGAGTTCTTTCTCCTGCAGGAATTCCTGAAAGTGCATCAACGGCTTTTTGCAGACCAGCAACATTTTCTGCAGTGCCAGCAGGCATTGCACCTAAAAGTGCCTTAAAGTCGTTTCCGCCTGAATTTTTTTGAGCTTCAGTTATTTTTGCTGCCATTTGCAGTTCATCAATACTCGACTTTTTCATATAAGCATTGGCTAGCATGGCTTTGCATTGCATATCCGAAGGGTTTTGTCCGCAATATTTTTCTAGTTCGCGAATAGCAGTGTCGTAATCGCCACTAGCTAGTGCCGATTTACCTTTGTCTTTTGACGTCTTTTTTTGCAGTGGTGCAAAGGCATTGTCGTTGTATTTTCCGCAACTCAAAGGTGCGCAAAAAATTGATATAAAAAATATGCTTGCCATTAGAGGAGATAATTTTCTGATTAATAAATTCATTGAACCCACCCCACAGACACTCTGCCAAAGTAACGTTTGCTTTTGCGATCGCCAGGAAAGACTCCGAGTTCTTCAGAATAGAGGCCGCCTTCGACGCGTACAATTCTTAAATTCACAAAACCACCATACGATGCGTATCCCTGATTTAATCCGCCCAATACACCTAAAACATTTTGAAAACTAATTTCGCCACCAGCATGAATGCGTTTGTAAATCACTTCTTTTCGTGCATTAAAGACATCTTTGAGGTCTAGTGCAAATGTTGAGTGAGACTTTTTTGTTCCAGGTTGTACCGAAAATCCTAAATCAACGGTGCGAATATCATCGCTAGGTGGTTTCGCTGTATCAGGAATAGTCCACCGGTATTTCATTCCAATATTTCGGACTGTCAATCCTAGAATTGGTTGCTCATTGGAATTTGAAATTTTCCAAAGCATTCCTAAATCTGAGCCAACACCCATTCCTCGTCTAGAATATTCATTGGTTAATTGCTGAGTCGATTTGCCTTTAAGTTGTTGTTCGGCATTCATGGCATTTGCAGAGATGTTCACTTCAACTTTTTGAACGAATTTGCCTGTCATACCTATAAAGACAGACTCGTTTAAAAAACCCTTTGCCAGCGAAAAATAAGCGCCTGTGCGCGCAATTCCGTGGGCTTCAGCGCTAGTGACTCCAGTTAAAGGGTCACTTCCCACAAATAAATCTGTCTGAGCAGATTCTAATAAACCGAATGCAACTCTTCGAAAAATAAATCCAGAAAAATTTTGAACAGCGACGTGTTGTGGGCGGTTAGTGTGCTCCTGAACCATTGTTAGAGCGTCTTTTTGTGATTTTATATCTTTATAGATGCGACGAGTGTCTTCGCCTATAGAAATTTGAGGGCTTAACAAAACGATTTCATTTACAATTCCACGGACATTCGCGATTCCAGCAGGGTTGTAAAAAAGAGAATCTGCGCCTTCGGCCGATGCTACCCCTGTATTTCCCATGGCTAAGCCACGCGCTGAGCGGTAATCTCGGTCTATTTCTTTAGCAAACGCAACGCCTGATGAAATAAGGAGCATGCAATTGAGCAAAGCGAATAAAGTAACGTTATTAATTTTGAGATGATTTTCGCTCGTCACTGATTGCCCCCTTGTAACCTTAAAGGATCTATCGGTGCAAACTGAATTTAGTACAGTTTTGATCGAAAAAGAGTTGAGTTTTTAGAGACTTGACTGATTGAGCCAATCGTTGTTGAGCATGGGAGGCTGGGCAGTATCCAATTGCAATTGTTCGGCAAAAAGCGGAGTTAAACCTAACCATCTCTCGATGCTAGGTATGACGCGGGCCACCATCACGTGGCAGCTTTCTTTAAAATGCCCGTTAGCGGCCAATAAGGTTGCGTCTTCAATATGATTTGCAACGGCATCCAGGTTTTTTAAACACTCTTTAGCACTGCCCTCGAGATCATTAGGGTTTTGACCTAACAATTCATGCGGCCTGGCACCGAGAGTTAGAAAAAGTGAACAATCATTGATAAGAGTTTCAAGAGATTTATCTTGCTGACGAGTGTTTTCCCACAAGTGCAATGTGGCTACTTTTAAGTCAAAAATGAGCAACTCAGCCATTTCTTGCGCAGTGTGAAGGCTTTCAAAAGCAAGTTGTTCCGACGATTCCATTCGGGCATCGATTTTATCGTCACTGGCAAGTTTAATTCGCATAAAATCCGTTGAATCTAGATTTGTGTTTCTCCCATTTAATGAAAGTGAAGTGAGAAATGTGTTGTTACGTTGACCCATGGCCTCAATTTTTTGCACTAAACTGCCCAAGGAATCAACTGCCTGAAGAACTGGAAAACGTCGCCCATTAATTCTAATATCTGCCATTTGGCACCTCATTCAAGCTTGCTTTTTAAGTTCTTTTTTACGATTCATTTGTCCGAGAAGTCCGTGAGCTCTACTGTTCATGGGGTCGATGAGTAATATTTCTTCCATTAGCTTTTTAGCAAAATCAGTTTTGCCAGTCTGATATGAAATTCCTCCCAGAGTATAAATCATGTTTACATCGCTGGGATGCAAGCTTGTATACCGCTGTAAAATCAATTCTGACTCCACAAATTCATTGAGATCGTAAGAAAGTTTTACAATATTGTAAATTGCGGCCGTGTTTTCGATATTAAGATGGCAAGCACGAGCAGTCCATTTTAATGCTTCGGAAAGTTCGCCCAGCCCTTCAAATGCCAGTCCTAAACCTAAGTTTGCTAGGTCATCGTTTGGTGATAACGAAACAGCTTTCTGAAATTGCGGAACAGCAATATTGTAGTCGTGACCTTGCAATGCAATTGTTCCCAATCCAATATGTGTTTTTGCGCAATAGGGATCAAGCTCATAAGCCTTACAATAATTCTGCAAACCGCTGCTCAAATCACCTAAACGTGTAAAGCTCTCTGCAATATACCGATATAAATTCGCTTTCTGAGTATTTGTTAAAGTCTCGATTCTGAATGCGTTTGATATTAAATTTATCGCTTCTAAATATTGTTTGGATTGAATTAATTTTTCTATTTGATTGAATAAAGAGGAAATATCTTTGGTATCAACTTCGAGCGAAGTTTTTAACATAGCTTCAAATATTTTTACAATGTCAGTTACTGTTTGATCGATATTGTGTTCATTTTCGATGGCTTTACGCACTGAACGCTTAATTCCAACAAGTTTTTCTTGTTTTTCGATAGAGTCAAACATAAGCTTTGCTTGAGCGTGAATGTTCGATGGTGAGAAATTCCGGTAAAATCGATTCATCCATTCGCCAATCCAGCCGTGTCCGTTCGAAACGATAGTAACCCCTGAAGCTAAAGAGCAAAGCACGTCATAAGTGCAGTCGAGGTATCGTGTGGGGCTTCCGTTTACGGGCGCGACGGGATTGTGAATTGCTGCGTCGCAAACTCCGAGCAAAGTTGAAAGTTGGTTGCCAATAACTTGCCTATTTTCGGAATTATTTTGTGTCAAAAAGAGAACCTGATCGTCTAATTTTAAATCGATAACAGCTTGGCGAATTTCGGAACTTGCGCTTCCGGTGCCGCAAAATGCCAATTTAGTACTGTTCATTAAATGGGGGTGACTCTGCAATAAATTCTTAAATGCATAAACAGTATCTAAGGCTCCACAGTCAATTTCTAATGGCCCCATTTGAAAGAAAATAAAATCATTTTGGGGAATATTTAGAAATTTTCTCAGTTCCATTTTTCTAGTGAGGTTCGATTCTTGTGAAAATAATTTTGTATTTAAGCCACGAGAAACGCGACGAATGCGTTGAGCGTCTACGTTTTCTAAATACGCCCACGTGGCACTGTCTTTGTCGAATGCTAAAAGTACATCGCAGCTGCTTAATATTTCTTGCCGAATAGTACGGTCGCGCGCAATTTGTGGCGCCAAATGAGCGTTTGAAGTGCGCAGACCAACAATGCTATGTGGTGGTCTTGGTGCAGTTTGCCAAACAATCCAACGGTTGCGAAGCTGACGTCTGCTTTTCATTGCTTGGTAACTTGCGAGCGATGTTTCGCCCACAGAAACGACTAAATCTGCTTGAGCAATTTCAGAATCAAGTCCGGCAAGAAAAGTTCGATTTTCTGTAGTGGTCTCTAAAGTAACACACTCAAGAGCAAGTTTTCCACCCCCCGCTTCAAACGAGGTTACAAATTGTTTAAAATTGCGTTGTTCTTGGTGCGATGTGACTATTTTGCCACAAAGGCCCATTTTTAAGACCACTTCATTCCAGATTTCTATTTCACAAGGATGAGGTAGCAGCGGGCAGACAAAGCAAATTTGTTTTGCGCGTCTACCTGGTAATTCTGTGGCCTTTAATTCAATAGCAATTAATTTTTGTAAAGATGAAATCGATAATTTATCTTTCAATATTCTTGAGTCAATTTTTGCCGCATTTAAAATGCTGATAAGTTTTGTCGGGCGTCCAAATGGATTTTCGTGTGGCGCAATAATTTTACGAAGACGAGTTTGCAGGCGAGACAAATTTCTATTTCTCATAAATTCCCTCTTCATCATCTGTTGCCGCGTGCATAAGCTGAAACTGCATTCTTAGTCTTAAAAGCGTGTACCATTTGATTTTTACCTGTTACGGCAATTTCATTGAGTAATACCGAGAAAAAAGTGTCGTGACCAGAAAACAATAATTTCCAAAAAATTAGATTAAAATCGTTGTTAAGTTTTTTTAACCCTTGAATAAAAGCAGAAAACATTCTCCAGCGCGCTTTCAAAAAATCTGCTCCTAGGTTCTCACTCAGATTTTCGTTACTAATAAAATCTGAGAAAGCAGCCAATTTTTGGAGATATTGTGTGTGAAGACGCGTCCAACGCTGCCAAAATCCAGCCCATTCTGAAAATTTATTGATTTCTGCCAATTGCTTTGGTTCAGAAAAATAGATTTCATAGCGCTGTGTGACATCTGGCAAAGTCATGAAAATCCCCCCGCCTTCAGTTTGATTCCGCTGTGCCAAAGGCATGAGGGGCGAATCTGCATAGGGTCAACATTTTGATTGTGAGGTCAAAATGACTGCTCAAAAAAATCATTTAAGTACCTAAAATTATGCAATTAAATGATGATTGATTATTTTTACTTCAGAAACCCAGAGATATTGTCGATAGTAGTAAAAATAAGTTCAGGCTACCAATACAGTGGGTCTGCATGATAGTCGGATTAGTTTTTAGGGTAATAATAAAATTTGGAGACGCAAACAAATGAGATATTTTAAAAGCACTCACTCTTTGACTACGTTAACTTTAGCAGTGCTTTTTGGAATTGTCGCAGTTTCATGCAGTAAAGATGTGTCAGAAAAGAAATTGACAAAAGCCAATACTACTGTCAATCAATCCAAACCTGCTGCAGATAGTAGTGTGAAAATTACAGAAAAAAAACTAGATGAGACGGTTGCGATTGTAGATACCGCCAAAACTGTTTCTCAAGAAGTGGCTAATTTAGTAGCAAACAATGCGGCAGTGAAAGCGGCATTAGACAAAATTAAAATTATTTCTGAAACTCAGCCATTGGCTGAGGCAAAATTGGCTATTGCTGAAGAACTGAAAAAGATGGTGAAATCACTTAACGAACAGAACGTAATTTCTACAAGCCAAGATAAATTTTTAGCAGATTTCGACTTGCAACTAAAAATGAGTTTTGAAAATAGGATGCCTGAAAATTTAACCAAAGAAGAGCTCGCTAAAATATTCAATTTTGCATTCACAAAAACGCTTCAACAGGCTTTAGTCGATAAAATGGCAATGAAAACGTCTGTAATTACTTCAAAAGATCCGGAGAAAAACACTCCAGTGCCAGTTTCTACTGTAGTCGCAACTCCAACGGCTATGCCAACTCCAGTTCCCGTGGCTACAGTCGCAGGGGTGCAAACAAATCCTCGTATTTTAGTCAGAGATACTGCTGCCAAAGTTGAGGTTTGGGAGCTTGCAAAAACGACGGGGCTCATTCTTTCTCGCACTGTAATAACTGCTGCCAATCCTGTGGACGCGGAAATATTAAATTCAACGGCATGGCGATTATTTGGCACAGGCGACTTCGATGGTGATGGTAAAGAAGATCTTTATTTTAAATTTTATAATGGCACGCAAATGAAAATTGTGGCGCTCATTATGAATGGTACGACAGTTCAAAAGACTCAAATTGTTTACGATAATACTGCTTGGGAACCACATACTGCATGGGAAATTATTGGTTTAGGTGATGCAAATCACGATGGTATGCCTGACATCTATTGGCACAACGGAACTTCCGGTGCTGTAGTTATTTGGTATATGACCCACTCTGGCTTAGGTGTGGACGGATATATAAAGGCAAAAGATGGCAGCGCGTTGTTAGTTCCTTCGTCAACTGGATGGGTTCCATTTGCAATTGCAGATAGAGACGGAGACGAACGCGATAATTTGTTTTGGTTGTATTCTCCTACAGGAAACGTGATTTATTGGAGTTTAAATGGGGCAGTTTTAGACGATAAAGTGGTGCCTGCTGTTACAGATCCGTTGCTCATTGGAAATACGAACTATAAAGTAGTTGGAGCTGTCGATTTATTAGGTGATGGCAAGTTCGCATTTATGGCGCAAAACAGAATGGCCACAGCTCCGATCGCAGAGCGTGGACAATTGCGCTTTTACTTGCCAGATGTGGTTCAAACTCTATTGGGTGTTGTGGAAAATAATTTGAATTGGTTGCCAATTACAGGCACAAAAATAAAAACTAAATAGAAAGTTTTTTTGAATTCAGAAATTTGCAAATAAAAAACCCTTTTAAGATTTCAAAGGGTTTTTGAGTATTTTTTCAGTACTATTTCAATATTGAAGTGAGTTTTGCATTGCTCACATCTTTGTATCCGCGAAAAAGAGTCCATTCAGATATTGCTGAATTGTCTGAAAATTTGCAAAGGCCCATTTCATTGCCGCGAATGTCTTTGACAGTATTCGTGGTTCCGCCTAGGTATTTGCAGTAAACGCTAGCTGGGTTTGGCATGCCAATTCCACGCGAACGGTCAATCGTCGTGGCAGCCATGAAAGGACCAGGAGGAGAGGGTTGGTCGCGGTTGAAAAAATATGCTTTGATAGCTTGTTGTTCGTCTGAGGGGCTCAAAACGGCGTGAAAAAGTGTCCATTCGTCGACTTGAGCACCAGCAATAGAACAGATTCCAATTTGCCCCGCTTGGTTAGAGTAAGTTTCTGAAATTCCACCCAACTCAAGGCAATTTTGAGTTGCTGGATTTGGCACACCGCTGCTAGCAGTACTACCACCAAAAGCAGAACTGTTAAGTGCCAAAATGACAGATGCGAAAGCAATTTTCTGAAACATAAAAATCTCCCTGTTGTTAAGTTAAACGATGAAACCTCGTTTCACAATCTAAATATATTAGCACCGTTGTTGCTTCTCAAGACCTATTTTATAAAACAATCTCAATTATTTTTATAAATTATTATCAAACTCTCCGACTGTCTGATATTATGGGTTTTTTGAAAGGATTTGTAGAATGGCCCTTCATGCTTTTCACGATTATAAAGAATTTTTGGTGCATAATTTAGAAATGAATAAGGAAAGGCGTGGTTATCACGGAACTTTAGCCAAGGCGGCAGGGTGCCACAGTTCGTATTTGTCGCAAGTTGTGAATGGAAATGTTCATTTTACGCCGGATCACGCTGCAGGAATTGCTCATTTTTTAAATTTTAACAGCGACGACAGCGATTATTTTGTGACCCTAGTGATGCATGCTAGGGCAGGGGTGCCTCATTTAAGGAAAATATTAGAGGCACGTTTGGAAGAATTGAAGCAAAAATCACATTCATTGAATCACAGACTCCAAGAAAATTCCAAGCTGTCTGCAGAAGATGAAAACAGATACTATTCATCGTGGCACATACAGGCAGTCCATATGCTCTGCATGCTTCCTGGCCTCGAAAAAGTTGCAAATATTGCGGTTCATTTAGGTGTGGGGCAAGACTTAGTTTTTCAGGCGTTGCAACTATTAGAAAGAGTTGGATTTGTTGTTGCCTCACCTCGTGGCGGCTGGGTGAGCGGACCACAAAGTCAACATTTGCCGCGCCACTCTCCGTTGTGCGCTACGCATCATTTGCATTGGCGAAATAGAGCAAATTTAAGTTTGTTGGGTGCAAAAACAGATGCTCTTCATTACACAGCTCTGCATACCATCTCTAAAAATGATACCGAAAAACTTCGAGAAATGTTGGTTTCATTTATCGAGAAATCTAGAAAAATAGTGGCCCCTTCAAAAGATGAAGAAGCCATTTGTGTGAGTCTAGATTTATTTAAATTATAATATGGAATAGCTGAATAAAGTAACGAAATTAAATTATTTCTTTGAACCGCTGCCGCCGCCGTAAATAACTCCGTTCACTTTAACGAATCCGTTGCCGTGTTTTGCTGGAGAATTACTTCTGTGAACCCAGTGTAAAATTGCCAAATCAGGTGAAGCTGGATATTCGCCAGCTGGAGCGTTTGAAGTGATATAATCACCACATGATTCAATGTCATCGCCAATTTTTAATTCTGGAAGTGCACCAAAAGATTGATTGTAAATCACTTCGATAGTTTCTTGAGAATCAGTTCCGAATTGAACGCCAAAATGGTCGTGACCATTTTTATTAGGATAAACCGCGTACACTTTACCATCAATATGGCCCCGTGCTGCAAATTGATTTGCGCTTGTGAGCTTCCAGTTCAAAATGTCTGTTTCATTAATTGCAAGTTCTTTGTTACCATCTTTGCAGACGGAAAAGTCTGAGGCTTGAGAATCTTTCGGCTTTTCAAATCCGCGATCTCGACGAGGTCCGCGACCTCCTGCAAATGAGACACTTGAAATTGAAAATCCGCAAATCAAAAGAGTAGCAAAAGCTCTGAGCGTAATCTTCATGGTTCGTCTCCCGCAAATAACCTGTTTAAAAAAGAAACTCTTAAAATGAGGCGATTTCTATCGAAATCTTTTCGGTTCGGACGAAGTGCCTTTAACCATGTTTTCTCAGAGGTGTCAATTTTAATTATGGCACCGTTAATAATCATTTATATGAAAATAAAAGTTGCTGAATTTGCTAGATTTTCTTACATAGGTTTGGACTTTTTAAGACGGAAGATATTAAAATGATAAGTTCTGTTTACCAAATTGAACGCGTTTTCGAGATGATTCAGTCTGAATTAAAAGATGGGATGGTGCCCTCGGACGATCTTTTTGATTGCATTTATCCGCTGCGGTTTCGGGGTTTTTCTGGCGAATTTTGGTCTCCAACTGAAGCCGCAGTTAGAGCGGCTAAATTTTTGGGAGAAACTTCAAATCGCATTCTAGACGTGGGCTCTGGGTCTGGAAAATTTCTGCTAGTTGCTGCAATGCTGTTCCCAAGAATTCGCTTTGTTGGTGTTGAATACCGACCTAGTTTGGCGGCACTCAGTGTTGCGCTTGCGCAAAAAGCAGGGTTGAAGAATGTAGAAATTATATGTGGCAATGCATTTGATTTAAATTGGAAACAATTTGATGGAATATTTATGTTTAATCCGTTTCATGAGCAGACCATGAATAGGGAAGAACTCAATTACGTAGACAATGATGATGTGATTTTAAAACACACTAATTATACTTTGTATGCTCAACAAGCTTTGGAGAAATTTTCTGATATGCCAAAAGGAACAAAGGTTTCGCTTTATCATGCTTTTCACGAAAAAATTTCGATGCCCAGTGATTTTTTTATTGATAGTCGAAATTTCGTTCAGGAAATTTCATTGACTCATTTCGTAAAAAGATGAAAATTTCTTGCTCTTTTCAGGTAGGATTCAAAAAGAGCTCGATACCTGAAATCTCGAATTTGTGTCGAATAGAAATTTTACAGTGATTAGTTTGTAGACACGTCATATTTTGATAACTGCCTGATTTTTCGAGAATAGACTTTGGCGCACATGTTGCTAGACGGTTTGCAGTCGAATTGTCGACTCAGGCAATCTCAGATTTTAAAAGGAAAACAATGATGAAAAAGTTCAATATGGCATGTTTAGGATTATTAGCATTGTTCAGTCTTTCTGGCTGCGGGCCCAGTCATCAAGATCTTCAAAACTCGAAAGACCGTGAAAAAGAGACAAATAAGCAGAAATTCGAGTTAGAAAATAAAAATGCGGCTCTAAAAAATGTCCTGAATAACTTGGAGGTAGTGAACGGAAATCTTTGGGTTTTTGTGGATGCATTTGTAGACTATTCTTATGCTGAAAAGCGGTGTCTAGAAATTGGATTTCTGATGCCTTCGGAAACAGACCTGGCTGAGTTTAAGTCACAAAGCCCGAAAAAATATGATGATTTGAGAATGAAAACTGATGGCCAATGGATGGAAATTCACGCAAAAGACAAGACTATTTCAGTCAAAAATGGACAGGCTATATGTGTTAAAAAAGTAAGCGAAAGCAAATAAGTTTTCTCTTGGTTGATGTATCGTTGAGCTTAATTAAGTGCATCAAATATCATCTGAAATATTCTTTCCATCGCGAATCTACCAATTGAACTGTTTCTTTGTCTGGTTCCACAGTTCCTGGGTACCAAGGTTTCATGCGACTGTCGAAGAAAAGTGGAGATTCTAAGGACACGTGAAATCGCACGAGCGACTGATTGGCGGCATAAATATCTGCAGCGGGCTCGAAACGAGTGAACCAAGTCCACAAAAATTTCTCTGTCGATTCCATAGTTTCATTGACGTTGTCGACTACTAGCACAAGTTCATATTTTGAAAACGACTCATGGTTTTTAATGTTTTGAATCCATTCTGGAGATTCAGCATATGTTGGGCCAGAAATGACTAAACAACCAGGAACAAATACGGCTGCGGCTCGTACATTTGAGGGTAAATTTGAAGGTAATTCACCATGCAATTGCCGTCGTTCAGGGCCAAGTGCCAACCAAATGCCTTTGCTTCCCTCGTTTACTTTAGGGCCCGAGTAGTCGAGTGTGTCTTGACTCACATTGCTAATTATAAATAAGTCTTTTTTCCAGTCGCTGCGCGCTAAAAAGTGACTTAATACGGCTTTAAAATCTTTGAGATTGACGTCGCCGTCTGTGACCATCAAAAACTTTTGGAGTGAAAGTTGACCTTCTCCCAAAATTCTTAATGCGCTGGCAATTGCTTCCCGTTCATACCGATCGTTCACTTGCGCAGCAGCTAATCCATGGAATCCCGTTTCACCGTAGCTCCACAGCTGTTTGACGCTGGGCATTACCATCGGAAATAATGGCGAAAGGAGTGCTTGCAAATAATCGCCAATAAAGAAATCTTCTTGCCTTGGCTTTCCAACAACTGTCGCCGGATAAATGGCATCATCGCGGTGATACATGTGTTCAACTTCAAACACAGGGTACTCGTGAGCTAAAGAGTAATATCCGTAGTGATCGCCAAAAGGCCCCTCTACGCGCCTTGTTTTTGGCGCCACTTTTCCAATAATAGCAAATTCTGCTTCCGCAATAAGTGCATGTGGTAAACTTTTTAACGAACTTCGTTCTAGTTTTTCACCCAAAAGTAAGCTGCATAATAAAAGTTCAGGGACATCTTCGGGCAATGGCGCAATTGCAGACAATATAAGCGCAGGAGGCCCGCCAATAAATAGTGAAACAGGCAAGTGCTGATTCTTTTTTTCGGCTACCTGATAATGGAAACCGCCACCTTTGTGGATTTGCCAATGCATTCCTGTGGTTTTTTCGTCGTAAATTTGTATGCGGTACATGCCTAAATTGTGTTTTTTGGTTTCGGGGTGCTCGGTATAAACCAAAGGTAAGGTTACAAACCGCCCGCCGTCTTCGGGCCATTGCGTAAGTGCGGGGAGTAGATCGAGTCCTGAACCAGGCCGGAGTTCTACTTTATTTTGCAAAACAGGGGCACGCGAGGTTTCTTTGAGCCCAATTTTTAAACCTTCACCAATGAGGTCGCGAGCCTGCCACAGTGCTCCGAGGCGAGGGGGCAAAAGCTCATGGCTCAGCTGAACAGCACGCTGCACAAACCGCTCGGGGCGCCCCCCAAATGCGTGGTCGATGCGGTCTCGTGTGCCAAACAAATTAGTGACAACAGGAAAAGCACTTCCTTTTACATTTTTAAAAAGAAGAGCTTTACCGCCTTCTGCAATAACTCTGCGATGAATTTCAGGAATTTCATAGCGAGGGTCAACTGGAGCATCAATTTCTATGAGGTCGTTTTTCTTTTTCAAAAGTTCAACAAACGACCGGATATTTTTTAAAGTCATTGTAAGAATCGTCCTGTTTTCAAAAGCGCTAAGTTCAGACTTCTTACAATGATTGGCTTGCTAAATGTTTAGCGCCCGAGCCACGTAAAATAGATATTATTTTATCTTTAGACTTCATGTTACTTGCGCCGATTTCAAGTATGATTTTATCTACCACTTGTTCAGCTTCAGTATAATCGAGTGCAATGCGATAAACTTGTTCCGGCTCCAATGTATCAAGCCAGTTTAAGCCTTCTTTATAGACTAAATGACTGGCCATGTATGCGCTGATAATTGCAATTTTATGCGCACGTGGCAATCGGGAAGTAATTCTTTCGTGGAATTTCTCTACAAGGACCGCTGGGCAGTGTTGGTGCAAAATGAATGAAAATTTCTCGCCGTCGAGTTCGGTATCCGAAAGTCTGTTCAAGCGTTCACGAACAATATCTTTTGCGAAGTTGATTTCTGCAGAAATTTCATAGCTCAAATCGACTAAATTTGTTTCTTGACCACGTTTTTGCCATTCATTAAAGAGTAGTTTTGCTTCCATGTCTGCCTTGCGACGCAAAATATCGATTACTTGATTCACATACACAGTTTTAATATTTGCGAATTCTTCAGACGACAATGTGAGGCAAGCAATGATTTCGTAGGAAGAGCAAATTACGCCTGCTTTGTTTGCCGAACTGTCTTTAATTACAATGACTCCGCTTTCAACAAGTTTTTTGCGTGCTTCGGGAGTAAAAAAGATATTTGCCCCTTCTACAATTGCCAAAGAGCTTGGCTTGCCGTCTGCTCGTAAAAACTTACTCCAATTGCTTTCTTTGACCGTGTAGGGTCTCCCGCCTGCTGGAATAAATATTTCTGCTTCTACTGTGGCGTAAAGGTTATCACGGGTCTTAATATTTTCTTTTGAATCAGCAGAAATTACAAATGCCTTAGGATCTTTGCCAAGACATTTTTTGTTGAACTCGACAATAGATTTGTTTTCTGCAACAAGGCGCAAAAGTTCTGTCCAATTTAATCCTGCAGGGTCGAAAGCAGCTCCATATCCGTCGCCAATTGCTACAACTTTGGCTCTATCACCGTACTCTCTGTGAAGAATTTTCAGTTCATTTCCGGCAACGTCGCCGTCGGGGCCGCCGGTCATTTTAACTCTAAATGTCGATTGAGGAGAGTTTAATTTAAGGTAACGAAGCACGTTGTCTAAATAAACATTTAGACCTTCAGATGTCACACCATAAGTTTTATGATTTATTCCAAAATCTGGCTTTGATGACATAAACGCGTAAGCATATTTATATCCTCTGTGGAGCGCGTGTTCAATGGTCCAGACAATGAGGTCGTCGGTCATATTTTCATCTGGCCCTAAATAAATGATTTCTTCTTGTCCGAAGTAGTCGATTATTCCGTCGGCAAGTTTTCCAGTTTTTGCGTCTGTAGTAATGAGATCTAGGAGCCCACTGACGGCACTTTTAACTGCAAGATGCCTATTGCCTCCCGGGCGAACCACAAATACGCACTTTGAGCCGCCTTCGGGAATGTCTTTGTTTTTAAGTTGTTGTGCAGACGCCAGGCCATTGACTTCGTCGAATAATCCGGCCAAAGCGTTGTCAAAGTCCGCCGCTGTGCGAGGCATAACAACTCGCACGCCACCACGCGCGATGTCGCGATATCGCACCTGGAAACCACGAAAATCGCGACCAACCATATAAAAAATACCGAAGGGAGTTTCGGGATAGTAAGCAGTATTTAATACTTTAGGGTCAACTCGGAATGAAAGAGCGCCCTTAGAAACCAAGAAATAATTTGTCTTTAGTACATTTTGTAAAAAATTGAATGCCTCTCGCAATGTATTACGATCAACTTCATCAGATGTTTCTGTTATAAGTGTTTCGATATTTCGGGAGTAAAAATTTGCCTGCTCAATACGGTCGCCGTCGAATCGTGGGTCGAAGCGGGCTCTAAAGTAACGAATTGCTTCGTCCATAAATGCATCATTGCGCATAATAGCTTTTGAAACTCTGTCGGTAGAATAGTAATATGGGTTTACTCGAGTCAAAAATACATGAGACCAATCTGAAATGGCACGAATGAGGTTTGTTTCGTTAAGGCTTTTTGGGTTGTTACCTTGCAAAAGTGTCGAAAATTCATCGCCGTGGTCGACATAGCTCAATGTTTTGAGGGCTTTTAAAACTCGCCCCCATGCTGTTTTATCTTGATTCACACGCTCGCCGGAATCGTGCGAAGCAATAACCTGCAATATTGCAAATTGCTGAGAATCAGCCGTGCGCACTTCGTTGCCGAGCAAACGGCGCACAGTAAAATCGTAGCGTTTGAATATGCCAATGATATTTTCCATCGCAGCAGTAAGGGGAAATCCTTTGAGTCCAATATCGACGCGAAATCTGGACTCGCCGGGTTCATCTTCAACAGTTGTTACGTTAACATATGAGTTTTCGTTTTCTTGGCAATATTCAAAAGCTTCAAAACCTAACGCTATCATGCGGACTGTAGCGTGGCGGACAAAGTCTATATCAAGACACGACAAATAAGCCTCTACATCTTTGCCTGTGTTTGTTGATAGGGCCTTACGAACCGCTTCTCTTTTTTGAGCAAAATCTGGAAATGCCCATGTTTTTTCCGAGCTGTAAGGGCCCTGATACAGAGAACAAAAAGTAGCTTTATTGTCGATAGAGCTTACTAAAATTGCTGCTTTTGCCTGAAAACGTTTGAGGCGTGGTGCTAGCATGACCACGGAACTAACGTCGTCTGAAATGTTTAAAGGAGAGATAAGTGTTGTTACGTTAGTTATAGTATTCACTCTTTCAACAAATTGTTGCGCTGAAAGTACTTTGCCAGAAACTACGTCAATAATATGGTCCATTTTTTCTGATTGCGAAGTTACCCAGTGATATAGAGGCGGCATTTGAGACAAAAACCATGGCACAACGACATCGAGTTCTTTTTTAAGTTCTCCAAATAGTCCGGATTGTAATTCGGACCGAAGAGAATCGGCAGTAAGATTATCCGTCAATTTTTCTACGCTAAAGCCATGTGCTTGTTCTGCAGGTTCGAATTCTGAATCGAGGAGTTCAACTTCTTTGAGCCAAGAACGGTTTTTTTGCTGTTGAGAAACCATTGATTATCTCCAAAAAATAGAGTGATTGTTTGTATTTCTAAAAACGCACGCAAGCTGCAAAATTTTCCGCAATTGCGCAAGACCCTGGAACGCTAACTCAAGTGCTCGAGACTTGCAAAAGGAGGGTGGTGTGAGCTCAACTTTTTTGTAACGGTACCGATAACAAAGCGGCTCTGAATTCATTTTTGGAAGGGTGTTTTTGTGACATCTGGTGAACGGGAATTAAAAGTAAATAAGCTCAGCGTAAGGCGCTTTGTGCTTGGTTGGTCATTTGAAAAAATGGCCATGGCTGCAGCTCTGGTTTGTAGTGTTTTGGCAATTTGGGTTCAACTTGCTGTTTCTCGTAGAGCTCTAAGCGCTTTGCAAAATACTATTGAAAATGAAATTGCTTTGAGATTGTCTTCTAAAATAGATCAATTGTACCCAAAAATAATTTCCGCATTGCACTCTAAAAAAAGTAGTCAAATTAAAGAAGTTTTGACCGACATTCAAGCGAGCGATTCTAGAATAGTCATTGCAGGAATGTACGATGTTTTTGGGAATCTCATAACGCCAGATTTTTATAAAGATCAAGATTGGAAGAATGATATTGAGCAAGGTATTGTTTGGAAAAAATTGCCTCAAAAATTTGGCGATAGCGTTTATGAAACTCACAACAGAAAAACTTCAGAATTTCATGTGAGCGACATCATCTTTCGCCTCGACGGTCGTCAGAGTTCAAAGTCACCACTTGTTGGTTCGGTGCGCGTACTTGCAAACTTGGAAAGTTTAGATTCGAAGATGTCCCGCGCGCAGTGGCTTGTTTCTATACCTGCATTTTGTTTTGTTTGTTTAAGCGCGTTGGTACTTTGGTATATTTGTCAAAAAACACTGCTTCAGCCTTTAGATAGAATGACTTCATTTTTAAAAATTGCAGCAAAAAACTTAGATAATTTGCCAAAATTTCGAGTGCGTTCTACCGATGCACAGAGTATTCAAGAAGTCGTAAAAGCTCTTTTCGAAGGAATTGGTGAGGTTGCACTAAGAAATAAAACGCTTCGTTTTCTTGAAAACACAAGGGCTGCTTTACAAAAATCAAATGAAGATTCTTTTCTAAATATTGCACAAGAACTTTGCGTGTCTCATAAGGTAACATCGGGGTGTCGATTGTTTTTGGCTCGCGAAAATAGAGAGCAGCGAAAATTCTTTTTAGAAAAAACTACAGATAAAGTTAATGAAAATGGAAATACTCAAACTTTAAATGTAGGGCAACGAGACACCTCTACATTATTGAATAGAAATGGCATCGATGAAATGCGATACGACGCCGTATTGCAGTTTTTAAAAACCGGTGCCCCGCAAGAGTGGTCGCACGATATACTATTTATTAGAACAACAATCACTGCTGATGCAGACTTGCAGCTTGTGGCGATGGTCACTCCAAATTCTGGGTTTGGGCTCGACACGGTAAATTTTGAATCATTTATGGAGAGCTGGTTGTTGGAATTGGCAAGGCTTTATCATCAGGTTCGATTTTTAGATCTCGCAAGCAACCTGGAATTGTCTCGTGAAATGCAACGAAAATGGGTACAGAGTGATCATCCTGTAGATGATGGAATGAGCAAACTCAATGCGGTACTGGGATATGAATCTGTTCCTTGTCGATTTATAAATGGAAATTTTTTATGTGTTTTTAGGTTCGAAAAAAAGCAATGTAGCTTAGTATTATTGGGCGATGTTGGTGGTCATGAGTTGCGAGCTGGACTCGCTGCAACAGGTATTGTCGCAGCTTTGCAAGACCGCTTTCATTTTGTAAAAGACGAAGCTCCTCATGTGATTCTGGAAGAACTCATGCAAAGTGTAAACCGTTATATGTGGGGAACATATGGTGGTACTTTAGCGGCAAGCGCGCAAGCTTTGTATTTTAATCACACAAATGGTCAAGGATTGTTGTCGTGTTTTGGGCAACCTTTTCCTTTTGTTGTTTCACCGCAAGAACGAAAACCCATGGTCGTTGTTCCGTTATCGACTCACGGTTTATTGGGGTTAGGTGAGCAGCTAGAATTTAGTGTCACACCATTTTCGATATTGCCTGGGCAAACTGTTTTTGCATGCACAGAAGGTTTGTTAGAAGTTCAAGACATTCATGGTAAAAAATTTGAAAAAACCATTCAGCGGGGCGCGCTTTCTGAAATCACACAACAGGTGATGTTATCTGGTGCACAGTCTCTTTTGATGAAATATTTAGAAGCAGTGAAATATCATGCAGGAAATAATTCTGTAAATGATGACCTGACTGGCATTGTATTGTTGACTTCAAATACATTCAACACTGAAGAACCGACAGCGCTTTAAAATATCTGAGACGTAAATTCAAATCCATAGTGTTTTCTAGCCCGATCGTCTCCAGTGACGTTTTCAAAGCGCACAAATGGTTCGAGAAGAAAAAATCCGTTCCAAATAGGCAGGCCGCAGCCTATCTGAATATAAAAATAGGGGAGAGTTTCGCTGCGCGATATTTTATCTTCTTTGAGTACAATTGGTGCCGTGGTTTTAAGTGAAATAGTACGAAATACAGCTCCCAGGCCAGCAGTAATACTAGGAACTAAGAAGCCATCTGCCACAATTCCTAATTCGCCAGAAAGAATGTGGTCTACTTCTTCTACGCGCAATGCAGAGGGCATTTCAACTAAATTAAGGCCGCTATATCCGTAGCGAGCACCAGGTCGCAGGTACACCGACGAGGAAAGCACATTTAAATATCCAAATGTTACTATTTCTGGTATGTATTTATTGTAACTTGATGTGGGATATTCATTGCGAATTTGTATTCCTAAATCAAGACCTGCGGCAAATGAGATTGATTTGTCGCCAGATTTTCCTTTTTGCGCCTGGGCAAAAAAATCTAAATTAATAAGAAACAAAATACAAAAAAAAGAACATTTGAGGTTTGCTTGCCGAAATATTTTTTTTGCAAGAACCCTCCTGTTTGGAGTTGAAATATTGTTCATAAACACACCGATCTGGCTGCCAATGGGAATCCGAAAAGCCCAAAATTTTCCGAAAATCTTTCGCACAGTGTTGGCTTGACTGATTGGGGCATGTTTTCTACAAAAGCCGCTAAAAAAGCTCCTGCAACTTTACCATCATATAATTTGTCTAATTTTTCCAACTTACAGAAAGCAATATTCACGCTGGGCATGGGATAAACGTCGACAGATTGTTTTTTTATTGAATCTTGCACGCCTGTTAGGGCAGATACAACCATGCTAGAAAACTGGCCCCGTGACTCAACGTCCTTGCCTGCATTTCCTGTCTTTGTCATGGTCTCGTATAGAGATTTTGCAAATAAGGTACCAATGCAGTAAAATTGACCTGTACATTCGCCAGAAATTTCGCTATCCGAATTTTTAATTTGATCAAATTTGAAAGTAGAATTCACAAAATTTCGTTGGTCTGCTGCATCTTTGTAATCGATGCTCGCCCTTAATATATCCGCATTGCCGGTAATGGAATAGCTCAAAAAGTCTGCAAATCCTTCGTTTATGCCATGTATTGAATATTCCGCTTCTAGGCGCCCCGGAAAAAATCGTACGTCGGGACTTGAATTTTGAGTGATAGAATTCTGAACTATGCATTTTGTGAATGTATTTTTGAAAAATGTCTGTTCAAAAAGTGCATGGCCAAATTCGTGCCCAAGTACCTGCAAATTTGCCCCCATTGGCACTTTTTCAATGGCTGATCTTCGGAATAATGCGAATTGTTTTTGCCCGGATATATAAGCAGCATTGTGTTTTTGGTTTACGGTGATTGTGGAGCCTGATTGTTTCACAATCAAACTTGGCTCATATATGACCTTGAGTTTACCAGATTTTTGCGTGAATTCTTCAATAGAAATATTTGAAATAGTTTTTAAGACATCAAATATTCTCTCGTATTGATAATATGCTGAAAGCATCATGAGTGTGTTGTAGTCTTTTGGTGCAACAATATTATTGCTAACAGTGTAGCGGAGGGCAGGGTTTTCTGTGCCTTCAAATTGGTCAGCTTGTATCAATGAACCATTAATTTCTGAGATTGTAAGAGCGCCCCCTTTTGTAATAGTCAGGTAGTCGCCATCAAGTGAATTGAGATTTTTAAGATATTTAAATTGACGCACTCCCATTTCGAAAGTTGCTGGAAGTTCGGGGAAAATGCTTGAATTAATGTCCACAATGTTTGCCGAAAAGGGATATTTTGCGGCGTCGCCTTGCTTTTGGGAGCAAGATGCCGCTTGCAGAAAGCAGGCAGAGATTGTGAAAAATTGAAGTGATTTAAGAACATTCATAGTTGCAGCACCTTTTTTACCATTTTATTGAAGCACCAATAATTGGAATTGGAATTAAGGCAAAATCTGGAGAAAAAGTGAGTAAACTCAGAATTCCAGGGCTTAAGAGAAATATTTTTCCCAATCTGAGATCGGCTAGCGTTCGCACAAAATAGTAGTTTTTTGTGTTAGTAGCTCTTTCGTCGATGGCTGAAACGGATTCCACTTCAGCTGATACTTTTGTTGTTGCAGCAACTAAAACTTGCCCTGCAATCCAATCGTTGAAAAACACTTGCCCCGTAACGCCATAAGCAATTGCCTGAACAGTTAATTTGGAATATCCAATTTGGCCAATTTGCCCTGTGTTACCAAAGCCAAGGAGTGACATAACAAAAAAATTTAAAATTCCATTCTCGAAATGAATCGAAGTATTATTGGAGATAATGTGGTAACCCAAAGTTGTGTTAGAGTTGCTATTGCTGGTTTTAGTTAATAATACACCTTGGTATGAAGTAATAACAGAAGAAATAAGTTTATTGGAAAAAAACCGGTAGCGAAGTTTTGTGAATAGAGCAGGGACACCTTTCGACAACGGGTATGCCGCCGCGGTGTTTAGTCCCAACGAAAGATTATCATTGACGCCATAGTCTAGGCTGAAAGAAGGAAAGTCAGCTACAAATTCGCCGGGAATGGCCATGTGCGTGTCAAACATTCCTGGAAATCCGTCTAAAATTGTACTAACAGATTTTTCTTGTTGCGCATATCCTTCGCCTCGTTGCGCAACCGCAAGTGAAAAATAACTGACAGAAAACCCGACAATGAGGGTGGCTTTTAAAACAAAAGTGGCCCACAATGTAAAAATAGTTTGGTCGGTAGAAATGGAATTGCCCCTGTGCATATAAAACCTTTGAAGGAATTTGAAAATGAAAAAAATGGGCTTATCGGTTGCTTTCACTCTAGTGGCAATGTCTCTCACCATGCAAGGCTGTTTGACTGTGGGCGGCGAATTTACGAGTAACGTGCGCTGGATAACTGCCAAAAAAACCACTCGGGCAGAGCTTGAAAAGAATATTGGCGCTCCTTTTCGCGTGGGATACGATACAGGTCTTTTGACATACACTTATGCGTTTTACCGGTATTCTGTATTTCGTCCTACACGCACCAAAGATTTAACAGTGCGGTTTCGTGACGACGGAACTGTGGACAGTTACTCGTTTGCCAGTTCTTTTGATGAAGACCGCAATTCTGTTATTGGCGCGCAGCCAAATCATGGACAATAATTATGAATTTCGGTCGGATTGTTATTGTCGGATTCGGGAATATGGGAAAAGCACTTGCTCGCGGCTTGCAGCGCGGCTTTTCTGACGGAACTGTGCGTGAAATTATAGTGTGTGTGCGAAATGCAAACATTACTCAGAACGATTTACCTCCTGGTTTATTTTTGAGTCAACTGACAATATTGACTGCTGATTTAGTTAAAAATAATCCTAGCAATTTTGTTCTCACATCCGAAGACACATTAATCATTTGCACCAAGCCCCAGCATTTTATTGTGGCTGCAGATTTCTGGAAGCAGATTTTTATTCCTGATACAGCTGATTGCCCTCTTATAATTTCCATTTTGGCTGGTGTTACTACTGATCTTGTGCAAAAAAACTTCTCGTTACTTTGTCCAATTGTACGGGCAATGCCAAATATTGCGGCGACGGTAGATTGTTCTGCTACGGCATATTGTGCTGGCCCTGGAGCAACTCAGTATCATTTAGACCGAGCAAAAGCGATATTCGATGCAGTGGGGCGCAGTTGGAGTGTGCCAGAAGACCTATTAAATGCTGTCACAGGGCTTTCTGGCAGCGGACCCGCATATATTTATATGGTGATAGAAGCTCTGTCTGACGGCGGTGTGAAAATGGGACTTCCCCGTCAGTTGTCTCTTGATTTAGCTACTCAAACCGTTTTGGGAGCTGCTAAATTAGTGCAGGAAACGAAATTGCACCCGGCGGTTTTGCGCGACCAAGTGACAACACCCGGTGGAACCACAATTGCGGCAATTCACGAACTCGAAAAGCATGGGCTGAGGCCAATGTTAATTTCTGCAGTTGTAACTGCAACGCAGCGCAGTAAGTATTTGGCAAAAACAGTTGAAAAAGCAATTTTGAAATCAATTGAATCGTTACGTTAACCTTTTTAGTTGACGCAGCTAATTGGGGTTCCTTCAATCGCTACTTTCAAATTTTCTATTTTCACATCAAAAATGAAGTCATTAAAGTCGATTCCAAGGTCTTTTTTGCCAGATTTTTTGCCATTGTCCATGAACTCTTTTAAATTTTCATTCGATTGGTCTTCAAAATAGGTCCGTACCCATCTGTTACTTTTAGGTGGACGTAAAAATTCAATAGCTGCAGCAACAGTTTGTGCATTTCCAAGGCTTTGGTCTTTGCTAAGTATAATCATAGGATCAATGAGTGAGAGGTAACGAGCGTCGTATACTTTAAAATAGGCTAAGTCTGCTGCCGATTTTGTAGAGCGAATATAATCAGGTTTGGTGTCGTAAGCAGTGGGGTCATTGTTGCATGAATCGGGGCCGCAATTCTTTTTGAATTTGTAAACAGCAAAAGAAAAGCGCAATGAGTTGCAGATTTTTTGGTCTACTTCTAATACTACAGGTCTGCCGATGGGTGATTCACCTTTGTTGCATCCAACGAGTTTATTTTGTTCTTCATTGCCATTGAGAGAAGCATAAAGACAGATTTTATTCCAAGATTCGGGATTTAACTTCACCACCGATAATGTGAGCTGCAACGGCGGTGCTGGTGTTGGGGTCGGTGGTTCTGTTGGAATAATGATTTGTTTAGCCGAAGTGAAACTCACTTGTTTACACGAAAAAAAGAGTGGTAAGTAAACAAACTGCGTGATTATTGTTTTTAGCTTCATTAAAATACTCCTTCTATTGCAAGGCACATCCTGCACCTGATCCTTCTATTTCTACTTTTGCGCCTTCTGCTTGGATGTCGAAAATATAGTCGTTAAAATCGATACCTTTGTCATGCCAAAGTGAATTGTCGTTACGCACAGCTTGTAAATTAGTTGATGATTGGTCTTCAAAAAAGGTGCGAATCCAGCGATTATCTCCATTTTTTCGGTACTCTGCCATATTTTTAACTAATGCATTGAAATCAAAATTTGCTTTTATTAGAGGATTTAAATTACCAATAGTTGAATAGTCGTAACTTGCAAAAAATTGTTTTTCGCCGGAATTTGACGGCGTGCGAGTTTGATCTGCTACCGGCGCATACGGCCCAACACACATTTGCGGCGGATTAAGTGCCGCGCGTGCTTTGCATTGAACACTGCCATCCGTTGGTTTAAAAGTGGATATATTCACTTTTAAAACATTGCAGATGGGCGGTTTATCGGCAATAAACCAGACTACTTTACCCTGAGCCAATGGGTCTTTGTTGCATCCGATTGTTTTACTTTGATTGCCTAAAGTAACAGTCAAGCAGTTTTTCCACCAGGCCTCATAATTCAATTGAATGACTTCTAATTTTATAGCAACTTTTCCTGGAGGAACCGTCGGTTTCTCTTGCCCTGGGGGTGTTTTTTCGGGTGTTGGTTCACCGGTTGGTTTTGCAGTGGGTTCCGAAGTTGGCCCGCCGCCGATTTCGGGGAGTGGAATTTTTTTGTCGTCTGCGTTTCCACCGCCACCGCCGCCATTTCCGCCGCCACCGTTTCCACCGCCGCCATTTCCGCCGCCACCGCCACCGCCACCGTTTCCGCCGCCGCCATTTCCGCCGCCACCGCCAGAAATGATGGGATCACCTCCCTCCAGCCGTTCTCCAAATGGCGAACGGGGTTTTTGCGGGTCCAGACGGCCAGAATTATTGCCTTCGTTCGGGCTCAACTGGCCTTTTTCCGAATCGGATTTTTTAGTTGATGGTGAATAAGTAGAAAATTGAGTTGGTGTGCAATTTAAGGCGAATAAAAATACGGTATGAATCAGCAAATACTTGATAGTTTTTTTGGCGGTAGTGCTCATTATTTTTGAATAATTACCAAGTTTTATCGCAATAATGCAACGCATTTTATAATTAATTTTGTTTTCAGAAAGCATTTTATCCTCCAAAAAACGCGGTCTCAATGCAATTATGCAACTGAAACAGGCTTTGGCGGTCTTATCGGAAAACATTGCCCGAAACTTTAGTTCTTGTGAAAACCCACAAAATTTTCGGATTGTACTCCTCACCGTAGTGAGACCTTGTCAAGGTAAAAGGTTCGAGGCATATGTAATTTGCACAAAGTGACATTTGGTTTTTGTGCGCAACAAATTTTTGGGAGTTTTTTTATGAAAGTTATCTTTACCCTTGCTCTTTTGGCAGTGCCTTCGGCTGTATCTTTTGCGCAAGTAGTTGTCTCGCCTTTGCAGCCCGTGCTCCCAGTTTATCGCCCCTTAGGCGAATATTCCTTTATTGATTGCCACGCAGTTGAAACAATCAACGGAATTACGAACGAAAAATGGCTCAAAGTAAATATTCTTACAAATGCTCTTAAGAAACCAGCTGCCATCAAAGGGTCGTTTTCTTTTTACAATCAGACAGTAGGCATTCACGGTTCTGCTGAATTATTAGGTCAAGTTTTTGGCCGTTTTACAGATGACACTTCAGGCTACTCAAGCATTGTGTTAAAAAATGGAAAGTTTAATATCAACGCTGAAGGCGACTTGCAATTTGAAAAACTTTTGTCCGTAGGATTTGATTCTACCAAGACTCGCGCAGGATTTTACGCAACTGTAGGCAATACTCAATCACGTTTTACAGACGTATCTGGCTGCAAAATTTCAAATTTAGGTCTTTTTTCAAGCATAACTCTCTTGTAAATTGGGTCTAATGATTCATTTAAAGTCGGTATTTTTACGATTTGTATTGCCCCCAGTCGTTTGCTGCGGGGCAATTGCTTTTGCTCAAAACACCTTGGATTCAAAGGCGAACGAGCCTATTTCCAGCGCTCCTGTTGCTAGTGGGTCAGTCTTAACACCTGCGCCGGTGCTTGCGCCAACCCCAGTAGTTCCAGCAGAAATAGCAACTCCGGTACCGGTCGCTCCAGAAATAATTGATGAAGAACCGCAAGATTATTCTTTGGCAGATGAAAGTGAATTGTTTGACGACGAAGCATACGACCCCGATTCTGATGCCGCACAAAAATTGAAAAATGATTTGCGCGAACCGTCAGTTTTAGACGAAACAATTCTTTATTTTGATGAAGAAAGTCGCTCTGTTTATAAGAAAACACAAGATCAATTGCGCATGTGCAGTAAACTACCGGTAAGTTTTATTTGGAAGAATTTCTCTCCATTTTTTAATTACAAAAAAGATTCAAAATTTGTAGAATTTGCCAGTTTATTGATGGCAATTTGGAGGGCAGAGTCTAACTTTTCTAAGCCTAATAATGGTGTTATTATTCAGCCAAATTGCAGAAATAAGAAGTCAAAAGTTGTGGCTTCATTGGCGGGCCGGAGTTTAAAAAAAGATCTTAGAGTAGCTGAAAAAAAAGAAAAAAAGATTCAAAAATCATTTTCAAAATGCAAAATTACGAGGGCTGACTATGGTCCATTGCAGTGGAATAATCATTGGAGACTCTCTCAAAAAATGTACCGCAAAGAAATTGAGCGTGCATTACTTTTGACTACTCAATATTCAAAAGAGAATTTAAGGAAGTTGAAGATGTCTGATATTAACATGCTAGTGAAATACAATTCCCATGCTTTATATGTATTAGGCGCGCTTTCTTTTAAGGATAATTTACACCGACCTAAACAATTGGTGCGAAATTACAATCCAAATCGTGCCTATCAAGAGAAAGTATTGAGATGGAGAAGTCAATACGTAACACTCCTCAATTCATCAGACCAGTGTTCTTTGACCTCAACAAATCGTTGATTTTAATAAAGTAATTTTTAGTATTCAACTATAAGTCAATTGCAGTCGATAGTAATCTTATAAATGGGTCATAAAGATTTCATTGTGAAATTTAACAGATGGGCAAATGAATGCGACTTGTGAATACATTTATTAAATTATTGATTTTGTCCCCTTAGGTATCGTGCGGTAACGACAAAAATGCAAGTTCAGGAGGCATTGGGATTTCTACTTCTCGCGAAAAACTTTCCGATGTGGCCTATACAAATCGTGGCGATTCTGGTGCGCCGCAGTCGGGTAAAAAATCTGCAGATGGTTCAGTTGTTTTGAAGACAAAAGCAATACAAACTACAAAGTTTTCTACGCCAGGTAGGTCGTCTGGCGATGTCAAAGAGCAAGTACCTGGAATTCCTGCGCCTGCGCAAATGCCTGGTGCAATTCAGACTACAGATAAAAGTGTTATGCCGGTTGATAAAATGCCCACCGTTGTGGATTCAAAGCCTCAGTCACAGCCTATCGGAGACCCCAAAAATGCGACTTTACCCGCCGCAGATACAGCCACAGAACAGAGTTTTCGCTGGACATTTATTTTGCTTGGACAAAGTAACATGGCAGGAATGGGGCCCATTGCAGAAGAAGACCGCGTTCCAGTATCGAATTTATTTAAAATGAATCGCACGAAAGAATGGGTTTCTGGTGGAGAAGGGTATAATATTCCAGCGTCTCCTGAGGGTGAATTTAAATTAAATGCAGTGGGTGAAAAAGCCCTTGGGCCTTCGAGGGCATTTGGACAACGATTGATTGCATTAATAAACGACCCCCGCGTAAAAATTCAAATCATAAACATGGCAGTTCCGGGTTCGAGCATTGAGTTATCAATGCTCTTAATTTAAGAAAATAAGCACAATAATATCTTGATTTAAAGATTAATTTAATATATAAATAAACTCAACTTAGTTAATCATACGGAGATT